>NZ_JACMYP010000150.1 GCF_020889705.1 Bradyrhizobium altum | reverse complement strand
CGCTCCCGGATAGAGCGGCGCGCCATCCGGATCGCGCGGCCACGCGCCGCCCGCCTCGCATTCCGCGACCAGCCGCGCGATCTCCGCGCGGCTCTCGAAGCTCGGATAGACCAGCCGCTCGGCCGACAGGCGGTCGATCGCCGCGCGATAGGCGGCAAAATGCTCCGACTGCCGCCGCACCGGGGTCTCCCAGGCGATGCCGAACCAGGCCAGATCCTCGTAGATCGCCTGCTCGAATTCGACCCGGCAGCGCGTCGCGTCGATGTCCTCGATCCGCAGCAGGAAGCGTCCGCCCGACTGCTTCGCGAGGTCGTGGTTGAGCAGCGCCGAATAGGCATGGCCGAGATGCAGGTAGCCATTCGGACTCGGGGCAAAACGGAAAACGGGTGGCATGGCGTTCGATCGCACGTCATTGCCGGGCTCGACCCGGCGATCCTTGTTTGGGCATGATCTTCGCGCAAACGCCTTGCGTTTGTCGCAAGCGAAAACCGGTTTCCACTTTTCCGGACCATGCGGCTGGACAAGACTCTGTTACGATAGGAGATGGATGCGCGGGTCAAGCCCGCGCATGACAAGCTGAATGCAGATCCCGCAATGCTGATCCATCTCGAAACCCAGGCCGACCTCGACGAGGCCATTCAGAAGCTGGTCGACCAGGATCGACGGCTGCGCCCGATCCTCGAACTAACCGGCATGCCGGCCATCCGGCAGCGCGAGCCGGGGTTTGCGGGACTTGCCGCGATCATCTGCGGGCAGCAGCTGTCGACCGCGAGTGCTGCCGCGATCTGGGGCCGCGTCAGCCAGGCGTTCGACCCGTTCCACCATGATGCGATCCGCAAGGCGCGGGCCGACCGGCTCGGCCGGCTCGGGCTCTCCGCGGCAAAGATCAAGACGCTGAAGCACATCGCGCGCGAGCTCGCCGAGGAGCGGCTGAACCTCGACGTGCTCGCCAATGAAGAAGCCGATGCCGCGCACAACACGCTGACCGCGCTGCCCGGGATCGGCCCGTGGACCGCCGACGTTTATCTCTTGTTCTGCCTCGGCCATGGCGATGCGTGGCCGGCCGGCGACCTCGCCGTCCAGGAAGCGGTCAAGGTCGGGCTCGGGCTGAAGGAACGGCCGACGCCGAAGCAGATGGCACCGCTTGCCGAGCCGTGGCGTCCACTGCGCGGCGCCGCCGCGCATCTGTGGTGGGCATATTATCGCGTGCTCAGGAATCGCGAAGGCGTGATCGCCGGCGCGAAGTAGGTCGTCGAGAAAACACTCCAACTGCGTGAACGCGTGTTATAGCATCAACAGACGAATACTCATTCAATTTGCCGGCCTCGCCCATTTTGCCCAGCACATCCTTCCTGCAAGGAGGACGGACCTGGTTTCACTTCGCACTCCGCTGCTTCTCCTGATATCCCTCGGGGCTATCGCCGCGGCGTGGTGGTGGCTGGGCATCCCGGTCAGCCTTGTGCGCGCTCCGATCGATCCGAGCGATAAAGTCCAGTGCATCTCCTACGCCCCGTTCCGCAACGATCAGACATCACTTGCTCCCGCGACGCAGGTCACGCCGGAACAGATCGCGGAAGATCTCGCGCAACTCGCGAAGATATCCGACTGCATCCGCACCTATGCGACCGATCTCGGTCTCGACCAGATCCCCGGGCTCGCAGCCAAGGCGGGGCTGAAAGTCATTCAGGGCATTTTCCTCGATCGGGATCGAAAGAAGAATGCAACACAGGTCGAAACGGCGATACGCCTCGCCAAGCAATATCCAGACACGATCATTGCTCTCGTGGTCGGCAACGAGGTTCTGCTGCGCAAGGAAATGTCGGCGTCCGACCTCGGCGACTTGATCCGTTCAATCAAGGCGCAAGTCAGCGTCCCCGTCACCTATGCCGACGTCTGGGAGTTCTGGCTGAGCAATCGCGAACTTTCCGACGCCGTCGATTTCGTCACGATTCATATCCTGCCATACTGGGAGAATATCCCGATCCCCGCGGAACGTGCCGCTGCTCACGCTGACGAGATGCGCCGGCAGATCGCGGCGGTTTTTCCGGGCAAGGAAATCTTTATCGGAGAAGTAGGCTGGCCGAGCGAGGGGCGCATGCGCGAGTCTGCGCTGCCGTCACGCGTCAATCAGGCGCGGGTGGTCTCGGAAGTGCTCGACCTTGCCCGGCGCGAGCATTTCCGCGTCAACCTGTTCGAAGCCTATGACGAAGGATGGAAGCGGGAGATCGAGGGCACGGTCGGCGGATCCTGGGGCCTGTTCGATTCGGAAGCGCGCACGCTGAAATATCCGCCTGGCCTGCCGATCAGCAATTTTCCGTTCTGGAAACTGCAGATGTGCAGCGGAATGGCGCTGGCGATCCTGGTGTTCGGCGCAGCTTGGCTGACCTCGCGCCGTCGGCCGAACGAGCCCGAATTCGTGCCGTGGCTTGCGGTCGGACTATCGGCGACCACAGCCGGAATCCTGTTTGGGGTGGCCGCGCAGAGACTGGTCTATGAAAGCTGTGGGACGGGAGGCTGGCTTGTCTGGGGCTCGCTTCTGGTGGCGGCAACGGCCTCGCCGGTGTGCGGCGCCAACGCCCTGATGTCGGGTCGCGCACCGCCCAGTTTCCAGGAATTGTTTGGTCCGAAGGGCTACCACACCGAGACGGTGCTGGTGACCGTGCACGGATTGGCCTTGATCGTCACCACGGTGATCGGCACGGCGGCGGCACTGGGCCTGATATTTGACCCGCGCTTCATCGATTTTCCTTTCGCGCCGCTAACCATGGCGGCGGTGCCGTTCGCGGCCATGACACTGCTCAATCCTGCTACGAAAGGAGTCCGCCCTCTGGCGGAATCGATCTTTGCCGGCATTTTTGTCGCAGGCGCCATCTATGTGGGCTTCAACGAAGGACCGGAGAACTGGCAGGCGCTGTGGACCTGCGCCGTCTTTATCTCGCTCGCGGTGACGTTATGGCGGGCGCGGGCGTGAGAATGCGTTTTGTTTTGACGCGTTTTCTTGACGCGAACCGGTATCCACTTCGCTCGAAAACGCTCTATCCGCGCAGCCTGACGCGGTCCTCGCGCGCGCAATCGGTGACAAAGCCGATGACGGCGCGCACCGAGGGAAGCTCGACCAGATCGGGATGGGCGAGCAGCCAGAGGTCGGAGAGGCTCGAGAGCTTTTGCGGAGCGACCCGAACCAGATCGGGATAGTCGGCCCCGACCAAACAGGACAGCGCGCAAATCCCGAGCCCGGCCCGCGCCGCCGCCAGCATGTCGCCCTGCGAGGAACAGCGCATCACCAGCGTGCCCTGCCGGGTGATGACATCGCTCCACCGCGCCAGGCGCGCATTCGAGGCCTGGTCGGCAAACCCGATCACGCTGTGCCCCCGCCACTCGTCCGGCCGCTCCGGCAGCTTGCGCCCGGCGGCATAACCGCGTGATGCGTAGAAGCCGGCGCCGAGCCGTCCGATCTTGCGCCCGATCAGGTTCTCGTCGCCGGCATCGACCGGCCGCAGCACCACGTCGGCCTCGCGACGCCGGACGCTCGCCGGAAACGGGTGGGTGATGATCTCGAGCTGGATGTTGGCGTGATCGCGCAGGAACGCTCCGAGACGCGGCATCAGCCAATGCGCCGCCAGCGTCGCGCCGATCGACAGCTTCACGACGCCGCGGGCCTGCGCACCGGTGGCGGACGCGGCCGCCTCCGCGCGCAGGGCCGCAGCCGCCATCACCTCGGTGTGCTCGCGGAACTTGCGGCCATGCGACGTCAGCGACAGGCCGTCGTTCGAACGGGCGAACAGGCGGGTCCCGAGCTGCTTCTCGAGCGCCGCGACGTTGCGGCCAACGGTGGGGTGGCTGATGCGCAGCCGCCGCGCCGCGCCGGCGAAGCTGCGCGTCTCGGCCACCGCGACGAACGTCTTGCAAAGCTCCCAATCCATGCCGCCGCCCGCGCCTTTGTTCATTTCTGGCCAATCAGCTGTTCAATATTGAACGTCATAACTCAGCCGTCCAGCCTTATATTGCCGCGCCAAGGGAGCCGCCGCTCCGGCCATCACAACAAATCGCGATCCGCCCCGGCACCGGCCGGGCGCCGCGCATGGAGGATCCGAACAATGTCGCTGCCCGCCTCGCTCGCCAACAGGCTCGAACTGCCGGTCGTCGGTTCCCCCCTGTTCATCGTCTCGGGGCCCGAGCTCGTGATCGCGCAGTGCAAGGCCGGCATCGTCGGCTCATTCCCGGCGCTCAACGCCCGCCCGGTCGAAAAGCTCGGCGAGTGGCTGACGCAGATCGAGAACGAGCTCGGCGAGTACCAGGCGAAGCATCCGGAGAAGAAGGTCGCGCCCTACGCGGTCAACCAGATCTGCCACGCCTCCAACGACCGGCTGATGCATGACATGGAAACCTGCGTGAAGCACAAGGTGCCCATCATCATCACCTCGCTGCGCCCGCCGTCCGAAATCGTCGAGGCCGCGCATTCCTACGGCGGCGTGGTGTTCCACGACGTGATCAACGTGAAGCACGCCCGCAAGGCCGCCGAGCAGGGCGTCGACGGACTGATCCTGGTCTGCGCCGGCGCGGGCGGCCATGCCGGCACGCTGTCGCCGTTCGCGCTGGTGCGCGAGGTCAAGCAATGGTTCAAGGGCACCATCCTGCTGTCGGGCGCGATCTCCGACGGCTGGAGCATCGCGTCCGCACTCGCGCTCGGCGCCGACCTCGCCTATGTGGGCACCCGCTTCATCGCGACCGAGGAAGCCAATGCCGACATCAGGTACAAGCAGGCGCTGACCGAATACGCCGCGCACGACATCGTCTATTCGAACCTGTTCACCGGCGTGCACGGCAACTACCTCGGACCGTCGATCGCAGCGGCAGGCCTCGATCCGGGCAATCTGCCGGTCGCCGACAAATCCAAGATGAATTTCGGCTCCGGCGGCAACACGAAGGCCAAGGCCTGGCGCGACATCTGGGGTTCGGGCCAGGGCATCGGCCAGATCACCGACGCCCCGCCGGTCGCCGAGCTGGTGGCGCGGATGAAGGCGGAATTCAACGAGGCCCGCAGCGATTTCCTGCGCGCCAGCGCCTGACGTCATTCGAATCGTTCCGGCCGTGACACCAGCCGCCGGGACGATTATCTGTCGTTCCGATCAGCGCGGCCCTGCCGGTTCGACGGCCGGGCCGGACCAGCTTCGGCGACTTCTCAGCGACGCCAGGGGGAAACGCAACATGATCATCAGCGGCGACCGACAGATCAGCTACGGCGACATTCACGCCCGCATCGCGCGGGCGGCGACCGGCTTCCGCGCGCTCGGCGTTCAGGGCGGCAAGCCGGTCGGCATGATGCTGCGCAACGATTTCGCGCTGTTCGAGGTGGTCGCAGCCGCAGCCGCGCTCGGCAGTCCGGTGGTGCCGATCAACTGGCATCTGAAGGCCGACGAGGTCGCCTACATCCTGTCCGACAGCGGGGCCGACACGCTGGTCTGTCACGCCGATCTGCTGCCGCAGATCCGCGACGGGCTGCCGCCGGGGATCAAGCTGCTAGTGGTGACCACACCACCGGAGATCGCCGCGGCCTATGGCGTGGCGCCGGCGTCCACGCGCGTGCCCGACGGCATGACCGATTGGGATATCTGGCGTGAAACGCATCAACCGCTGACCGACGCGCCGATCGGCGCAGCGCCGATGTTCTATACGTCGGGCACCACAGGACTGCCAAAGGGCGTCAAGCGCAAGCCGATGCCATCAGAGCAGCAGGCGGCGGCCACGCGCGTCGGCGCCATCACCTACGGCGTCAAGCCGAATGAGGATCAGGTGATCCTGATGAACGGCCCGATGTATCATTCGGCGCCGCACTCCTATGGCATGCTCGCATTCCGCTGCGGCTGCGTGATCGTGCTCGAGCCGCGCTTCGATCCCGAGGATCTGCTGCAGCTGATCGAGCGCCACCATGTCACCCACATGCACATGGTGCCGACCATGTTCGTGCGGCTGCTGCGCCTGCCGGAAGAGGCGCGACGCCGCTACGACCTGTCGTCGCTGCGCTTCATCGTGCACGGCGCGGCGCCCTGCCCGGTCGACGTCAAGCGCGCGATGATCGAGTGGTGGGGACCTGTGATCAACGAATATCTCGGCTCGACCGAGACCGGCATCCCGGTCTGGCATTCGTCGGCCGAGGCGCTGGCCAAGCCCGGTACGGTCGGCCGCGCTATCGAGGGCGGCATCGTCAAGATCTTCCGGCCCGACGGGACGCAATGCGACGTCGGCGAGCCCGGCGAGATCTTCATGCGCCAGACCGCGACGTCGGATTTCGATTACCACGGCAACGCCAAGGCGCGCGCCGAGGCCGACCGCGACGGCCTCGTCAGCGTCGGCGATGTCGGCTATCTCGACGCGGACGGCTATCTGTTCCTGTGCGACCGCAAGCGCGACATGGTGATCTCGGGCGGCGTCAACATCTATCCCGCCGAGATCGAGAATGCCCTGATCGGCATGGCGGGCGTCCGCGACTGCGCCGTGTTCGGCGTGCCCGACGACGAATATGGTGAGCGGCTGTTCGCCTGCGTCGAGCCGGAAGCGGGCAGCACGCCGTCGGTCGCGGCGATCCAGGAATTTCTCCGCGGCAAGCTCGCCAATTTCAAAGTGCCGAGGGACATCCGCTTCTTGGACGCGCTGCCGCGCGAGGCGACCGGCAAGATCTTCAAGCGCAAGCTGCGCGACCTCTACCGCGAAGGGCAGCTTCGCTGACCAAGGTGACGGTGAGGCGAACGGCGTTTGAAACTTAGTTGCTGTTGCAAAGGCCGGCGATCGACGCAACGATGCCGGCGCATCTGACGCCGGGATCATCGCCATGAACTCCACTGACTTCATCGTCATCCGCAACGATCTGCAGCAATGCAAGGTGATCGAGACGCAGCTGCCCGATGCCGCGGCGCTGCCGGCCGGCACGCTGCTGGTGAAAGTGACCCGCTTCGCCTTCACCGCCAACAACATCACCTACGCCGTGATCGGCGAGCAGCTGAAGTACTGGCGCCTGTTTCCGGCGCCCGACGGCTACGGCATCATCCCGGTGTGGGGCTTTGGCGAGGTGCTGGCCTCGAAGCATCCCGCTGTCGCAGCCGGCGAAACGCTGTTCGGCTATTTCCCGATGGCGACCCATCTGGTGATCGAGGCCGCCGATGTCAGCAAGCGCGGCCTGCGCGACGGCGCCGCGCACCGGCAGGAGGTCTCGCCGGTCTACAATGCCTATGCCCGCGTCTCCGGCGATCCGACCTATGCCGGCCAGCAGGGCGATTTCCGCGCATTGCTGCTGCCGTTGTTCATGCTCTCGTTCCTGGTCGACGACTTCCTGGCCGAGAACGAGTTCTACGGTGCACGCCGCGTCATCCTGTCGTCGGCCTCGAGCAAGACCGCGTTCGGGCTCGCCCATCTCCTGCACAAACGAGGTATCCGGGTGATCGGGCTGACCTCGAAGGGCAATGTCGATTTCGTCACCTCGCTCGGCTGCTACGACGAGGTCGTCACCTATGACCAGGTCACCGCGATCCCGGGGGCCGAGCCTGTCGCCTATGTCGACATGGCCGGCAACGGCGCGCTGCGCGAGACCCTGCACCGGCACTTCGGCGCGCAGATGGTCTATTCCGGCCGGGTCGGGCTCACGCATCGCGCGAGCGAGCCGGACGAGCCGACGCTGCCCGGCGCCAAGCCGGTGTGGTTCTTCGCGCCGGACCAGATCCGCAAGCGCGCCAAGGAATGGGGGCCCGGCGGCATCGACCAGCGTTTCAGCGCCGCATGGACGGAGGTCGTGCCGCATCTGCCGAATTGGCTCGATGTCGTCGAGCGGCGCGGCCCGGCTGCGGTGCGCGAGGCCTATCTCGATACCCTGCAGGGCCGCGTTCCGCCGGATCAAGGCCTGATCCTGTCGCTGGCCGAATAGGCGCTATCCCGTCGCGCCCTTTCTGCGGCCTCGCCAATGGGTATAGGCTTGCGGGCAAGGGAACGCCGCCAAGAAAACGTCACAAGGGCGGCCGATGACGAGAAACGCTCAATGCTCGACAAGACGGACGATATTTCGGTCGCCGCCGACAATTGGCTTGTGCAGTTCGAGGATGCGCTGGCGGGCCCCGACGATGTGCTGCTGAAGCCGCTGTTCCATCCCGAGAGCTACTGGCGCGACGTGCTGGCGCTGAGCTGGAACATCCAGACCGTCAACCGCGCCTTTGCAATCATCGAGGACCTGCCCGCGCATGCGCGTCGCAGCGCGCCGCATGATTTCCGCATCGATGCCGAGCGCGCGCCGCCCCGCCGGGTGATGCGCGCCGGCACCCAAGCGATCGAGGCGATCTTCAAGTTCGAAACCGCTGTCGGCCGCGGCCACGGCATCGTGCGGCTGATCCCTGACGCCGCCGACGGCGATCGGCTGAAGGCCTGGACGCTGCTGACGGCGCTGGAGGAACTGAAGGGGTTCGAGGAACAGCAGGGAAACACAAGGCCGCGTGGACAAGCCTATTCCCGCGACTTCCGCGGACCGAACTGGCTCGACCTGCGCAAGGCATCCGCGGAATATGCCGAGCGGGATCCCGATGTGCTGGTGGTCGGCGGCGGACAGGCCGGGCTTGCGATCGCCGCCCGTCTGCAACAGCTCAAGATCGACGCGCTGATCGTCGACCGCGAGGCGCGCGTCGGCGACAATTGGCGCAAGCGCTACCATGCGCTGACCCTGCACAACCAGGTGCAGGTCAATCATTTGCCCTACATGCCGTTCCCGCCGAACTGGCCGACCTACATCCCGAAGGACAAGCTCGCCAACTGGTTCGAATCCTATGTCGATGCCATGGAGCTGAACTTCTGGACCGGAACGGAATTCGTGGGCGGCAGCTACGACGACGCACAGGGACGCTGGACCATCGAGCTGCGCCGCGCCGACGGCACGACGCGGAAACTGCAGCCGCGCCATGTCGTGATGGCGACCGGCGTCAGCGGCATTCCGAGCGTGCCTGATATCCCCGGCTTGAAGACTTTCTCCGGCAAGGTGCTGCATTCGAGCGGCTATGAAGACGGCGAGCATTGGGCAGGCAAGCGCGCCCTGGTGATCGGCACCGGCAATAGCGGCCACGACATCGCGCAGGACCTGCATTCCTCCGGCGCCAAGGTGACGCTGGTGCAGCGCTCCTCGACGCTCGTCACCAACATCGAGCCCTCCGCGCAGCTGGCCTATGCCGCCTACAATGAAGGCTCGCTCGAAGACAACGATTTGATCGCGACCTCGATGCCGCTGGCGCTCGCCAAACGCAGCCACGTGCTGATGACCGAGCAGTCGAAGGAGCTCGACAGACCGCTGCTCGACGGTCTCGCGCGCAAGGGCTTCAAGCTCGATTTCGGCGACGGCGGCACGGGCTGGCAGTTCAAGTACCTGACCCGCGGCGGCGGCTATTACTTCAACGTCGGCTGCTCGGATCTCGTCGCGAGCGGCGCGATTGCCCTGAAACAATTTGCCGACATCGAGACCTTCGTGAGCGAAGGCGCGCGACTGAAGAGCGGCGAGACGGTTGCCGCCGACCTGATCGTGCTCGCGACCGGCTACCGGCCGCAGGAAGAGCTGGTGAAGAGGCTGTTCGGCGAGGCGATGGCCGCGCGGGTCGGCCCGATCTGGGGCTTTGGCGACGGCCAGGAGCTGCGCAACATGTATACGCGCACGCCGCAGCCCGGCCTGTGGTTCATCGCCGGCAGCCTCGCGCAATGCCGCATCAACTCGCGCTATCTGGCGCTGCAGATCAAGGCGATCGAGGAAGGCCTGTTGTCGCGCGACATCGGGCCGGTGGCGAAGCTAATGTAGTCAGCCGCCATTCCGGGGCGCGCGTAGCGCGAACCCGGAATCCATTGGGCCACAATCTCTGCGGATGAATGGATTCCGGGCCTGCGCTCCGCGCATCCCGGAATGACGAAAAGGGGGAGACCACGATGCCAACCATCCTCGGCACCGGCGAGCACCGCTATCGCGTGGTGGAGAACTTCGCAAAACTCCCCGACGGCTGGAGCCTGACGGATGTCGCCTCCGTCGCGGTCGACAGCAAGGACCGCGTCTATGTCTTCAACCGCGGCGAACATCCGATGGTGGTGCTCGACCGCGAGGGGAACTTCATCCGGAGCTGGGGCGAAGGCGTGTTCGCGCGCGCCCACGGCCTGCATATCGATGCCGACGACAATCTCTATTGCACCGACGACGGCGACCACACCGTGCGCAAATGTTCTGTTGACGGCGTGGTGCCGCTGACGATCGGCATCCCGAACAAGCCGGCGCCGTTCATGAGCGGCGAGCCGTTCCACCGCTGCACCCATACCGCGCTGTCGCCGAACGGCGAGATCTATGTCTCGGACGGCTACGGCAATGCCTGCGTCCACAAATACACGCCGGATGGAAAGTTGATCAAAACCTGGGGCGAGCCCGGCACCGATCCTGGCCAGTTCAACATCGTGCACAACATCGCGACCGACGCCGATGGCTGGGTCTATGTCGCCGACCGCGAGAACCACCGCGTCCAGGTGTTCGACGGCAACGGCAGATACGAGACCCAGTGGAACAATCTGCACCGGCCCTGCGCGCTGTGCTGCTGCTCCGGCGGCAAGCAGCCGAACTTCGTGATCGGCGAGCTCGGTCCCGGCATGGCGGTCAACCGCAAGGTCCCCAATCTCGGCCCGCGGCTGTCGATCGTGGACCACACCGGCAAGCGCATCGCCCGGCTCGGCGGCGAGCACGGCCCCGGCGTCGAGACCGGCAAGTTCCTGGCGCCGCACGGCATCGCGCTGGACTCGCGCGGCGACATCTATGTCGGCGAAGTCGGCGTCACCGACTGGAAGACCAGCTTTCCGGACACCGAGATGCCGGCCGCGGTGCGCGTGACGCGATGCTTGCAGAAGCTGGAGCGGGTAACGGTGTAGTTTTAGCGTATCGAAGCGATCCCTCTAACCCGTCACCCTGAGGCGCGAGCGGAGCGAGCCTCGAAGGGTCGACGGCCCGGCTGGTGGCCGTGCATCCTTCGAGGCTCGCTCCGCTCGCACCTCAGAATGACGGGTCCGATAGATTGCGACGGACATACGGAGCCTCATGCGGCTTGATGCCCGATGCCTCGACCTTCCCCAGCAAAATCAAATCTCGCCGATCACCTCGCGGCGGCGCTGCTCGGATTCTTCCGCATAGCGCCGCATCGCGTGCGCTTCGGTGAGCAGGCCGATCGGCCGACGGTCGCCGTCGTTCTCGACCACCGCGAGCGATTCCGCTTCGGCGGCGTCGAACACCGCGATCGCCTCCTGCACGTTCATGCCGGGATGCAGCACCACGTCGGCGTAGCGCAGGATGGCGGCAAGTCCCTTGTCGGCCTCGAGGTCGGGCGCGTGCGCCTCCGCGACCAGCGCGAGCCCGGCATAGCGTCCCTCGCCGTCGACCGCGACGACCTGGGTCTTCGAGCCGGGCGGGAATTCCTCGCGAAACGCCTCGATCGGCATCGCGGCGTTCACCGTCGTCATGTCCTGCCGCATCATTTTACCGACCGTGAGATCGCGGATCCAGCCGATATCGGCGGCGCTGCGGATGGTCTCGCCGCGCAGATGCAGCCGCCAGGTCGCGAACGAATAGCCGAACAACTCGCGCGTGATCGTGGTCGAGATGATGACCGCGACCAGCACCGCGGTGGTGAGCCAGAGATTGCCGGTGGATTCCAGCGCGATGAACGACATCGTCAATGGTCCACCGATCACCGAGGCCGACAGCGCGCTCATGCCGATCACGGCATAGGCGTTGGGATCGAGATTGAGCCCGGGCCACACGATGTCGACGCCGGCCGCGAACAGCCGGCCGCCGAGCGCGCCCATGAACAGCGTGGCGAAGAACAATCCGCCGCGGAAGCCCGAACCGAGCGAGACGATCGAGGCCATCGCCTTCAGCGCGAACACGCCGGCGATGAAGGTGAGCGGCATCGCCACGATGCCGGCGAAGCGCAGCGCGCCATGGCCCGACGACATCACCTGCGGCGTCAGCAGCGCCATTGCGCCGACCGCAAGCCCGCCCAGCGCCGGCCGCAGCGGCGGCCAGAGCCGGGTCTTGGCGAGCAGCGTCTCGCACAGCGCCACCCCGCGCATGATCGCAATCCCGGTCAGGGCCGCAACCATGCCGAGCAGCGCGGCGATCGCAAGATCCCGCCCGAGCACGTCGCCGACGGTTCCGACGCCGACGCCGAGCGGCAGCGGCTCGAAGGCATGGGCGACGAAATAGCCGGCCACCGCCGCCACACCGACCGGGGTCAGGCTCGCCGGCGTGTAGCCGCCGATCACAAGTTCGAAAGCGTAGAACGCACCGGCCAGCGGCGCGCTGAAGGCCCCCGCGATCGCCGCCGCCGCGCCGCAGCCGACCATGATTCGCTGGTCGTTGCGGCGGAGATGAAAGCCGCGGCCCAGCGAGGCGGCCAGGCCGCTCGAAAGCTGGGTGTAGCCGGCCTCAAGCCCGACCGAGCCGCCGACGCCGCTCGACCAGATCGTCTGCAGGGCCACGATCACGCTGCCGCGGAACGACATCCGGCCGCCATAAAGCGCGTTGGCCTCGATCGGGTCGATTTCCCGGGCCGGCCGGACCCTGAGCAGCAGCAGGAACGCTAGTCCGAGCACCAGTCCGCCAACCGTGGGAACCACGAGGGCGCGCACGGGATCGATGCTGGGCTGGCTCGACAGCCGATCGCCCAGCGGCAGATTGAACAGCACCGAATGCAGCACCGTGACGAGGCCGCTCATGACCGCCACCACGAGGCCGCCAATGGCGCCGATTAGCAGCGCCAGCACCACGAGGCTCGTCTCGTGCGCACGCACAAATGCGCGCAACCGGCGCGGCGCCTCGAGATAGCTTGCGGTCGTGGTCATCGGCAGGGTCCGTCACTGGCCGACAGGGCCTTGCGGCTCCCTTTACGGGCCTCGCGTGCGGGAGGCAATCGGGGCAGGAACATGGCAGGGCATGGCGGATAAGCCGCTCATTGCTCTTCACAATCCCGTCACGCTGCCTGTAGTATGTGAGTGCATGCTGCTTCGCAGCTAATGGGAGATCAGGAGCGTTATTTGAACGCACATGTCTCGCAAGGCGGTTGGCCGGTGCTGGTCTTGAACGCGGACTTCCGGCCGCTGAGTTATTACCCGCTGTCGCTCTGGTCCTGGCAGGACGCGATCAAGGCGGTGTTCCTCGATCGTGTCAACATCGTCGAATATTACGACCGGGCCGTACGAAGTCCTTCCTTCGAAATCCAGTTGCCGAGCGTCGTCTCCCTCAAATCCTTCGTCAAGCCGACCACCCACCCCGCCTTCACCCGGTTCAACGTTTTCCTTCGCGACCGATTCAGCTGCCAATATTGCCTGTCGGGCGACGACCTCACCTTCGATCACATCATTCCGCGCAGCAAGGGTGGCCAGACCACCTGGGAGAACGTCGTCGCCGCCTGCTCGCCCTGCAATCTGCGCAAGGGCAATCTGACGCCGCAGCAGGCCAAGATGTTTCCGAAGCAGACGCCCTATGCACCGACCGTGCATCAACTCCACCGCAACGGCCGGCTGTTCCCGCCGAACTATCTGCACGAGAGCTGGCTCGATTATCTCTACTGGGATACTGAGCTCGATCCGTAAGACGCGCGGCGGTGCGGAGGATATGCGCCGGGACTCGCCGGAGTGTCAGTCGCCGGAGTGTCAAAAGACACAAGGGGCATCACGCTTTCCGACCCGAGGTGCGGCAGCAGGGCGCGGCCGGTTGCGATCGAGCCGACGTCCGAATCCCGGAGCCTCCTGAGCGGCGCACCCAGACAGATTCGAGCAGCAACGAACATGCAATGACAGATCGATGGCCGGCCCGGGGATGAACGACGACGAGACCAAACTTTGGCTGCCGCGTGAGCAGTCCGATCCCGTAGTTCAGGCGGATGTGCCAACGTCACGCAAGGGCACTGCGAGACCAATGACGACGTCTGACGTTCCCGCGGTCGCGCGTCTGTTCCTCAAGGTCTTCGGGGATATCGACAAGCCCGCGAGTGGCGATCTTAAGGACTATTTCCACGCGTCCACCCTGGGTTCACCGTCGTACAGCGCGGTGACAGGTACGCAAATCTATCAGCAGCAGGACGGCCACATCTCGAGCGCGCTGCGGCGTTTTCATGACGAACGGGGACTCCGCCGGTGCGGCGCAGCTCAATCTTGGTCTGCGACCGAAAAGGGCCAGTCTTTCGTTCTGTGACAGTGCATCGCCGACCAGCGCCAGGTCACTGCTAGCCATCGGCGGAAAAACGATTCCGATGCAGAACCTGGAATGGGTGCGCACATTCCGTCCGCTGGGGGCACTCGTCGAGCGTCTTTGGCCACACTTCCCGCGCCGAATCGATGGGCGCCTGGCAACGCTCACGCGTCCCGCTGATAATTTGCTCAGTCGCCTGCGCGGTGATGAAGAGATCGAGGGAGGTACCGACTTGAAGGTGCTGGAGATGTCGGTCCCGGACTTCCTCACGCACGCGCCCCGGTTCATTGCCCACTACGCCGTCCGGCCGCTTTGGTCGGAGGACGAGCTCGGCTGGCTGGTCAGCCTGGCAGCGCAGAACACCAAGTTCGGCGCATTCACGATCTGCGCGATCGAAGACCGTTCCGGCGCGGTGATCGGCCGCTTTGTCTACTATGCGGCGCCGGGGCGGACCGCGCATGTTCTCAACATCCTGTCGCTTCCGGGCCAGGAGGTCGGCGTGCTCTGTGCGATGTTCCGCCACCTCGAGCGCACCGGCCATGTCGAGGCCCGCGGCCGTGCGCAACCCGCCCTGATGGCAGGGCTGGGGCTGCAGCGCCGGCTCGTGTTCCGGCACCGCGCCTTCGCCATGGCGTTGATACGCGTTCCTGAAGTGAACGACGCCGTTGTGCGCGGTGATATCTATGTCGGCGGCCTCGCCGGCGAGGACTGGAGCCGGTTGATGCACGACTTCGGTTGAGCGCGGGCAGCGCGCTGCGTCAGTGCAGGCACAACCGCAGTTGGGCTATGTCGGCCGCTCGGTAAGGGCCGCCGCCTCCTCACGCCCGGGAACGCTGACATGAACTTCATGCCCCAGCCTGATCGCCAGCGACGCGGCGGCCACCGCCGACTCGAAGGCAGCTTCCTTGGTCGCGTATCCGGCATTGAGATTGCCGTCATGCAGGACGCCCCATTCCTCGCCAGCTGCGATCACCGCGTATTGAGCCAGTCCCATCGTCTCCTCCTTGCGCAAGCAGTACTGTGCGTCGGCGCGCCTTCGAAAGAAGCCTCAACATTGGCTTCGGAGCGAGGTTCCTAACTTTCCGCGTTCCCGCGCGATCGGTGCTGGCTCAGTCGCATCCGGATCGCCTTCCGATCAACCGTGCGGAGATAATGACGCCCCGTGCGCGATCGCATTTGCGTGATCATCAGCAATGTTCGAAGGTATATTATTGCAGCCTAATAGTTTGCATCCTATCTAATTTGCATGCCTCCTTCGCAATCCCATATCCACGCCGAGATCGGCCGCCTGATCGCCAGGCTTGGGCGGATCTGGCGGCGCGAGTCGGATCAGGCGCTGTCCGATCACGGCCTGTCCTACGCGACGGCGATTCCGCTGCTGGTGCTGTCGCGGCAGGGCGAGAACGTCCGCCAGGGCGTGCTGGCCGACGAACTTGGGATCGAGGGGCCTTCACTGGTGCGGCTGATCGATCTGCTGCAGTCCGAAGGCCTGGTCGAGCGTCGCGAGGACCCGACCGATCGGCGCGCCAAGACACTGCATCTCACCGCGGCCGGCGAAGCCAAGGTCGAGGAGACCAACCGGGTGCTGCGCCGCGTGCGGGCCAGCCTGCTGAAGGATATCGGCAGCGAAGAACTTGCGGTAACCTTCGAGACGCTCCAGCGCATCGAGCGGCGGGCAAGCCGCTTGCAGGACGCGAAGGCTGCTGCAGAGGCGAATTAGTCATGCGCGCGGAAGAGCCGTTCCTGGTTCGCCATGCGGACCTCATCTTCGCGTTGAAGACGTTCGCCGCGTCGATGCTGGCGCTTGTCATCGCATTGGCGATCGATCTGCCGCGGCCCTATTGGGCGATGGCGACGGTCTATATCACGTCGCAGCCGCTGGCCGGCGCGACCAGCTCGAAGGCGTTCTTCCGCGTGATCGGCACCCTGGTCGGCGCGAGCATGACGGTCGCCCTGGTGCCGAACCTGATCAATGCGCCGGAGCTGCTGTGCCTCGCGATCGCGCTCTGGGTCGGACTGTGCCTTTATCTGTCGCTGCTCGACGGCACGCCGCGCAGCTATGTCTTCATGCTGGGCGGATATACCGTCGCACTGATCGGCTTTCCGTCGGTCGCCGCCCCGGGCAGCATCTTCGATGTCGCGCTGGCGCGGGTCGAGGAGATCTCGCTCGGCATCATCTGTGCCAGCCTGGTGTCGACAGTGGTGTTTCCGCGCAGCGTCGCGCCGGCGGTCGGCGGCCGCGTCAGGAGTTGGCTGTCGGATGCGCGCCGCCTCTCCCGCGACGTGCTGCTTGATCAAGGGACCAGCGAGACGCGCCGGGCCCAACGCCTTCGCCTTGCGACCGACATCGTCGAGATCGATACGCTGGCAACCCATGTCGCCTATGACCGGCTGGCCGATGCCGGCACCGCGCGTGGCCTCGGCGAGGTCCGGCTGCGCATGCTGATGCTGTTGCCGATCATCACGTCGATCGAAGACCGGCTCGCCGCACTCGGCGAAGCGGCGCTGCAAAGGCAGCCGGAGCTTCGGCGCTTGATCGGCGATCTCGCCGCATGGATCGTGGATGAGGATCGCCAGCGGCAATCCGGCAACGTGATCCGCGCTGTGATCGCCGAGCGGCAATCTAGCCTCGACGGCCTCGCGCCGCGCGAGCGCATCATCACGATCAGCCTGCTGCTCCGGCTCCGCGAGCTCGTCGACATCTCGGCCGACTGCCGCGCAATCGGCGATGCGATTGCTGCGGGTAAGGATATCTCCGCCGTCCCGCTTGCATTCCACCCGGAATCGGGTGCCGCGCCGGTCCGTCACCGCGACCACGGCATGGCGCTCTGGTCCGCCGCGGGGGCGGCGGTCGCCATCCTGATCTGCTGCGGCCTGTGGATTGCGACCGGTTGGGCCGATGGCGCCTCGGCGCCGATGATGGCCGCGGTCGCCTGCTCCTTCTTCGCCGCGCAGGATGAGCCGGCGCGCAGCATCCGGGCCTTCGGCCTGTTTTCGCTGGTCGCGATCGTCGTCGTCGCGATCTATCAATTCGCACTGGTGCCGGGCATCTCCCATGTCGAGGTTCTGATCGCCGCGCTGGCGCCGACCTTCCTGCTGTACGGTTTCCTGATCGCGCGGCCCAAAACCGCGCCGATCGGCATGGCGCTCGCCGCCAACACCGCGACGCTGTTGGCGCTGCAATCGACCTACAGCGCGGATTTTGCCAGTTTTGCCAACACGTCGGTCGCCTTCTTCCTCGGCGTCGCTATCGCCGAGATCGTGACGCGGGTCGCGCGCGGCGTCGGCGCCGAATGGATCGCCAAACGGCTGATGACGTCGGGCTGGCAGACGCTCGCGGTCGCGGCGGAGCGGCGCGGCCACGGCGATCGCGCGCAGTTTGCCGGCCTGATGCTGCATCGGCTCGGCCTCTTGGTGCAACGCATCGCCTTCATCTCCGAAAGCGACCGCCGCGATGCCGACAGCCTGGTCCAGCTGCGTATCGGGCTCAACATCATCGACCTCAGGCGGGCCCGTTACGGCCTCGCCGCATCGACCGTGCGTGCCATCGACGACATGCTGGACGACCTCGCGGCCGCATTTCGCGTCCATGCAGACGAGGCGATGCCGGCCGAATTGCTGTCATGCATCGATGCGGCGCTGACCGCGGTCGTCAAGGATCCCAATGAGCGCGCGCGGGACGATGCATTGCTCGGCCTCGTCGGCATCCGCCGCGGCCTGTTTCCGGATGCGCCCGCGTATCGATCGCAGCCGGAGGAGAGTTTTGCTGCATGAGATATGAGCTCGACATCTACGGTGTCCTGGTCCCGGCGCTGCTGCTGTGGCTGATCGTGGCCTATGCGCTGAGCGCGGGGATCAGCCGGATCATGCAGCGCTTCGGGCTCTACCGGCTGGTCTGGCATCGCGCGCTGTTCAATTTCGCCCTGTACGTATGCCTGCTGGGCGTCGTCGTCTATCTTTCGGAGTTTCTGCCATGAAAGGGAATTTCGCCTGGCTCGGCCGGGTCGCGCTGACCGCGATCGCACTCGTCGCCGCGCTCGCTGTCGGCCGCGCGCTCTGGGTCTACTACATGGAGTCGCCATGGACTCGCGACGGCAGGGTCCGCGCCGACGTGGTTCAGGTTGCTCCCGACGTCTCCGGCTTCGTCACCGACGTGCTGGTCAAGGACAATCAGCAGGTGCATCGCGGCGACATCCTGTTCCGGATCGATCGCGCACGGTTTGCCCTGGCATTGCAGCAGGCTGACGCTGCGGTCGCCGGCCATCGCGCGACACTGGATCAGGCTGACGCCGATCTCAAACGCTACAGCGCGCTGACCACCGATGCGGTGTCGCAGCAGAAGCAGGAGCAGGTACTGGCCACTCAGCTCCAGGCCAAGGCCGCCTATGACCAGGCGGTCGCCGATCGCGCGGTCGCCCAGCTCAACCTGGATCGCAGCGAGGTCCACGCGTCGGTGAACGGCACCATTACCAATATGGAGCTGCGGCCTGGCGTCTACGTCGCCGCGGGCAAGGGCGTGATGGCGCTGGTCGACAGCGATACGCTGCATGTGGAAGGCTATTTCGAGGAGACCAAGCTCGCGCGCATCCACGTCGGCGACAAGGCCCAGATACAGCTGATGGGCGAGCCGGTCCGGCTCACCGGCCATGTCGAGAGCATTGCGGCCGGCATCGAGGATCGCGACCGCGGGCAAGGCGCGAGCCTGCTCGCGAACGTCAATCCAACCTTCAGCTGGGTTCGGTTGGCGCAGCGCGTTCCCGTGCGCATCACGCTGGATCAGCTGCCGGACCGCATCGCACTGGTCGCCGGCCGTTCGGCGACGGTCGAGATCATGGACTAGAGCAATTTCGATTCTGATTGAATCAGGACCGAGCCCTGGATTCCTGTTTTGACGCGTTTTCTTCACGCGAACCGGCGTCCACTTCGCTCGAAAACGCTCTAGCCGGCCGGACCGGACGCGCCGACAGCGGCATCAAGCCGACTCGGCCGCTGTCTACGTCGACCATGCTCGCTATTGCACGCCGTAGCGCGTGAAGTCGTCACCGATGCTGCCCTGGATCGCCTTTGCCGCCGAGATGTCGGCATTGCCGCCGGCCTTGTCGCCCTGCTTCAGCTTGGCCAGCCCGCGTCCATAGAGTGCGCCTGCCAGCTTCGGATCAATGCGGAGCGCGGAGCTATAGTCGTCGATCGCTGCGCGGAGCTCGCCGGTCTTCAGATAGATCAGGCCGCGCGAGTCGTAGGTCGCGGCATTGGCCGACCCCGATTGCAGCGCCTTGTTGCAGTCTTCCAGCGCCTCCTGCAACGCGCCGAGGATGGCGCGGCTCCAGCAGCGTCCGTTCCACACGCCGTCCAGGTTAGGCTCGAGGCGAATGGCCTGATCGTAATCCTGCACGGCGCGGGCATAATCATTTTTCTTCAGATAGGCGCCGGCGCGGTTGGCAAAGGCTTCGCCGTAATTCGGGTTGAGCTTGATGGCCTGATCGAACGCGTCGGTCGCGCGATCGTATTCGCGCTTCCTGAAGTAAGCCACGCCGCGGTTGTTGAACGGCTTGGTGTAGGTTGGATTGAGCTCGATGGATCGATCAAAATCCCGGATGGCCCGGTCATAGTCTTCCTTGGCGGCGTAGGCGTTGCCACGGTTGTTGTAGGCGATCGCAAGGCCGGCCGGCGTCATGTCCTGTCCTGCATCGATCAGCGCCGTGCAGGCACCGATGCGCGCGTCGGCCAGCGCGTGATCGAGGCCGCTGCACAGCTCGATGTTCCGCAGATAGTTGCTCCTTTGCTTCGGGTTCTGCGCGACCGCCGGCGATGCAAGCCACAGCAGGATGAACAGCGCCGCCAGGCCGCCACTCCCCCCGGAACCTCCACGAGGCTTCATGTCGGGCTCCGGTTTTGACGACACGGCGTCGCTGGTTTCCATGAGTGGCCGCTCAAGGCCGCCGCCCTGCTCGCCTAGCACCCTCGACAAATATTCGGATTGAACCTGCGGTAGGTGTTTTGCTCGGGCTGCGGTGCCACGCGTGTCGCGGGCTTCCTGAGAAGCTTGCTCTTGCCCTCTTCCACGAGCGTCGCGAACCTGACCGTTCCATCGTCGGATATTTCGATGCGTGGCGTGGTGCCTCGAATTCCCATCGTCGCGGCGGGCGTGTCGATCTTCATGTCACCGGTCTTCGCGACGTTGCCGGCAACGAAGGTGAACGTTCCATTGGCCAGCTTGAACAAGGTCGAATTCGACTTGCCGTTCGGATCGTATACAAACTCGGTCAGGGTCATCTTGGCGTTGCTCGACAGATTGAACGAGGTGCCATCGGTGAAGTTGATCCCGACGCGTCCATCGACTCCGGTCTTCACCACGTCGCCCATATAGACGGGATCGCCAACCTTCGCTGGAGGCAATTGATCAGACAGCGCGGCCTGAACGACGACCGCGCTAGGATGTTCGATCGTGACTGAACCCGTGACCGTCACGACCTTCCCGATGAACTTCGCTGAGGAATCCTGAATGGCGGGCTGGGCCGGCTCAGTTTGCGCCTGCGTTTGGCTCGGCATGAAAATGGCGAGCGCGAGGACGATGCTTGCGAGCGATCGGATAACCAAATGAGTGCGCACGATCCCCTCCCTTACGAGAAGATCTTGCCGTGTCGCGGCGCGATGGCGATCTGGACCGCCGGGCCGAAACCGCAGGACCTTTCGTGCCAAACGAGTGCTGCAAACAGGCCTAAAGGCCTGACGTAGCTCTAATAAGAATTAATATGTGGACAATTTACTCCGTAATCATACTATCATTTCAGTGGGGCTGCACCCCGCGATAAAGGACAGCAATCCTGTCGTTTTCGCGGTTGTTCCGTGCAGTACTGGAATTCGATTTGCACTTCCGAATTTAGTTTCAATCAAGACGTTTCGGCGGACAAGCCTATGGCTACCGGTGCGGGGATTTTTACCTCGCGGCGCGCATAAGCCAGACCAAAAAACTGCGGCACCACCTTCCGCTTGAGCTGTTCAGCAGGCGAAAAGCCAATGTCAGTTGCGTCCGGCGTCGCATTCGGGGACGCGTGCACGGCCGTTTTAGGCCGCCTGCCCCGAGTGGTTGGCATCGTTCAGACGGCGATCGGCCGCAGCACCGTCGCGCGTGCGCGCGGCGCCGTCAGCCTCATGATGGCCGGCGATCCCATTCACCAGGGTGACGTCATCGAAATCGCAGCCGGCGGGCGGACCGAGATCCGCTTGCTCGACGGCACGGTGCTCAATCTGCCGGCTGGCACCCGGCTGGAGCTGGGCGACTTGACCGAGAACTCCGGCAGCGACTTGCGGCCGGGCCTGTTCGCGAAAGCCAGAAGCATCTTCCGCTTGATTGGCAGCCGGCTGGCAGGGTCAAGCGTCCTGGCGGCGGACACGCCTGTTGGCACCATTCGGGCCAGCGGCCTTGGTATGCTGTCGTTCGCGGCACTGACCCTCTCGCTCCTGGAGGACGCGCGGGCTGCGGAGCCGAACGTTACATTCCTGGACGACGACAAGATCAGCTACAGGGACCTTCACCACGGTGTGTTCGAGCTGGTGACCAAGGAGGCGATCCCCAGACACATCGTCGTCGACGATCCCGGAGTGACGATCATCTTGAACGCCAAAGGGTCGTCGGTCAGCGTGAACCAGGTCACGAATAGCCCGGCCCATATGGAGGAATTGCGGGACGCCCAGCAGGAGGCGCTCGCCAATTTCGAGAAGGGAACGGGATCCAAAGGGTCCGGCATGCCGGCTTCCGAAGGGTCGCCGCTGTTGGAGCCTATCAATTTCCAGCCTGACTCGCCGTCGCTGATACCAGATCCGCTCGCGCCCGTGCCGGTGATCAAATTCGCTTACATTGATATCTTCAACCCGCCACCGGCGCCACCGACGCCGCTCAAGCTGAGCTTCGGAGCGCCGCCGTCGCTGACGTTGAGCGCGACGCACCTGACGGCGACGGCGCTGGACGACAACATCGCCGGCTCCTCGCCGAACGGGGCGCTCACGACGACGTCAGGGGACTTTTCGGTGAAGTTCGCCAGCGCACAGGACGCGGCGGGCGCAGCAGTCAGCTACGCACTGACGATCAACGGCGGCAACGGCGTGGCGTCGGGGGTGATCGACTCGCACACCGGCCTGGCCGACGTGCTGGTCCTGAACAGCAACACCGTTGAAGGCCGCGTCGGCGCGGCTGATGGGACGCTGGCATTCACGATCGCGCTCGATCCAGCCACGGGGCTCGTGATCTTCACCGAGTACCGGGCGGCGATGCGGCCGCCTGGCACCAGCACCGACGACAGCGAAACGGTGCCGCTGGCGACCGGGGTCATAACGCTGATTGCGACCGTGACGAAGGCCGGCCAGTC
>NZ_JACMYP010000149.1 GCF_020889705.1 Bradyrhizobium altum | reverse complement strand
CCGCGGGTGCGGCCGCCGCCGGCGTGTCCGGCGGGCTCTCATGGCACTTGTTGGCGCGCCAGGCCTGATCCGCAAGCCTCTGCTGGGCGTGGATCGAGATCAGCTCGTTGCGATAGACCATCTCGGAGACCACGGTACCGCCGACGCCGGTCTCCGCCTTGGCCATCAACTTTTCCTGATCTGTCGCGCGAGACGTGAGATTCTTGCGCTCGGTCTCGAGCTGCTTGCAATCATACAGATCGTATTTGGCGGGATCGGCGAATGCCGACGGCACGCTGTCGCCGATCTGCGCGCAGCCGGAAACGCCCGCAGCCGAGGCGAGCAGCACAACGATGGCTGCCGCGCGCAACAGATTTGGGCGGCGTGAGGGACGAACAGACATTCAGCTTTCTTAGTCCGACAGTGTTGAGATTGCCTAAAGCAGCCGCCGGTGTCCGGATTGAGGCTCAATCGCGGCGGCGCGCTGCTTATCCCAATGCTCGGCCGCTGAAGCAAATGGAATTGCAGGCCGCAGGTTAAGCCTTTGAAAGCGCGCCTGGTAGCAGCGGATAGCGGAGCGCGGGGCTAAGCCAAGGCGCATCTTCGTGCCCTGCCGAGCGCGCCCTGGTTGGTCCTTGCGATCCTGGGCTTCAAATCGCGACCGCCGAACACCCCTTGCGACAGTAGCTTGATGAAGCATCCCAGGATGGGAGATCGCGGCTCTGACACACGTACCAAGGAGTTGAAGACGTGCGCCCTGCATCTTCGAAAGTTGTTCTGATGCTTGCGCTCGGATCGTCATTAACGTCGTTCACTCAGCCGGCCCGCGACCGAAGCCGAGATCGCCGACGTGCTCCCTGACAGAAGGAAGGCCGCGCCGGCGCAAGCTTGATGACCCGCCCGGCCGAAAGCAGCCGGCAGATCTCTAGGCCGCCGGTTGCGTAGATTTCCTGACGACCAGTTCGGGAGGAAGTACGACGTGCCGGATCTCGGCCGACTTGCTCTGGAGCATTTCGATCAGCATTCTGGCAGCGATCCGCCCCATCTCGCGGTGCTCGATGCGCACGGTGGTGAGGGGCGGCGAGACGACATCCACAAGTGGCATGTCGTTATGACCGACGAGCGAGATATCCTCCGGGCACCGCAGGTGCCGCTCCTGCAGGGCGTCCAGGGCGCCGATCGCCAGCAAGTCGTTCGCGGCAACGATCGCAGTCACCTGATGCGGCCCGCCGACGAGATACGTCGCCGCCAGCGCGCCGCCTTCGCGCGTGTATCCCGCGGCTTCACGTACGGCGCCGGTCAATCCGTGCCGCGCCATCGCGCGCTCAAAGCCATCACGCCGCAGCGCGCCGGTTGATGTCGACAGCGGCCCTGCGATATGCGCAATGCGACGGTGTCCGATATCGACGAGATGATCGACGGCAAGGCGCATTCCCATTTCGTCGTCCGAGACGACTGAGGAGACGCGATCGCGCGCTTCCGATCGGTTGACCAGGATCACGGGAACGCCGCGCCGGAGACAGAAACCGACGAGTTCGTCATCCTGCGAAACTGTCGCCAGGATCAGACCGTCGACCCGCTGGCTGAGCAGTCGCTCGACAAAGGAGATCTGCTGCGACGATATATTCCCGGCGTCCGCGACGATCGGTGCGTAGCCTTCCGCAGAGAGAACCTCCGTAATGCCGCCAAGGATTGGAGCGAACACCGGATTGGTGATGTCGGGCAGCAGCACACCGACGAGATCGGATCGCCCCAGTCGCAGATTGGCCGCCAGCCGGTTCGGTTGATAGCCCAGCGCCTCCGCCCGGGCGGATATCCTCCTGGCGACGTCGTCCGCGACCAAATGCCGTTTCTTGGGATCGAGGGCCCGCGACACGGTCGAAGGATGGACGCCGGCGGCGTCCGCGATCTGCTTGATTGTCGTGACAGGTCGATTCACCCAGCGATTCCTGCTGCTTAGCTCGTTCGCAAAGTAAGCATAGCGTCTCCCTTGACTGATTGCAATCGATTGCATTATTTTTCTGCAATCGATTGCAAACCGAGCGCAACCGATTGTACAGGAGCGCACCGATGTCTCACGGCATTATCGAACAGCTCGAGGACGTGACGCCGACAGTGTTGCGAGCGATGGCGTCGACCGACAACGCGCGGCTTCGAACGGTGATGGAAGCCTTCGTCAGGCACCTCCATGCCTTCGCCCGCGAGGTGAAACTCACCGAGGCGGAATACGATCTCGGCATCGATTTCCTGAACCGGATCGGACAGGCCACCCACGACAGCCACAACGAGGGCATCCTCTTCGCGGATGCGACCGGCTTCTCGACGCTGGTCTGCCTGCTGAACAACGGCAACGCCGGTGCGACCGAAACCGCGGCAGCATTGCTGGGCCCATTCTGGCGGGCCAATTCTCCCCGAACGGAGAACGGAGCATCGATCGTTCGTTCTGCGACACCCGGCCCCGAACTCTTCGTTGAGTGCGAGGTCGTCGACATCGCGGGCAAGCCCCTCGCCAATGTCGAGGTCGACGTCTGGCAATCCTCACCGGCCGGCCTCTACGAAAACCAGGACGAGACGCAGGCCGACATGAACCTGCGCGGCAAGTTCACCACGGACGCCTCGGGTCGATTCTCATTCAGGTCGGTCAAGCCCGCCGGCTATCCGGTGCCGACCGACGGCCCGATTGGCGACATGCTGCGTGCCCAGAACAGGCATCCCTACCGGCCGGCACACATGCACTTCCTGGGCTTCAAGCCCGGTTACAAGACGCTGATCACGCAGGTCTTCGTCGACCACGACAAACATCTGGACAGCGACGTGGTGTTCGGGGTGACGCGCGCGCTGGTCGGCGACTATCGCCGGCATGACGACGGCGACCCGCCGGCGCCCGGGGTCCGCGCTCCCTGGTACACGCTGAACTATCGTTTCACCATGGAAAACGGTGAAGCGATCCTCCCCAGACCACCGATCAAGTGAGGCAAACGATGAATAAATCCTCGAAGGACAAGGTCGTGCTCGTCGTAGGCGGCGCCGGCAGCATCGGGGCCGTGTCCGCCAAGCGCTTCGCCGAACTCGGTGCCCGCATCGCAATCAGCCACCGCCACGTTCCGGACGAGACCGCCGCCGCGGCAACGGTGGTGCAATCCCTGCCTGGAGACGGCCACGCCGCGTTGATCGCCGACGTCGCGCAGACGGCAACCCTGAAAGCACTGCGCGCCGAGATCGAGCGGCGCTTCGGCCGGCTCGATATCCTCGTCAACGCCGCCGGCTTTACCAAGCCGGTGCCTCACGCCGATCTCGACGCGCTGGACGACGACCTGATTGACCGGATGTTCGCGGTCAACTGGCGCGGACAATTTGCGGCGATCCGCACCTTCGCTCCGCTCCTGAAGGCATCCGGTGACGGCCTCGTCGTTTCGATATCATCGATCGCGGCCACCAACGGGATCGGGTCCTCGATTGCCTATTGTGCCGTCAAGGCCGGCATCGACGTCATGACGAAATCGCTCGCCCGCGTGCTGGCCCCCGAGGTGCGGGTGCTCGCGGTCGCCCCCGGCGTGGTCGACACCGGCTTCGTTCCAGGGCGCGGCGCGGACTTCAACGCCAAGACCGCGACGACGACACCGCTGAAGCGGATCGCGACTGCAGAGGACATCGCCTCGGCCATTCTCGCCTGCGCAACCCAACTCGGCTTCGCGACCGGAACGACTTTCGTGGTCGACGGCGGCCGCTCGCTTTGAAAGAACAAGTCTATGCGATCTCCCCGCGATAGAGTCATCATCACCTGCGCCGTGACCGGCAACCTGACGACACCCGAGCAGACCCCCCATCTTCCCATCACGCCGGCGCAGATCGCTGACGCCTGCCTCTACGCCGCCGATGCGGGCGCCGCCATCGTCCACATCCACGTTCGAGACCCGCTTACCGGCCGTCCCTCGATGCTGCTGGACCACTATGTCGACGTCGTCGAGCGCATTCGCGCGCGCAACCCCGCGTTGATCCTCAACATCACGACCGGACCGGGCGGACGCTTTGTTCCATCCAGGGACGATCCGAAGGTGGCCGCCGAAGGCACGACCCTGATGGCGCCGGAGAAGCGGGTCGAGCACATCGCCGTGCTGCGACCGGACATCTGCACGCTCGATCTCAACACCATGAACTCCGGAGGCGAGGTCGTGATCAATACGCCGGCGAACGTTCGCCGGATGGCGAAAGTGATTGCGGACGCCGGCGTCAAACCGGAGATCGAACTGTTCGATTCCGGCGATATCGCCTTGATGCGCGATCTCTTGGCCGACGGCTCCCTGCAAGGGCCAGTCCTGTGTTCCTTCGTGATGGGCGTTCGTTACGGCTTTCAGCCTGCCCCGGAAACCGTATTGTACGCGCGCGGCCTGCTGCCGTCGGACGCGGAGTTCACCGCGGTCGGTATCGGCAAGGCCGCATTCACGACGGTTGCACAATCCTATCTTGCGGGCGGTCACGTACGGATCGGCCTGGAAGATGCGGTCTATCTCACGCGCGGCCAGCTCGCGACCTCCAACGCGGAAATGGTCACAAAGGCGCGCCGCATCGTCGAGGATCTCGGAGGCGCCGTCGCGACGATCGAGGACAGCCGGCGGATCGTCGGCCTACCCTCGCCCACGAAGACAATCAAGGCTTAGGAGCGAGCTATGAATGCCATCACCAGATCGGGGACCGATGTCGTGATCGAGGCGACCTGCGTGCGGCTCAATGCCAAAGCCGCCGATGCGGCGGCGATCGCGCCGTCCATCGAGAAACACTCGCTCACGCGGCAACCGCACGAAGTCGTGGTTGCGATCGAAGCTGCGGGCGTCAACCCGTCGGACGTCAAGGCCGCCACGGGATTGATGCCCTATGCGGTGTTCCCAAGAACCCCGGGCCGTGATTTTTCCGGACGGGTGGTCGAAGGGCCGGACGCATTGATCGGAAAAGCGGTGTTCGGTTCGTCGGGCGACCTCGGAATCCGCCGCGACGGTACGCACGCCAGCCATGTCGTCGTCGAAGCCGCGGCCCTGGTCGAAAAGCCGGACGGCATTTCAATGGATGAGGCTGCAGGGATCGGCGTACCGTTCGTGACAGCCATCGAAGGCTTTCGGCGAGCCGGCGCGCCGAGACCCGGTGAACATGTCCTCATCATGGGGGTCAACGGCAAGGTCGGGCAGGCTGCAGTCCAGCTTGCGACCTGGCACGGCGCCAGGGTGATCGGCGTGGTGCGCAAGGACGAACCCTACGAAGGCCACGCCAACGCCCCGATCGAGATCATCAATTCCTCGGCGGCCGACGTCGCGGAACGTGTGCGCGAACTGACCGACGGCCACGGAGCCGATATCGTCTTCAACACGGTCGGTGACCCCTATTTCGACGATGCGCATCATTCGCTTGCAAAGGCCGGGCGGCAGATCCTGATTGCCACGACCAACCAGACGGTCAAATTCAACATCCTGGAATTCTATCGCGGACGGCACACTTATCTCGGCATCGACACGCTTGCGTTTTCTACGATCGAAAGCGCAGAACTGCTGCGCAGCGTGCTACCTGGATTCGCCGGCGGCTTCCTGCGCCCCTATCCGATCATCCCGTCCTCGATCTACCCGCTTGCTGAGACGAAGGCGGCCTACACCGCCGTGATCGGATCATCGCGCAACCGCGTCGTACTGCGACCGGGAGCCTGATCATGAATGTCGTTCGCTTCGTCAGGGAATGCGGCGCTCGTGCTGGTCGACCACCAGGTCGGGCTCATTGACGCAATCCGAAACGTATTGCGATCATGATCGCCGATCATCCACAGTTCGGAACGCATAGGCGGCCACTACACCCGCGATGTCGCCCGGGAGGACGACGTCATCCGGACGTTTGCTCGGCTGACGACGAAGAGCTAGAAGGTGCGCCGCCGGGGTTTTGCCGGAGCAGAACGAAGCCAGATTGGAAAACCGCCAAGGGATCTTGGAAAACTCCTTGGTCTAGATTACGAAAAGATCAACAAAATCAATATGCGGACGTGGCGGAACTGGTAGACGCAAGGGACTTAAAATCCCTCGACGGCAACGTCATGTGGGTTCGAGTCCCACCGCCCGCACCAGCCTGTTGCGCAACCGCCGTTATTTCTTGGCCTTCGCCTTTTTTGGCTTGGCCTTCTTCGCCGTCCTGGCCTTTGTCTTCTTGGCCTTCGCCTTTGCCGGCTTCCTGGCCTTCGCCTTCTTCGGCGATGTCTTGGCTGATGACTTGGCTGACGTCTTGGCGGCTTTCTTGGCCGATTTCTTCGTCGTGGCTTTCTTGGGCACTTTCTTGACGGCTGTCTTCGTCGACGCCCCGCCAGCCGCACCTGGCTCTTGCGCTGCGCCGCCACTGCCTCCACCACGCGTCGGGCGCGGCGGCACCGGCTCCTCCATCCAGAAATCCAGCTCCTGCTCCTTGCCGCCGCCCGGCTTCCAGCCGTCGAGCGAATAGATCTGATCCGGATTGCCGCCGCTGCCGAGATAGCCGCGCCAGGAATAGTGGTCGTAGACGCCGTTGATGTGCAGCGCATAGGCCTGGGCAAGCTGCTTGTTGCCGCGGATGATCACGAGATTTTCGTCATTCTTCTCCGAGGCGGCGACCGAGAAATTGTGCGATCCGGTGATGACGGCGCAATTGTCGGAGAACGGATCGATCACGATGGTCTTGGAGTGAACGATCGCGATCATGCCCGCGTTGCGGATCTGCTGGACGCTGAACTCGACGTCGGCCCATGAGGGTTCGTTGGTCGCGCTCACGCCATGCGGCAGCTGGACGTCGTCATGGAAGGATTGCTTCGGTGCGCCCGATTTGACGACCTCCCCGCCGACCGAAACGATGTCGCCGTTCTTGCTGGCCATCATGGTCGACACCACGCCGCGGACATAGATGTCGTTCTGCTGTGCGCGGTCCAGCAGGGAATCCAGCAGCGGCGATTGACCCGGCATGAACATCAGGAAGAGCGCGCCGTCCTTGGCGTTCTTGATCAGGTCCAGCACCGGCTTGAACTCCGCCTCGCCGTTGGTCGCGGCGAAGAAGACCGAAATGTTGCTGTCGCTGGTCGGACTGGAATTCGACGTCTTGAGCGCCGGCGGCATGGCATTGCCCGCGGCGACCAGCTTGCCCCACTGATCGAGGTAGCGCTTGGCGATCACCGCATTCTCGATGATCAGCACGTTGTTGAGCTGCGTGCACAGTCCGGTGGTGGTCCAGTTGGTGCTGCCGGTGAGCACGCGGATCGCGTTGCCATGCGCGTCGCTCTCGACCACGAACTTATTGTGGACGCTGGGCGACGACCTGCCCGCATTCGACAGATCGCGATGCTTGACCGTCAGGCCGGCGCCACTGAGCTCGCCCGCGATGTTCGGCTTGGTCGCACTGCCATTGCCGAGCAGGACGTTGCCGCGGCTGCCGAACGGTTTCAGCGCGCCGACCAGCTCCTCGTCATTCATCTCGTAGATGGCGGCATGGACCTGGCTGCCGCGGAGATCGGCATCGTGCAGAAAGGCCAGGATCTCGTGCAGGGCGTCGCCTGAAAGGTAGCGCCGCGCCTGGTTGGCCGGGTCGGACAGGCTCTTGACGAAATTGCGCAGCGCGTCGTCGGAGGTATCGCCCTGCACGAAACGGCTGACGATCTGGGACATCAGGGTGCCGCGGTTGAAATAGGCCGACAGGCCGCCGCCCGCATCGCCCGAAGCGACCGCCGGCGTCGTCCAGGCCGACACCGAGGCGGCATCGGGCGTGAACGTCCCGTTCGCACCGCTCTTCATCGCGGTGACGCGATACGAGACATTGTCGGTGTCGACGACGCTGTGATCGGTCCAGATGCAGCGCCGGAACGGCGATTGCGTCGAGGAGATGCCGGTGTCCGCGACCGGTTTCTCGCCGGGCTTCGGCGGAATGCGGTTGGAGAGCACGGTCATCTGCTGCGTGATGTTGTTGCGCCGCTCGAGCTGGAATCCGACCCAGTCGTTCGACCAGGTGTCCGGCTGCCAGGCGATCAGGATATCATCGGCGTTGGCGTAGGCCTTGACATTGATGGTCATCACAATTTCCCCGAGGCTGGGTGAATCCGCAGGAGCGAAACAATGGACGCCACCCTTGCACGGTGAGAGCGTGCATCCTGGAGCGGCACCGATATCGGCCCGTCGGACAATACCCCGGTAACCTTGGGTAGTTTGTGAAATAGACGACAACTGTTCGTGCAAATCGGCGCGGCGCGCCGTGCCGGGCGTCGAGCCTTACTCGAACGCCCAGTCCCACCGCTTCTGCTTCTTCCACGCGATGCGGCACGGCCACCTCTGGCCGTCGACGGCGAGGATGAAGCGGTCGGGAAACCACAGCGGCGAGATGACTTCGATGCAGGCGCCCTGAGGCGAGAGATTCCGGACCGTGCAGGCGATCACTTCATTGCCGAATTCGATCGCTCCCGACTTGAGGACGCGGCGGCGTGCGCCGGCACGGCGCTTCTCGGTCGGCATTGGCTGTTGCGCGCTGGCCGGTGCGGGCCTGCTATGGTCGTCGGCCACGGGCCCGTCGCGGTAGGTACACAAGTCGGCGGTTAGACTACGCTGCAATACTGACGGGAACCTTAAAGCCGCCGCTATCCGAATTGGTATGCCACGCGCCCGTCCACGGCCTGAGCAGGCAGCCGAGGCGTCACGATGCCTGCATCACCTCATCGTGTTTTGCGGGTGTGGCAGGGTTCACATGCCGCGATCGCCATGTGGCGTAGTGTCGTCTCATTGGAAATTCCGGCCGCACATTTCGCGGCCCTCAGATTTCGAGATTAATGAGTTGGAGATAGGCGATGACGATTGCGGATCGCAATCGGATTGCCGGTCGCAATCAGATTGTCGGCAATACCGCGCCCGATCATGGCGCTTCCGTCCTCGAGCACGGCGACGACGCAGCCCATTGCAGCAACGGGCTCAACGCACGGAAATTCCTTGATGCGCCCCCCGACGAGCGCGCGATCTACCGGCGCTGGATTCGCAGCGCGATCGTGCTGTGCGGATTGTTGGCGTTTGCCGCGGGAGCGATGGTCTGGATGAACGGCGCCGGCGTCGGACAGACCCAGCTCACGAGCCTGTCGAGCACGAGCAACGCGAAATCAGGCCACTAGATTAGCCGCCGTCGCGCAGCGACGGCGCGAAACGAAAATGGCCGGGACAGGTCCCGGCCATTTGTGTTGCGTGAAGCCTGAAGCCTACTCGGACTTGTCGATATTCCAGAAGATCGGCGTTGCCGGACCATCGAGCACACCGGACAGCGACTTCCGCCAGGCGCTCGGACCCTGATACTGACCGAGCGGAATGTAGATGACTTGCTCGTAGGCTTCCTTCTGGATATCGGCCGCGATCTTCTTCTGCTCGTCGACCGACGGCGCGCGAACGAAGGCGTCCTTCAGCTGTTCGATCTTCGGATCGTCGGCCCAGCCGAACCATCCGCCATTCTTGCCCTGGCCGCCAATCGAGAGGTTGGCGATCGGGTTGGAGACGTCGGCACTGACCCAGTTGGTGAAGAACATGTTCCAGCCGCCATCCTTCGGCGCCTTCTGGCTGGCGCGGCGCGTCACCACGGTCTGCCAGTCGGTGGCCTGCAGATCGACCTTGAAGCCGGCGTCGCGCAGTTGCTGGGCGACAACAACCGGCTGCGCCTTGAGCGTGGTGACGTCGCCCGGCGCCATGATGACGACGGGCGTGCCATCATAGCCCGACTCGGCAAGCGCCTTCTTGGCCGCCGCCATGTCTCCGCCCTTCAACAACGTCTCGCCGCCGATTTCGGCCGCGAACGGCGTATCGCAGATGAAGAAGGAGACGCAGGTCTTGTAATACTTGGGATTGCCGACCAGCGCGTCGAGCACCTGCTTCTGGTTGATCGCCATCAGCGCCGCCTGGCGAACCTTGATGTTGTCGAACGGCGGATAGAGGAAGTTCATGCGGCCGAGCGTCTGGAAGCCGAACTTGTTCAGCGTCTCGACCTTCAGGTCCTTGTCGCCTTCCAGGATCGACAACGTGTCGAACGACGGGTTCTCCAGGAAATCGATATCGCCGGACTGCAGCGCGTTCATCGCAGTCTGCGCGTCGGCCATCGTGACCCACTCGACGCGGTCAACCTTCACGACCTTGCCGCCCGCGGTCCAGCTCGCCGGCTCCTTGCGCGGCACGTAGTCGTTGTTCTTGACGTAGACCGCCTTCACGCCCGGCTGGAATTCGGCCTGGACGAACTTGAACGGACCCGAGCCGATCTGCTCCGGGATCGGCTTGTCCGGCGGCGTTTCGGCCAGCCGCTTCGGCATCATGAAGGCGACACGCGACGACGGCTTGCCGATCGAATCCAGCACCAGGCCGTAGGGCTCCTTCAGCTTCAGCGTGATCGTCTTCGCATCGGTGGCTTCGAGGCTCGCCGTGAAGTCCATCAGCTTCTGGCCCATGCCGTCGACCTTGGCCCAGCGCTTCAGCGAAGCGACGCAGTCTTCCGCGGTCACCGGCGTGCCGTCATGCCACTTCAAGCCATCGCGCAGCGTGAACGTGTAAGTGAGCTTGTCGTCGGACACCTTCCAGTCGGCCATCTGCGGCTGGATCTTGAAGTTGGAGTCGGTCGCGACCAGCGTGTCGTAGACCATGTAGCCATGGTCTCGCGTGATATAGGCCGTGGTCAGGATCGGATCTATGACGCGCAGATCCGAGTGCATCACCGCGGTGATGGTCTTGCCCGCGGCCATGGCCTGCGGCGCAAAGGACAATTCCTGCGGCGCGAACGACAGCGCGAGCGCCGTCAACGCAGCCGCTAGCGTGCGGTGCTTCCAACGCGAGATAGGGAACATGCAATTTCTCCTGACGTGTAACTGGTCAAAGCCGGCTTATTCGTTATGCATGCGGTTCGTTATTTAGGCGAACTAACATGCTGTATGGCTTGTGAAATCGAGACTTGCATCAAGCGCAATGCGCGTCAATCGGTTTCCGGCGGGATCGAACGTATACGAACGAATGAACCGCTGGTGCAGCGCATTTGACTTTACAAACTCGTCTTCCGAGCTTTTCGTACGGCACGCGAACGCGTATCGGCGCGCACAAACAACAAGAGAGAAAAGACATGAACCCCGCCAATCTTTCTTTTGATTCCGAAGCGATGCTGCAGGGGCTGCGCAGCTGGGTGGAATGCGAGAGCCCGACATGGGATGCGGCCGCAGTCGAGCGCATGCTCGACCTCGCCGCGCGCGAGATGGCGGTCATGGGTGCGACGATCGAACGCATCGCGGGACGCCAGGGCTTTGCCGGCTGCGTCCGCGCCCGTTTTCCCCATCCGAAACAAGGCCAGCCCGGCATCCTGATTGCCGGCCATCTGGACACCGTGCACCCGGTCGGCACCATCGAGAAGCTGAAGTGGCGGCGCGACGGCAACAAGTGCTTCGGGCCCGGCATCTTCGACATGAAGGGCGGCAACTATCTGTCGATCGAGGCGATCCGGCAATTGGCCCGCGCGTCCTTTACGACGCCGCTGCCGATCACCGTGCTGTTCACGCCCGATGAAGAGGTCGGCACGCCGTCGACGCGCGACATCATCGAGGCGGAAGCCGCGCGCAACAAATACGTGCTGGTGCCGGAGCCCGGCCGGCCGAACAACGGCGTCGTCACCGGTCGCTACGCGATCGCCCGCTTCAATCTGGAAGCAACCGGCAAGCCGAGCCATGCCGGCGCGACACTCTCCTCGGGTCGCTCCGCGATCCGCGAAATGGCCCGGCAAATCATTGCGATCGACGGCATGACCACCGAAAACTGCACCTTCTCGGTCGGCATCGTGCATGGCGGGCAATGGGTCAACTGCGTCGCAACGACCTGCACCGGCGAAGCGCTCAGCATGGCCAAGCGCCAGGCCGATCTCGACCGCGGCGTCGAGCGCATGCTGGCGCTGTCGGGCACCGCCAACGACGTGACCTTCAAGGTGACGCGCGGCGTCACCCGCCCGGTATGGGAGCCGGATGCCGGCACCATGGCGCTCTATGAAAAGGCCAAGAGCCTCGCTGCGGCGATGGGCCTCGACCTGCCGCACGGCAGCGCCGGTGGCGGATCGGACGGCAACTTCACCGGTGCGATGGGCATTCCCACGCTCGACGGCCTCGGCGTTCGCGGCGCCGATGCACATACGCTCAACGAACATATCGAGGTCGACAGCCTCGCCGAGCGTGGCCGCCTGATGGCGGCACTGCTGGCGACGCTGGACTGACATCGATTGCACTGCACAACACGTTGGCACTGCCGGACCGAAATTTAGCCTTGTCCAATTTTAAGGCTTCGCCTACGGTCCGGCCGTCCAACGCGACGATGCGGGAGAGATCGAAGCCACAACATTCGTGTTGTTGCTTCGGCGCCGACGGAGCAACCGCCCCGGAAACTCTCAGGCAAAAGGACTGTATCGTCAGGACGATCTGGAGAGAGACGGACACGGCCAAATGGAAACGGCCATGACGTCCACCGAAGGGGATAGTCTGCTTTTGGGTCGAGGCCCGATGCGGATCAAGCTCTCAGGTACCGTGACAGATGGGGCGTCGAAACAGCCGGTTTCACCGGTGGTTCGGCGACTCTAACCCACGGGAGCCTGAAGACCACCATGCCTCACATCGCAATCATTGGCGCCGGCATCACCGGCGTGACGACGGCCTATGCCCTGCTCGAACGCGGCTACCGGGTGACTGTCCTCGACAGGCATCGCTACGCCGCGATGGAAACCTCATTCGCCAACGGCGGACAGCTTTCTGCCAGCAATGCAGAGGTGTGGAACAGCGCCGCGACCATTCTCAAGGGGTTGCGCTGGATGCTTCGAAGCGACGCGCCGCTGCTGATGAATCCGAAGCCGAGCTGGCACAAATATTCCTGGATCGGCGAGTTCGTCGGCCACATCGGCCGCTATCGCACCAACACCATCGAGACCACGCGGCTCGCAATCGAAGCGCGCAAGCATCTGTTCTCGATCGCACAGCGCGAGAATATCGCCTTCGATCTCGAACGCCGCGGCATCCTGCACGTCTATCACGACAAGGCCGGCTTCGAGGCGGGCCTGCGGGTCAACACGCTGCTGCAACAAGGCGGGCTCGACCGCCGGCCGGTGACGGCGGACGAAATCCGCAGCATCGAACCCGCGCTGCAGACGTCCTGCTATGGCGGCTTCTTCACGCCGTCGGACGCGACCGGCGATATCCACAAGTTCACGCGCGGGCTCGCCGACGCCTGCATCCGCCGCGGCGCGAGCTTCGTCCATGAAGCCGACATCGATGCGATCGCGCGCGGCGACGACGGTTTCCGCATCGGCTGGAACGAAGCCGCTTCGCACGATGCTGAGGTCGCGACGCGACATGAGTTGCAGGCCGACGGCATCGTGATTTGCGCCGGCGTCGCGAGCCGGCACTTCGCAGGCCTGCTCAACGACCGCGTCAACGTCTATCCGGTGAAGGGCTATTCGATCACCGTGCAGCTCGATGCGCCGCAAAGCCAGGACGCTGCGCCAACCGTCAGCCTGCTCGATGAAGCCGCGAAGATCGTCACCAGCCGGCTCGGCGCCGACCGCTTCCGCGTCGCCGGCACCGCCGAGTTCAACGGCTTCAACCGCGACATCCGCGCCGACCGCATCCAGCCGCTGGTGGATTGGGTGCGGCAGCATTTTCCCGGCATCGACACGTCGAGGGTCGTGCCGTGGGCGGGCCTGCGCCCGATGATGCCGAACATGATGCCGGTGGTGCGCGCCGGAAGGTTTCCGGGCGTGTTCTACAACACCGGCCACGGTCATCTCGGCTGGACGCTGTCGGCTGCGACGGCGCAGATGGTGGCAGGCGCGATTGATGACTGGCGCGACCTCGACGCGCCTTCGATGGTGCCGTCGCAGGTCGATGCGACCGAGACCGCCCGCGCAGCTTTCCCCTAATTATCCGGCCGACGAGGAAGAATATGAGCGTATTTGCGTGTGGCCAAGTCGGAATTCGCTGAGAAACACCGCATGACAACGACTAGCGTCACATTGGGGAAAAGCGCTTCAGCGCGGGAGGGGACAATGCGCATTGGGGTGGCGGACACGCATGAGACGTTGACCAAGCCGGATCAGATTGCCGCGGAGCTGTGCGCGGCCGTCGATCGAAACTTCGACGATCAGGTCGCGTTCCTGTCGCGCATGGTGCAGTTCCGCAGCTTGCGCGGACAGGAAGCCCCACAGCAACTCTGGCTGGCCGAGCAATTCGCAAAGCGCCGCTACGACGTCGATGCGTTCAGCCTTGCCGACGTCAACCTGATGAGCCATCCGAAGGCTGCACCAATGGACGGCATCGATCTTGCCGGATCGCAGCAGGTCGTTGCGACGCTCAACAGCACAGGCAGCGGGCGCAGCCTGATCTTGCAAGGTCATATCGACGTGGTGCCGGAGGGGCCTGCTGACCTTTGGGACCGGCCGCCGTTCGCGGGTGTCGTGCATGACGGCTGGATGTTCGGGCGTGGCGCGCAAGACATGAAGGCCGGTGTCTCGGCAATGATCTTCGCGCTCGATGCCATCCGCGACGCCGGGTATGCCCCGGGCGGGCGCGTCCATCTGCAGACCGTGACAGAGGAAGAGAGCACCGGCAACGGCGCACTGTCGACCTTGATGCGCGGCTATCGCGCCGACGCTTGCCTGATTCCCGAGCCGACCGGACACACGCTCACGCGCGCCCAGGTCGGCGCCGTCTGGTTTCGCCTGCGCGTCCGCGGCACGCCGGTGCATGTCGCCTATTCCGAGGCGGGTACCAGCGCCATCCTGTCGGCGATGCATCTGGTGCGCGCGTTCCAGGATTACACCAAGGCGCTCAACGCCCGGGCGCTCGACAACAGCTGGTTCCGCAGTGTCAAGAATCCGATCAAGTTCAACGTCGGGATCATCAAAGGCGGCGATTGGGCCAGTTCGACCGCGGCGTGGTGCGAGATGGATTGCCGGCTCGGTCTGCTGCCGGGCGAAACACCGAAGCAGGCGATGCGCGGCATCGAGGAATGCCTGACTGAGGCGCACAAGGCCGACGACTTCCTGTCCGACAATCCGGCCGAGCTGGTGTGGAGTGGTTTTCAGGCAGACCCGGCGGTGTGCGAGCCGGGCAGCGAAGCGGAGGCAGCTCTGTCTGCCGCCCATCACTCCGTCTTCCAGGCTCCAATGCAGGAGCGGCTGTCGACGGCCGTCAACGACACTCGCTACTATTGCGTCGATTACGGCATCCCTGCACTTTGCTATGGTCCTTACGGTGTCGGCCCGCACGCGTTCAACGAACGTGTCGAGCTCGACAGCCTTCGCAAGACAACGCAGAGCATCGCACTGTTCGTCGCCAACTGGTGCGGCGTGATGAGAGCATGAATGGACTTGTCGCTTCAGATCGGTGGCACGTCACGACAAGTGCAATTCGAAATAGCAGCTTCAGACCAAGGGAGGCCTCCAACGGCCTGAACCGCGCCTTGATATAACGTCGCCATTGGCACAGTATTTGCCTGCAAATTCATCACGTTCGCGCTAGCCTTGAGACAAGACGCAGAAGCGCATGAGACACATCACGGGGACACAATGAGTATGATGCGGCCCAGCCTTCGCTTCGCACCATCTGACGGCAGGAGATAGCAACGATGCTCGGCTATCTCCTCCGCCGCATCCTCGCCGCCGTTCCCGTGATGGGCGTGGTGGCTCTGTTCGTGTTCCTGCTGTTGCGGCTGACGCCGGGCGACCCGGCCGCCATTCTCGCCGGCGACAATGCGACGCCCGAACAGCTCGACCGCATCCGCACCTCGCTGGGTCTCAACGAGCCGATCTACATCCAGTTCTATACCTGGGTCGCCAAGCTGCTGCACGGCGACCTCGGCGTCTCCCTGATCTCGAACAAGCCGATCCTCGAGATGATCGGCCCGCGCCTCGAGCCTTCGATTTCGGTCGCGCTGGCCACCATTGTCCTCTCGATCCTGGTGGCGGTGCCGCTCGGCGTGATCGCGGCGTGGAAGCACGGCACCTGGATCGACCGCTGCGTGATGGGGCTTTCGGTGCTCGGCTTCTCGGTGCCGGTGTTCGTGATCGGTTATGTGCTGATCCAGGTGTTTGCGATCGATCTGCGCTGGGTGCCGGTGCAGGGCTTCAAGAGCATCTCGGCCGGCTTCGGTCCGTTCTTCGAGCGCATCATCCTGCCGACCTGCACCCTCTCCTTCATCTATGTCGCGTTGATCGCACGCATGACGCGGGCCTCGATGCTCGATGTGCTGGGTGAGGACTACGTGCGCACCGCGCGTGCCAAGGGTATCGGCGAGACCGGCGTGCTGCTGCGCCATGCGCTGCGCAACGCCGCGGTCCCGGTCATCACCGTGATCGGTTCCGGTTTCGCCCTGCTGATCTCGGGCGTCGTCGTCACCGAGAGCGTGTTCAACCTGCCCGGCATCGGCCGCCTCACCGTCGATGCGGTGCTGGCGCGCGACTATCCGGTGATCCAAGCCATGATCCTCCTGACGTCGGGTATCTATGTCGCGGTCAATCTCTTGATCGACCTCGCTTACACCCTGCTCGATCCTCGTATCCGGTACTGAGCAATGGCGATCGAAACCCTTCCCGAATCCTCCATCCCCGTCGCCCGGCCGTTCCGCGTCAAGTTCGGCTTCCTGGCGTCGACGCCGATCATCGCGGTTGCGACGATCTGCCTCGTCCTGATCATCCTGATGGCGATCTTCGCGCCGCTGCTCGCGCCGCACGATCCGTTGTTGCTGACGCCGTCGCAGCGGCTGAAGCCGTCGAGCGCGCAATACCTGCTCGGCACCGACGCCTATGGACGCGACCTGCTGTCGCGCGTCATCTACGGCGCACGGATCTCGCTGTTGATCGGGCTCGGCGCCGCCGTCTGTTCGATCGCCATCGGGCTCCTGATCGGCCTCGTCGCCGGCTTCTTCCGCTGGGTCGACGCGGTGATGATGCGCGTGATGGACGGCTTGATGGCGATCCCCGCTATCCTGCTCGCGATCGCCGTGGTGTCGCTGTCCGGCGCCAGCATCTGGACCGTGATGGTCGCAATCACCATCCCCGAGATCCCGCGCGTGGCGCGGCTGGTGCGCTCGGTGGTGCTGACCGCGCGCGAGGAGCCCTATGTCGAGGCCGCGATCTCGCTCGGCTCGAGCCTGCCGAAAATCATGTGGCGGCATTTGATGCCGAACACGATCGCGCCGCTGATCGTGCAAGGCACTTATGTCTGCGCATCCGCGATCCTGACCGAGGCGATCCTGTCGTTCCTCGGCGCCGGCATCTCGCCGGAAACGCCGACCTGGGGCAACATCATGGCCGAGGGCCGTGCCTATTTCCAGGTCAAGCCGTCGCTGATCTTCTGGCCGGGGCTGCTGCTCTCGATCGCCATTCTCAGCGTCAACCTGATCGGCGACGCCGCGCGCGACGCGCTCGATCCCCGCATGAAACAGCGTGAGGGCAAGTGACCACAACCAGCTCTTCCAACGTCGTCCTCGACATCAACAATCTCGTCGTCGGTCTCGGCCGCAAGGCTGACGCGCACCGCATCATCGACGACCTGTCGCTGCAGGTGCGCGAGGGCGAGACGCTCTGCCTTGTCGGCGAAAGCGGCTCGGGCAAGTCGGTGACCTCTTTGACCACGATGGGCCTGCTGCAGAAGGGCACGCTGGTGCCGTCCGGCGGCAGCGTCAAACTGGTCGGCGAGGAACTGCTCACCGCGACCGACCGGCGGCTGCGCCAGCTGCGCGCGACGCGGATGGCGATGATCTTTCAGGAGCCGATGACCGCGCTCAATCCGGTCGTGCCGGTCGGCCGCCAGATCGACGAGGTGCTGCGCGCCCATACCGATCTCGACTCCCGCGCGCGGCGCCGGAAGATTCTGGCGATGATGGAGCATGTGCGGCTGCCGGATGTGGAGCGCATCTTCTCGTCCTACCCTCACCGCCTCTCGGGCGGACAGCGCCAGCGCATCATGATCGCGATGGCGCTGGTGCTGGAACCGAAGCTCCTGATCGCGGACGAGCCGACCACCGCGCTCGACGTCACCACCCAGAAGCAGATCCTCACGCTGATCCGCGACCTGCAACGCGATCACGGCACAGCTGTTCTGTTCATCACCCACGACATGGGCGTGGTGGCCGAGATCGCCGACCGCGTCGCGGTGATGCGGCACGGCCGGCTGGTCGAGACCGGCCAGCTGCAAGATGTGCTGCGCAACCCCACGATGGAGTACACCCGCAACCTGCTGTCCGCGGTGCCGAGCCTCGTGCCGCGCGCGCCGCGGCCGGAGACGAAGGAACCGGTGGTGCTGGAAGCCAACGAGCTCAGCAAGGTCTACCGGGAGCGGTCGCTGTACGGCAAAGCCCGCGAGGTCGCCGCCGCCAGCAACGTCACCCTCACTCTGCGCAAGGGCCGCACGCTCGGCATCGTCGGCGAGAGCGGGTCCGGCAAATCGACGGTGGCGCGCTGCATCGTCCGCTTGATCGATCCGACCTCGGGCGGGGTGCGGCTCGTCGGCCGCGAGATCTCAGACCTGTCGCGCCGGCTGTTGCAGCCGCATCGCCAGAAGATCCAGATCATCTTCCAGGACCCCTACCGCTCGCTCAATCCACGCGTCACCGTCGGCGAGAGCATCGCGGAAGGCCCGGTCAATTACGGCATGCCGCGCAAGGATGCGCTGGCGCGGGCCCGCGAGCTGCTCGAGCTCGTCCACCTGCCGCCTGACGCGATCTCGCGCTATCCGCACCAGTTCTCCGGCGGTCAGCGTCAGCGCATCGCGATCGCGCGCGCGCTGGCGCTCGATCCCGACGTGCTGGTGGCAGATGAGGCGGTGTCCGCGCTTGACGTCTCGGTGCAGGCGCAGGTTCTGAATCTTCTTGACGAAATCCAGCGACGGCTCGGCATCGCGCTGCTGTTCATCACGCATGATTTGCGCGTCGCTGCACAGATCTGCGACGACGTCGCCGTGATGCAACGTGGCCGCGTCGTGGAACAGGGACCGGCGGCGGAGGTGCTGACCAATCCGCAGCAGGCCTATACCCGCGCGCTGCTCGAGGCTGCGCCCGGGCGCGGCTGGGATTTTGCGAATTTCCGCCCGGTTTCGGAAGGCATTGTGGCAACGGCCTAAGCCTTTAGCCGTAGCCTCGGCCGCTGCCCTTGGTCTCTGCCTTCGTCTCTGCCTTGGGCCTTTACGCCCATAGGGCATGCAAATCCGGAAGTGCTCGACGGCTTGCGCTTGGCGCGACGACACGCTTAACGTCGCGCGCTAGGGCATGGCCTGGAAGGTGGACGCCGGTCTTCCCGAAAGAACACGCTCAAACCAACGAGATCGTGGCGCGAACCGTTCCGATCGCACCATGATCGAAGAAACGTATCGAGACCAACTTGATGACCCGCATTGCCGTTGGCGGCTTCCTGCACGAGACCAACACCTTCGCACCGACGAAGGCAACCTATGACGACTTCCTGCACGGCGGCGGCTGGCCGTCGATGACGCATGGCGCCGAGGTGCTCAAGGTCATGCGCAAGATCAATGTCGGCCTCGCCGGATTTGTCGAGGCCGCCGAAGCCAATGGCTGGGAACTGGTGCCGACGATTTTCGCGGCGGCGAGCCCGTCGGCGCATGTGAGCAAGGACGCGTTCGAGCGGATCGTAACGGAAATGGTCGACGGCATTGTCGCGGCCGGCCCGATCGATGCCGTCTATCTCGACCTGCACGGCGCCATGGTCACCGAGCATTATGACGACGGCGAAGGCGAAACCCTCGCCCGCGTGCGCAAGGCCATCGGCAACGACCTGCCGCTGGTGGTGAGCCTCGACCTGCATGCGAACGTCTCGCCCAAGATGATCGAACATGCCGATACCCTGATCGCCTACCGCACCTATCCGCATGTCGACATGGCCGACACCGGCCGCGCCTGCGCCCGGCATCTGGCGCTGATGCTCAAGTCCGGGCAGCGCTTTGCCAAGGCCTTCCGGCAATTGCCGTTCCTGATCCCGATCAGCTGGCAATGCACCAACGACCAGCCCACCAAGGGCATCTATCAGAAGCTCGCGGCCCTCGAGAGCGATGCCGTGCCGACGCTGTCGTTCGCGCCGGGCTTCCCGGCCGCCGATTTCAGGGATTGCGGGCCGAGCGTGTTCGCCTATGGCCGGACGCAAGCCGATGCAGACGCGGCGGCCGACAAGGTCGTCGCCCTGGTGGAGAGCCGTGAGGACGATTTCGACGGCCGGATCTATTCGCCGGACGAAGGCGTGCAGCTGGCGATGGAGCTGGCGAAGTCGGCCAACAAGCCGATCATCATCGCCGACACCCAGGACAATCCCGGCGCCGGCGGCGATTCCGATACGACAGGCATGCTGCGCGCGCTGGTCCGCAACAAGGCGAGCGCCGCAACCGGCGTGATCTACGACCCGCAATCGGCGAAGGCCGCGCACACGGCCGGCGTCGGCTCAACCGTCACGCTCGAGCTCGGCGGCAAGTCCGGCATTCCCGGCGACGCGCCGTACCGGGAGACTTTCGTGGTCGAGAACCTCTCGGACGGCAAGTTCGTTGCACCCGGCCCGTATTTCGGCGGCCGCGACATGGATATGGGGCCCTCGGCCTGCCTGCGGGTCGGCGACGTCCGCGTCGTCGTCGGCTCCTACAAGGCCCAGCTTGCCGACCAGTCGATGTACCGCTATGTCGGCATCGAGCCGACCACGCAGAAGATCCTGGTCAACAAGAGCTCGGTGCATTTCCGCGCCGATTTCGAGCCGATCGCCGAGAAACTGCTGATCTGCGCCGCGCCCGGCGCAATGCCGGCCGATACCGCCACACTGCCGTGGAAACATTTGCGTCCCGGCATTCGTATCAAGCCTAACGGCCCCACATTCACCCCCTCCTCCCCATCACGCACAAACGGATAGAAATCATGCCGACCATTGAGCGCATCGACAGTTTTGCCGACGAACTCACCGCCATCAGACGGGATCTGCATGCGCATCCCGAGATCGGCTTCGAGGAGGTCCGCACCTCCGGCATCGTCGCCGACAAGCTCACGAGCTGGGGCATCGAGGTGCATCGCGGGCTCGGCGGCACCGGCGTGGTCGGCGTGCTCAAGGGCAAGGGCAACAGCAGCAAGAAGATCGGCCTGCGCGCCGACATGGACGCGCTGCCGATGGAAGAGAACACCAACCTGAAGTGGCGCTCCACCATTCCCGGCCGCTTCCATGGCTGCGGCCATGACGGCCACACAACGATGCTGCTCGGCTCGGCGCGCTATCTCGCCGAGACCCGCAATTTCGACGGCACCGTACACTTCATCTTCCAGCCGGCCGAGGAAGGCCTCGGCGGCGCGCGCGCGATGATCAAGGACGGCCTGTTCAAGCAGTTCCCCTGCGATGAGGTCTACGGCCTGCACAACGCGCCCGACCTGAACCATGGCGAGATCGCGATCCTGCCGGGCCCGGCAATGGCCGCAGCCGACTTCTTCGACATCAGGATCCAGGGCTACGGCGCGCATGGCGCGATGCCGGAGCGCTCCAAGGACGCGGTCGTGATCGCAATGACGCTCGGACAAGCGTTGCAGTCGATCGTCAGCCGCAACGTCGATCCGCTGCAGGCTGCGGTGCTGTCGATCACGCAGATCCATTCCGGGTCGGCGTACAACGTCATTCCCGGCGAAGCCTGGATGTGCGGCACGGTGCGCTGCTTCTCCGACGAGATCCGCGAGCTGATCCGCAAGCGGATGCGCGAAATCGCCGCCGGCTTTGCGGTGGCATATGACGCCGAAATCTCGGTCGAGATCCGCGACGGCTTCAGCGTACTGGTGAATCAGGAAGAGCAGTCCCGCGTCGTCGAGGAAGTCGCGCGCACCGTTGTCGATCCGGCCAAGGTGATCACCCGCTCGACGCCCAAGATGGGCAGCGAGGATTTCGCCGACATGATGCAGGCCATTCCCGGCGCCTATTTCTGGGTCGGCCATGACGGTTCGGTGCCCGTGCACAATCCCGGTTACGTTCTCGACGACAAGATCCTGCCGATCGGCGCCAGCATGTTCGCCCGCATCATCGAGAAACGTATGCCGGCAGGTGCGCATGCATAAGCCGAAAGGGGACGCCATCACGTCGCTGCACGATCTCTCGGCCGTCGACCTGCTCGCCGGCTACCGTGCCAAGCAGTTCTCGCCGTCCGAGGTGCTCGAGGACATCATCTCCCAGGTCGCGACCTGGGAGCCGCACATCAAGGCGCTGTACCTGTACGACCCTGACGGCGCGCGGAAGGTCGCCAAAGCCGCGACCGAGCGTTGGCAGCAGAGCGAGCCGGTCGGCACGCTCGATGGCGTGCCAGTCACCATCAAGGACAATGTCGCGACCAAGGGCCAGCCGGTGCCGCTGGGTGCCGCAAGCGTCAAGCTTGCGTCGGCGGAAAAGGATGCGCCGCCTGCCGCACGGCTGCGTGAAGCCGGCTGCGTGATCTTCTCCAAGACCACGATGCCGGATTACGGCATGCTGTCGTCGGGGCTGTCGTCGTTCCATCCGCTCACCCGCAATCCCTGGGATGTCAGCAAGAATCCCGGCGGCTCGAGCGCAGGCGCGGGCGCGGCCGGTGCTGCCGGCTACGGCCCGCTGCATCTCGGCACCGACATCGGCGGCTCGGTGCGGCTGCCGGCCTCCTGG
>NZ_JACMYP010000148.1 GCF_020889705.1 Bradyrhizobium altum | reverse complement strand
CACCGGACGAGCCGCCCGGCACCAGCGTGGTGTTGGATCCTTCGCGCCGCCACGGGTTGGTGACCGGGCCGAAGCACGAGGTCTCGTTCGACGAGCCCATCGCGAACTCGTCATTGTTGAGCTTGCCGAGCAGCACCGCGCCGTCGCGCCACAGCTGCGAGGTCACCGTCGACTCGTACGGCGGAATGAAATTGCCGAGGATTTTTGAGCACGCCGTGGTTCGGATATCGCGGGTCGCGAACAGGTCCTTGATGCCGATCGGAATGCCGGCCAGCGGCCCGCCCTCGCCCTTTGCAATCTTCTCGTCGGCGGCCTTCGCCATCTCGCGGGCGCGGTCCGGCGTCTCGAGCACATAGGCATTGAGCACGCGCGCGGCTTCGATGGCGGCCAGATGCGCATCGGTCAGTTCGCGGGCGGTGAAGGATTTGCTCGCCAGGCCCTCGCGGGCCTCGGCGATCGTCAGCGATGTCAAATCGGTCATTTATTGATCGGGCTGCAGAAGAACGGAGACAGGGTCTTGTCGTTGGCGGGGTCGTCCTGCCGGGGGCTCATATTTCTCTGGGCATTTTCCTTGGCGCGGGCGGCATCGAGCGCCTCGAGATGGTCGAGCACGGCGTCCATCGCCGCATTGGGATCGGCGACCTTCCCCTTGCGCTCCATCGCATCGAGGAAGTCCATATAGGCCTTGTAGGCCTTCTCATCGTCGCAGAGCAGACACATCGGGACCGTCCCAGAACAGAGAACTACTCGACCACCTTCGGCACCAGGAAGAAGTGGTTGGTCGTATCGGGCGCATTGCGGACGATGTCGCCGGCGATTTCGCCGTCATTGACCACGTCGGCGCGCTTCTTCATCTCCATCGGCGTCACCGAGGTCATCGGCTCGACGCCGTCGATATTCACTTCCGACAGTTGCTCGACAAAGGCCAGCATCGCGTTCAGCTCGCCCTGGAGATGGGGAACTTCGGCGTCGCTGACCGCAATCCGCGCCAGGTGCGCGATGCGGCGGACGGTCGTGGCGTCGACGGACATTATATAGGGCCTCGGGGCTGAAAGGTCAGCCCGCCGTATAGCAGAGGCCGGTTTTGCGCCGCAACCGCGCGAATCCCTCAGCCCCCGGGGCTTCGGCACCCTGCCGGCCACCCGGGCGAGACATTCTGGCGCGCATTCAGGCCGCAAAGCCTGCGACGAAACCACTTTGCGGCTGCCACGAAGTGGTGCCGAAACATTCAGAGCGCCTACTCCCTCCAAATAGAAAAGTTCGGAGTGCGTCATGCAAACGCTGGAAAACCGCCCCCGGCCGGAGGGCTGGGACCCCGCCCTGTGGTCGATCGGCACGGTGCTGGGGATCGCGATCCTCTACGTGGCCTGTCTGGTCTGAGCGAGGCGAGCCATGGCCAAATCCCAGGCAAAAGCTCTGCAGGAAAAGGCCGAGATGTTCGAGCGCCGCGCCGAGAGCGCCACGGATCCGATCTCCCGGCAGCATTACAGGGAAATGGCCGCGCATTATCGCAGGCTCGCGACCGAGCACCTGGAGATCAACCGGAGCGAGCCCGCGCGTCAGGTCTGAGACAGAGCCGTCCGGCCTGCCACGGTCGGCTAGGCCGGCTTCGGCAGCAATGGCCGAAAAAACGACCGCTCATAGCGGACAAAGCAACGCGTCTCCCTCGCGAAGGCGATGGCCTTCTGAACGTCCGGATCGAGCGCTGAGTCCTTGCGGTACTGTTCGTAGGCCGCAAGGCTCGGGAAGCTGAAGATCGCCAACGCGACGTCGCTTGCTCCCTCGGAAGGCAGGAAATAGCCGTGATGAGTGCCGCCAAACCGCGGCACCAGCTCCAGCCACATCGCACCATAAGCCTCGAATTCGGCGAGCTTGTCGGCACGAACTTCGTATCGCAGATAACAGGTGATCATGCCGTGGTGCTCCTGCGCCAGGTGGTGGGCCAAGTGATGCGACAAGTGAACTGCCGCCTCTCGATACCCGCATATCCGAGGCGGCAGTGGGGGCAGCACCGAAATTGCGCAGACAGAGGTGAAATCAGCCCGCCATCTTGCCCATCCGCGCAAGCGCGGCGCCCGCCAGCGCGCGGGTCAGCTCGGCGGCCGGCATTTCCTTGCCCATCCGCACCGCCTGCCCGGCCCAGAGGTTGGTGAAATCGACCTTGCCCTGTTTTTCGGCAGCCGCCTTCAGCGGCCCGAGGGCGGTCGCCGCGTGTGGGAACGCCGGCGCGTCCGGCGAGATCGGGCCGACCTCGCGCATCACGCGGTTGGCGACCCCACGCGCCGGGCGGCCGGTCATCACATTGGTGATGACGGTCGATTCATCGCTCGCCTGCGCCAGCGCCACGCGGCCCGCCGCGCTGACCTTGGATTCCGGGCAGCGCAGGAACGCGGTGCCGATCTGCACAGCGGAGGCGCCGAGCGCAAAGGCCGCCGCGATCCCGCGTCCGTCAGCGATACCGCCGGCCGCGACGACCGGCACCTTCACCGCGTCGACCACCTGCGGCAGCAGCGAGAACGTGCCGGGCTGCTCGGCAATCGTCTCGGTCAGGAACATGGCGCGATGGCCGCCGGCGTCGGCGCCTTGCGCGATGACGACGTCGGCGCCGTTCTCCTCGAGCCAGATCGCCTCCTTCACTGTCGTCGCCGACGACATCACGATGGCGCCCGCTGCCTTCACCCGCTGCAACAGTTTTGGCTCCGGCAGGCCGAAATGGAAGCTGACGACCTCGGGCTTCAGCTCCTCGACCACTGCGCAGAATGCCGCATCGAACGGCGCGCGGTTAGCCGCGTTGATCGGCGCATCCGGATCGAGGCCGTGTTCGCGATAGTAAGGCCCCAGCCGCTGCCGCCATTGCGCCTCGCGCGCCGGATCGGCGTCGACCGCCTTGTGGCAGAAGAAGTTGAGGTTGACCGGCGCAGACACGCGCTGGCGGATGATGTTGACCTGCTCACGCGCCTTCTCGGCCGACAGCATCGCACATGGCAGCGAGCCGAGCCCGCCGCCCTGCGCCACCGCAATCACAAGCTCCGCATCCATCACGCCGGCCATCGGCGCCAGCACGATCGGGAATTCGGTCTTGAAACGATCGATCAATCGACGGTCCGGCCACATGGTCTGTCTCGCGCTTGTTCAGGACAAAGAGGAAAGAGAGTTGCGCCGGCCCTGCAGCGACTGCTCGGCCTCGGCGACGATACGGCCGACGATTTCGGCCGCGGGAACGATATCATGGATCAGCCCGACGGACTCGCCGGCAAACACCGCGGCAACGTCGAAATTGGCCGCGGCCCTCGCGGCGGCGTATTCCACCGCGATCTCGTCCGCGCGCTGCATCAGCTCGATCTCGCGGCCGCTCCAGCGCCGCAGATGATCGTTGGAGAGCGAGCGCGCGGTGAATGGCGCCGGCCACATCAGCTTGCGCGACCAATCCATCACCACGCCGCGCACCGTCTCGCCCCTCTTCGCCGCGCAGATCAGCTGCTTCGCCTTTTCGGGCGCGTCGGCCTCGACGCTGGCATAGAACCGCGTTCCCATCAGCACGCCGGATGCGCCGAGCATCATCATCGCCGCGAGGCCGCGGCCATCAGCGATGCCGCCGGCTGCGACGACCGGGACGCGCCCTGCCGCGAAATCGATGATCGCGGGCACGATGTCGAGCGTGGTGCGCGACGCGCCGTGACCGCCCGCCTCCGTGCCCTGCGCAATCAGGATGTCGGCGCCGCAATCGAGCGCTTGCTGCGCCATGTCCTCACTCTGCACCTGGCAAATCAGGAGCGCGCCCGCAGCCTTGATCTTGGCCGCGAAGGGCGCGGGATCGCCGAATGACAGCATCACCGCGCGCGGCCGCGCCTGCAGTGCGATATCGATCAGCTCGGGCTGCTTGGCGAGGCTCCAGGTGATAAAGCCGATCCCGAATGGGCGGTGATATCGCCTGAGCACCGCAGTCTCCGCCTCGAGCCAGGCCCGATCTCCATAGCCGCCGCCCAGAATGCCGAGGCCCCCCGCGTCGCTCACCGCCATCACCAGCCGGCTTCCCGTGATCATCGCCATCGGCGCCAGCAGGATCGGATGCGCGATGCCCAGACGAGCCGTCAATTCAGTGCCGATCGGCATGCGTTGCTCCCTGTTCTGGACTTGCTGTTCTGGACTCGCAGCTTAAGCGGGCCTAACATTCTCGGAAAATGAATACTAGAGAACGCTGACATCTCTAAAATGAAACGGTGGTCCCAGATGGAATTGACCGACCTGCTCACCTTTTCCACGGTCGCCCGGCTCGGCGGCATCACCCGGGCCGCCGACGAGCTGAACACCGTGCAGTCCAACGTCACCCAGCGCATCAAGGCGCTGGAGGCCGAGATCGGCACGCCGCTGTTCGAGCGTCACAGCCGCGGCATGTCGTTGACCGGCGCCGGCCGCCGCCTGTTGCCCTATGCGCAGCGCATGGCGGCGCTGTCGCGCGAAGCGGTGCTCGCCGCGCGCGACGATGGCGAGCCGAAGGGGCCGCTGTCGATCGGATCGATGGAGACGACAGCCGCGGTGCGGCTGCCGACGCTGCTTGCCGAGTTTCATCGCCGCTATCCGGCGGTGCGCCTGACCTTGCGCACCGCGCCGACCGCTGACCTCGTGGCCGCCGTGCTCGACGGCTCGCTCGATGGCGCCTTTGTCGCCGGTCCGATCGAGCACGCCGAACTGTCAGCGACATCAGCCTTCACCGAGGAGCTGGTGCTCGTCACCGCGCAGCGCTGGAAATCGCTCGCCGCCTTGCGCGCCGGCACGCCAGAGTCAGGTCCGACTGCGCTGGTGTTCCGCACCGGCTGCACCTATAGGCAACGCCTCGAACAGGTGTTCACCGAGTTCGGCTGGCCGTCCGCCGCCCGCTTCGAGCTCGGCACGCTCGACGGCATGGTCGGCTGCGTCGCCGCCGACATGGGCGTGACGCTCCTGCCGCGCGCGGTGGTCGAGCGCGACCACGTCCAGCGCGACGTCAAGATCCACAAGCTCAATCCGCAGCATGCGCATGTCGAGACGCTGTTCATCCAGCGCCGCGCCACGCACCAATCCAGCGCGTTGCAGGGACTAGCCGCATGCCTTGGCGGCGACGATCGGGTGATCGCCGCCTGACCGGCGTTTTCGCATGGACGGCCGCTCGCCGCCGGGCTTTGCCTCGGCGCACGGGTGCATGCTAAGCGCACGGCATGCCCGCCCCCATCCTTCCTCTGATCGAAGCCGCACCGCACTGGCCTGACCGCGGCGCGCTGGTCGGCCTCGACCTCGGCACCAAGACCATCGGCGTTGCCGTCTCCGATCCGGATCGGCGGCTCGCGACCGGCGTCGAGACCATCCGGCGCAAGCAGTTCAAGGCCGATGCGGCGCGGCTGCTCGCGATTGCAGCCGAGCGCAACGCCGTTGGCTTCGTGCTGGGCCTGCCGATCAACATGGACGGCAGCGAGGGCCCGCGCGCGCAATCGACCCGGGCCTTTGCGCGCAACTTCGCAGGCCTCACTGCGCTTGCGATCGGGCTGTGGGACGAGCGGCTGTCGACCGCCGCGGTCGAACGCGAGCTGATCGGGATGGATGTCAGCCGCGCCCGGCGTGCCGAGGTGATCGACGAGCACGCCGCGATCTTCATCCTGCAGGGCGCGCTCGACCGGCTGGCGAAGCTGCGCGGAGACCGCTGACGATGGCCGTGGTGATCGCGGCGCTGTTGCCGGTGTTTTTGCTGATCGTGCTCGGCTTCATCCTGAGACGCACGCTGGTGCGGCTCGACACCCAATGGCACGGGCTGGAACAGCTCACATACTACGTGCTGTTCCCGGTGCTTTTGGTGCAGACGCTCGTGAAGGCTGATCTCACCAAGGTGCCGGTCGCGGGTGTCGGCGGCGCGCTGCTGCTCGCCGCGCTGGTGATGTGCCTGCTGTGTCTCGCGCTGCGGGCCCCGCTCGCCCGCGCCGGGGTCGACGGCCCCGCCTTCTCCTCGATCTTCCAGGGCGCCACCCGCTGGCAGACCTATGTCGCGCTGTCGGTGTCGGGCAATCTCTATGGCAAGGTCGGACTTGCGCTGGCCTCGGTCGCGATGGTCGCGATCATTCCGCTGGTCAACGTCTTCAGCGTCGCGGTGCTGGCGAAATATGCCTCAGCCGAGAAGCGGTCCGCCGGCGCGATCGTGATGACGGTCGTGAAGAACCCGCTGATCTGGGCCTGCGTCATCGGGCTCGCCATCAACGTCACGCATGTCCCGCTACCGAAAATCTGGCACGACGTCGCCGACGCGCTCGGCGGCTCGTCGCTCGCGATCGGCCTGCTCGTGACCGGCGCCGGGCTGCATCTGGAAGGCATTTTCCGCCCCAGCCTCGCCGCCAGCATCGCGCTGGTGCTGAAGCTGGTCGCAATGCCCGTCCTGACCGTCGCGCTCGCCGTGTGGTTCGGCGTCACCGGCGCCAATCTCGCCATCGTCGCGGCCTGCGCCGCGGTGCCGACCTCTCCGTCGGCCTATGTGCTGGCGCGCCAGATGGGCGGCGACGCGCCGCTGCTCGCCCAGATCATCACCCTGCAGACGATTTTGGCCGCGATCACGATGCCGATCGTGATTGCCGCTGTTGGGCCGTAGCATGCGGCATGCGCTTGCGCAGGTCGGCTCGTTGCGCTGATCGTCGCTATTTTCCGGACGAACCGGTGAACGCAGTATCGAGCACCTCACCGATCGGCTGCCAGCTGCGGCCATCAAACTGAAGCAGCCGCAATTGCTCGACCGGACGGAAGTGACCGGTATTGATCTTGATGCCGGGGAGCAAGGCGGATGCCTGATAATCCCTGAGTGCCGCAGCCTGCTTCATGACGTTTTCACGCGACAGATCGTTGCCGCATTGCCTGAGCACCTGGACCAGCGTTTCGGCGGCCGCATAGCCGTAGACTGCGGCAGCGTCATCCTTGCCGCCGGCTTTCGTGTACTTGTCGAGGAAGTTGCGCCAGGCGCCCTGCTCTTCCCTCCAGGCCGGATCACTTGCATCCTTCAGGAAGGCGGCAGTGACGACCCCGGTCGCATTCTCCGTGCCGGCCGGCTTGAGCACCGTCTCGATCGATGACGCCATCTGGTTCACGATGAACACCGGCCGCCAGCCGTGCTCGGCCGCAGCCCGGATCACCTTCGAGGCATTTTCCGGCACCCCGGCAAACACAAAGACCTCGGCCCCCGATTGCTTCAGGATCGATATGTGGCCGTCCAGATGCTGATCGTCGACATCATAGGCGATGTCGACCCTGATGTTGTGGGCGACGTCTCGCAGACCTTGCACCAATCCCTTGAACAATTCCCGGCCGAACTGGTCGTTCTCCCAGAGCGCCACGATTTTCTTTCCGGGATAGAAAGCCTGGATGTAATTGGCGTAGATGCGCCCCTCCTCGCGGTATGAAGGCTGCCAGCCCATGGTCCACGGATAGACCGACGGCTCGCTGAGGTCCTGATCGCCGGAGGCAACAAAAAGCTGGGGGACCTGCCGTTCGTTGAGATACTTCCGCGCGGCGAGATTCCCCGGCGCGCCGAACGAACCGAACATCAAAAGCACATTGTCGGTCTCGACCAGAATGCGCGTGAGGTCCATGGCGTTGGAAGCATCCGACAGGTCGTCATAGGACATGAAACGGATCTTGCGGCCGCCGATTCCGCCGCGTTCGTTGATCATTTCGAAATAGGCGGCTTCCGCCTTGCCGATCTGGCCGAAAATCTCGAGCGCGCCGCTATACGGCATTAGATTGCCGATGCGGATTTCTGTGTCGGTAACGCCCTGGTCGCGCACCTGCTGCGTGATGGCACCGAGCGACGCCAGCGCGACGACGCTGGCCAGCAGAGTTCGGATCAACATGGCCATGAGAAGAGCTCGCACGACGGCAGCCGCCGCTGCCTGGTTTCAGTTCGGCCCGCGCTCGTTCATCGATCTGGATCATAGCACTCGAAGGGGGACGCTGATATCCCCTCCGTCAGCTTCCTGAGCGGACGCCGACGCGCCGCTATGGGTTCCTGACCATCATGCTGCAGACCATCGCGGCGGCCATTACGATGCCGATCGTGATTGACGCGGTGGGCTTTAGGCGCGCCATCACAAATAGCGGCGCTCTCCAGCCCGGACCCAATGCTTTTCTTCGAAACGATCAGGCACCGAAGGGACACGGAGCGGCATACTCAGCGCATCAGAGATTGTAATCTCGCAACGTTCTGAGCCGTCAGTATACACAAGCGTCCCTTGCGAAATCCGCAGCGTGACTCGCGAATCACGCTGTTGTTCATCGGACCACCGATCCAAGGCCGCCATGCTTTCGGGCGTCGCAAAACCTTGGAACGCCTTCATCTTGGGAATGAGGTGCTTCGCCCCAAGCGTGCTCCAAGAAATCGCAGCAGCAAGGACTGGGACCCAAACATCAGCCTCGCTCGTCAGGTCTCGCACGCGCTCCGCCAACTTTCGAAGATGTCTCAGGCCACCATCCACCATGCGACAGAAATTTGGGGGAAACGGCGAGAAAAGCAGATACCCCGGCAAGTCGTAGCGCAGGTTGCCGCCGTGCGTTCGCCGCCATGGCCAAGGGCACTCCTGGCCGGGATCGGTTGATCGAATGTAGAGCGCACCTTTTGCTTCGCGGATGATCGGCCAGAACTTTCTCGCGGGCGATCGAAGGATCGCATCGTGAAGATCTGCGATGGCACGGGCAACGGGGGCCGCTTTGGCCAACTCGTCGATGGCCATGGACAGGTAATGGCTATGCTCGCGTATGTAGTCCTCCGCCAGGTCGCGATTCAAGCGATGAAGATGGTGGCGATAGGTCAGCATGTGCGCGTTGAACGCGTCGGGGGCTTGATTAGACATCAATCGTCCATTCTCCGAAACGCGCACGCTTACTGGAGTAACGCATTTATTGTATCCCCGTCATTGCGAGCGAAGCGAAGCAATCCATCTCTCCGTTCGCTGAGACATGGATTGCTTCGTCGCTTCGCTCCTCGCAATGACGGCGGAGAGAGACTGTCTACTGCCCCGCCAGCCACCAGGTCTGGAGCGTCGCCGCAAAATTGTTCAGCCCGTGCAGCAGGATGGTCAGCCAGGTCGAGCCGGTGCGGAAGCGCAAATAGCCGAACAAGAACCCGATCGACAGCACCTCACAGAGGAAGAACCAGTCGTACTGCAGGTGCATCACGGTCCAGACAATCGACGACAGCAGGATCGCGCCATAGGGGCCGAGCCTGGATTCCGACCAGCCGCGATAGAGCCAGCCGCGCGCGAACAATTCTTCCCAGAGCGGCGCGCCCACGGCGAAGGCGATCACCAGAAGCCACAGCGCGCTGTGCTCTTGCGCCGATTTCAGCACGTCGCCCATGAAGCCCGGCGTCACCTCGCGGCCGGCGGCGCGGGACACCATGTCCCAGGCGCCGACCAGCACGACGAGCGCGACGACGCCGATGATCACGTTCTTCCACGACGTTCCGCGCAGCCCGAGGTAATCGGCGAACGGGATCCCGGTGCGGCGGATCGCGAACCACAGCACCAGCAGCACCATCGGCAGGCCGGCGAGGACCGAGAGCGAGATCGTCAGACCGTCGGCGACCACGTGGGTGATGCCGGCCGCCGACAGCTCGCCGCCCTGCGCGATAATGCGGTAGACGATGACCGCGACCTGGCCGAGGAACATCGCGACGAAGATCACAAGGCCCCACAGCGCGGTGCCCCAGAATTTCCAGACCCGAGGGGGACGTGGCGGAGCATCGATAGCGGGCGGCGGAGTATCGGGATTGAGTGCGTCCATCAGCAAACCTTCATGGCAGCGCCCGCGCCAGCAGCGCGCGCTGATCGGCATCGGAGAGGTCCACCGCGCCGTACATGCCGGCGTGGCATTCGGCAAGCCGGGTCGCCGCAAACAATTCGGCATTCTTGGGCGAGACCTGGTTGAGCGCCGCGGTGGCGGCCAGCAGCGCCAACTTCTCGACTGCAAGCCGTGCGATACGCTCGCTGTCCGGCCGGCGGAACGATTGTCCGATCGACGCAACAGCCTCAGCGGCGCCCGGCAGGCCCTTGGTCTCGTCGGCGAGCGCACGCAGCACGGCGAGCGCGGCATCGGCCTCGCGGCCGAGCGCGCGCAACACGTCGAGGCACATCACGTTGCCTGAACCTTCCCAGATCGCGTTGACCGGCGACTCCCGGTAATGGCGCGCCAGAATGCCCTCCTCGACATAACCATTGCCGCCCAGGCACTCCATCGCCTCATAGAGGAAGCCAGGTGCGCTCTTGCAGGTCCAGTATTTGATCGCCGGCGTCAGCAGCCGCATATAGGCGGCCTCGCCTGCATCGGTGGGCGCGCGATCGAAGGCGCGGCAGAGCCGCATCACCAGCGCGATCGACGCCTCGACATGCAGCGCCATGTCCGACAGCACCGCCTGCATCAGCGGCTGGTCGGCGAGATGTTTCTGGAACACGCTGCGATGCCGCGCGTGATTGAGCGCGTGCGCCAGCCCCGAGCGCATCAGGCCGGCGGAGGCGATCGCGCAATCCTGCCGCGTCAGCTGCACCATCTGGATGATGGTGCGGATGCCCTTGCCCTCCTCACCGATCAATTCGGCATGGGCGCCGTGGAATTCGACCTCCGAGGAGGCATTGGAGCGGTTGCCGAGCTTGTCCTTCAGCCGCTGGAAGTGGATCGCATTGACCGTGCCGTCGGGCGCAAAGCGCGGCATGAAGAAGCAGCTCAGCCCCTGCTCGGCCTGTGCCAGCACCAGGAACGCGTCGCACATCGGCGCCGACATGAACCATTTGTGCCCGGTGATACGCCAGGCATCGCCGTCGCGCTCGGCCCGCGTCATGTTGGCGCGCACGTCGGTGCCGCCCTGCTTTTCAGTCATGCCCATGCCAAGCGTCATGCCGCGCTTGGTCCACCAAGGCGCAAAGCTCGGGTCATAGGCGCGCGTGGCGATCACAGGCATCGTCTTCGCCAGAATGTCCGGCTGCGAGGCCAGCGCCGCGACCGAGGCGCGCGTCATCGTGATCGGGCAGAGATGACCGGTCTCGACCTGGGACGCGATATAGAACCTTGCCGCGCGCACCACCTCGGCTGCCCCGCCGGCCGGCTTGCCGTCCGCGGTCCAGGTCGAGTTGTGCACGCCGGCATGGGCCGAGTGCGCCATCAGTTCGTGATAGGCCGGATGAAACTCGACCTCGTCACGGCGATTGCCCCTGGCATCGAACGTTCGCAATTTCGGCGTGTTCTCGTTGGCGAGCCGGCCGCGCTCGGCCATGGCGGCCGATCCCCAATGCTTGCCGAAATCCGCCAGCTCTGCGCTGGCCGCCGCCCCGCCATTGGCGGCGACCGCCGCGGCCAGCGGCGCGTCCGTCGCGAACAGATCGACATCCCAAAATAGCGGCGACTGGTTGAAGACATCGTGGGTGGCGAACGGAGCCTGCGTCATGGTCTCCCCGGCGATTGGTCGCTCTGCGCGCGATGCCCGGACAACGGTCTTCGTTGGCGGCAGCAGCGCCGTAACTGGAATCGGGGGATCATAAGCCTGCAAGCCGGCACGGGGCAGCGAAAAGTACGCGTCCGCTAGATGCTTCCGTGCCTCGGCGCATGGCGGCCGAGCCACCGGTCGACCCAGTCATTGGCGCGGGTCCGGTTCGCCTCCTTCCTGGAAGCCTGGACCGGAAAGATGTCGCCGCTGTTCAGTTGCCGGTTATCGGGATATTCAGCCAATTGCAGGTTCGATTCATGCGCGGCGCCGTCGACCGGAGAGATGTAGGCAAACCGGATCTCGATCTTGTGCTTGATGTCGGAGCCCTGCCATTTCGGATGGTGACGCGCCAGAAGCTCGACAAGCTCGCAAGGCAACAGATCCGAGGTCGAGCTCCGATTGTCCTCGGTCTTCTCCATATAGCATTGCTCCTTGACGTTGCTGACGCGCGCGTCGATCGGCCGGAAGTTCACCCGCTTGTCGAGTTCGCCGTAGGCATAGAACCCCGCAACGCCGATCGCGATGATGCCGTAGAGCCCCAGACGCATGGTCGAACTCCCATCCTTCCGAACCGCGGCGACGGTCAGATCGTGCGCGTCTTCTCCGCCTTGCTCTTGGAGGCCAGCACCGGAAACACGTCCCCGGCCCGCAGCGGCTTGCCGTTGGGGAAGTAGGACATCTGCAGGCTCGACTGGTGCGTGGCCCCATCGACCGGCGAGACATAGACGACCTTCACCTCGATCTTGTGCTTCAGGTCATAGCCCTGCCACTTCGGATGCTCCTTGCGCAGCAGCTCGGCGATTTCGCAACGGGTCAGGTCGGAGGTCCACGTCGTCTTGGTGATGACGCCGCGCTCGACCTTTTCCAGATAGCATTGCTCGCTGACACCGCTGATGCGCGCATCGACGCGCTGGTAATTCGCGCTCTTGTCGTACTGGTCGTAGATCGCAATGCCGGCAGCGCCGACGACAATGATGGCAATGGCTCCGAAACGCATGCTTCGTGCTCCTGTAATGCCCGCACTTCAAACGGCCACAATTAAGGAGTGTTGAACGTGCATTCGGCTACTTTTGCGATGGCAAGCCTTGTCTTGCGAAAATGCCCCGGATTTGAAGAAAATCCTGCGCTAGTGCGCCCGGGTAATCGGGAAATCGTAGGCCGCCTCGCCTACTCCCGGCAGCGAGAAGTGCCACCATTCCTTTGAATAGTTCACGAATCCCTGCCTGGCCATCGCCGCGACCAGAAGGTTGCGCCAGCGGCGCTGCGCCGGCGTGATCGCGCTGGCGGCGGTATGGCCCTTCGCATCGGAGCAGTCGTAACCGGTACCCATGTCAACGCTGCCCTCCGGCGCGCGCTCGGCGACCGGCGCGGTGCAGTCGGCATAGGCCCTGGCCGGGTCGAACTTGCGCGAATTGTCCGCGGTCAGATCGACCAGCGTGAGATCGACCGCAGCGCCGGTCGAATGACCGGAATGGGTAGCGATATAGCCGAGGCGGAACAGATCGGCCTTCGAGAAGGCCGGGTTGTAGCGCCGCTCGGCGGCGGTCTCCTTGCCGTTCTTCGACCACGCCACCATGTCGGCGACCGCGCGCGCCGGCCGGTAGCAATCGAACATCTTCAGCGACAGGCTTTGCCGCGCCAGTTCCTGCTGCACGGCCTTGAGCCGACGCCCCACCTCCCGCTTCACCACGCATTCCGCCGCGCCGTAGCCCGCGATCGGCCGTCCCATGAAATTGTTGGAGGTCGCGTAGCGGATGTCCTGGATGATGGTCGGATCGATGTCGCGCAGGAACATGAAGTCGCCGGGCAGGCTCTGAGCGAAGGCAGACGAGATCGACCCTGAGATCAAATCGATCGCCAGCAGTGCGATCACGGCAATTTTCACGAGTCCTCGCTCCGCTGTCCTGGCTGCATGGCCGTCCAAGGGACACCTCGCCTCTGCTCCGCCTGAGCCCGGTCGTCCACGTCTTGTTCCGGAAAAACCAGCAAAAGCAAGGCGCGGACAGCTCGCAATAGGCCCTGGCATGATGGCGGAGAAACCCAGCCCCATCTTACTCGGGGAAAACTCCTCCGGGCCCTCTTCGCGCTTGCCCCACCGGCCATCCGCGCCTATAGCTCTCGCTTTAATGACCCCATCATTAAAATCGACTTTTGTCCTCGGTCACCGGCATCTGCTGGGCATCGAGGGCCTTTCCGCTGACGACATCACGGGCCTGCTCGACCTCTCCGAGGAGTATGTCGAGCTCAACCGCCAGGTCGACAAGAAACGCGCCAGTCTGCGCGGCCGAACCCAGATCAATCTGTTCTTCGAGGCCTCGACCCGGACCCAGTCCTCGTTCGAGATCGCCGGAAAACGCCTGGGCGCCGACGTCATGAACATGTCGGTGTCATCGATGTCGACCCGCAAGGGCGAGACCTTGATGGACACCGCGGTGACGCTGAACGCGATGCACCCCGATATCCTGGTGGTGCGCCACCACGCCTCCGGTGCGGTCGAACTGCTGGCGCGCAAGGTTGACGGTTCCGTGATCAACGCCGGCGACGGCGCCCACGAGCACCCGACCCAGGCGCTGCTCGACGCGCTGACCATCCGCCGCAACAAGGGCCGGCTCGAGGGGCTGACGATCGCGATCTGCGGCGACGTGCTGCATTCGCGCGTGGCGCGTTCCAACATCTTGCTGCTCAACACCATGGGCGCCCGCGTCCGCGTGGTGGGCCCCTCCACGCTGCTGCCGCGCGGCATCGAGCGGATGGGCGTCGAGGTCGCGCGCGACATGCGCGAAGGGCTGAACGGCGCCGACATCGTGATGATGCTGCGGCTGCAGCGCGAGCGCATGAACGGTTCCTTCGTGCCTTCGAGCCAGGAGTATTTCCACTATTTCGGCCTCGACCAGAAGAAGCTCGCTTACGCCAAGCCCGATGCGCTGGTCATGCATCCCGGCCCGATGAACCGCGGTGTCGAGATCGACACGTTCGTCGCCGACGGCGCGCAGTCGCTGATCCGTGAACAAGTCGAAATGGGTGTGGCGGTGCGCATGGCAGTGCTCGAAGCGCTCGCCCGCAACCTGCCGAACGCGTGACGCCATGCTGACTGACCGCCGCCCCATCCTGCTCGCCAACGCCCGCGTCATCGATCCGTCCCGCGACTTCGACGGTCCGGGCGACGTCCTGATCGCCGACGGCGTGATCCGTGACGCCAAGCGCGGCATCGGCGCCGCCGGCGTCCCCGAAGGCACCGACATCGTCAATTGCGCCGGCAAGATCGTGGCCCCCGGCCTGATCGACATGCGCGCCTTCGTCGGCGAGCCCGGAGCCAGCCACCGCGAGACCTTTGCATCCGCCAGCCAGGCCGCCGCCGCCGGCGGCATCACCACCATCATCTGCCAGCCCGACACCTCGCCGGTGATCGACAATTCGGCGACCGTCGACTTCGTGCTGCGCCGCGCCCGCGACACCGCGATCGTCAACATTCACCCGATGGCTGCGCTGACGAAGGGCATGCAGGGCCTGGAGATGACCGAGATCGGCCTGTTGAAGGCCGCCGGCGCCGTCGCCTTCACCGATGGCGACCGCAGCGTCACCAATGCCCAGGTGATGCGGCGCGCGTTGACCTACGCTCGCGATTTCGACGCGCTGATCGTGCATCACACCGAGGACCCGAATCTGGTGGGCGAAGGTGTGATGAACGAGGGCGAATTCGCCACGCGGCTCGGCCTCGCCGGGATCCCTACCGCCGCCGAGTCGATCATGCTCGAGCGCGACATGCGGCTCGCGGCGCTGACCGGCGGGCGCTATCACGCGGCCTCGTTGACCTCGATCGAGTCGCTGGAGATCCTCAAGCGTGCCCGCGACAACGGCCTCAACGTCTCGGCCTCGGTCTCGATCAACCACGTGACGCTGAACGAGAACGACATCGGCCCGTACCGCACCTTCCTCAAGCTGGCGCCGCCGCTGCGCACCGAGGAGGACCGTAGGGCGCTGGTCGCAGCGCTCGCCTCCGGGCTGATCGACGTCGTGATGAGCGATCACAATCCGCAGGACGTCGAGGTCAAGCGGCTGCCGTTCGCGGAAGCGGCGAGCGGCGCGGTCGGCCTGCAGACCATGCTGCCGGCGGCGCTACGGCTGATCCACAATGGCGAGATGGAGTTCAAGACGCTGATCCGGGCGATGTCGACGCGGCCGGCGGAACTGCTCGGCCTGCCCGGCGGCACGCTGCGCGCCGGGGCCCCCGCCGACGTGATCGTGATCGACGCCGACACCCCCTGGGTGCTCGACCGCGACGATCTCAAATCGCTATGCAAGAATACGCCGTTCGACGACGCCCGCTTCTCGGGCCGCGTCACGCGGACGATCGTCGGCGGACGGACGGTGTACGAACACGTCTGAAGCGTTTTCGAGCGAAGTGGATACCGGTTCGCGTGAAGAAAACGCGTCAAAACAAAAAACTAGAGCCCCGTTCCGATTCAATCGGAACGGAAAAAGGCTCTAAATCGGCGTGGAACTCAGCGCGCCGCGAGTTGCGACATCGCTTCCATCGTCGTTCCAACGACGATGGCCGCGACGTAAACCACAAAGAAAACCTGCTCAAGCCGCCTGCGAACAGAAGCCATGATAAGCTCCCTCATTTCCAAGGCCATGGTGCGGATTGATGCTTAATATTTCATTGACGGAATTGCCAAAAATAGACCGGATCGACCGTCCAGGGAACCACCGCGATGTCTGCTGACGCGTTGCTGCTCGCCGCCTTCCTGATCGGCTATCTCTTGGGCTCGATCCCGTTCGGCATGATCCTCACCAGGCTCGCCGGCACGCAGGATCTGCGCACCATCGGCTCGGGCAATATCGGCGCCACCAACGTGCTGCGGACCGGCCACAAGGGCCTCGCCGCGGCGACGCTGATCGGCGACATGCTCAAGGGCACGGTCGCCGTCATCATCGCGGGCTCGATCGACGGCCCGAACGCGGCGATGCTGGCGGCGCTGGGCGCGTTCCTCGGCCACCTCTTCCCGGTCTGGCTCAGGTTTCGCGGCGGCAAGGGCGTCGCCACCTATCTCGGCGTGCTGCTCGGCCTGTTCTGGCCCGCGGCGCTGATCTTCGCCGTGATCTGGATCGGCACCGCCACCACCACGCGCTACTCGTCGCTGTCGGCGCTGATCGCCGCGTTCGTGACGCCGCTGTTCCTGTGGTGGTTCGGCCATAACGCGCTCGCCTCGCTGTTCGCCGTGCTGACGCTGCTGCTATTCTACACGCACCGCGAGAACATCAAGCGGCTGCAGGCCGGCACCGAAGGCAAGATCGGCGAGAAGAAGTAACTCTCTCCGTCATTCCGGGGCGATGCGCAGCATCGAACCCGGAATCCATTGGGCCGCATGTTTCGCGGTGAAATGGATTCCGGGTTCTCGCTTCGCGAGCCCCGGAATGACGAGGTCTATTTTGTCAAAGCGTCCTCGACAAAGCTCGCCGCCGCCAGCGCCTTTGCATCGCCGCCAAAACCCGCGATCACGGTCACGCCGACCGGCAATCCGCCCTCGGCAATCAGCGTCGGCACGTTGACGCAGGGTACGCCCATCAACGTCCAGAGCCGGTTGTAGCGGGGATCGCCGGTCGAGGCCAAGCCGTTCGGCGCGGCACCCGGCGCCGACAGCGTCAGCAGCACATCGACATCGCCAAAAATCGCGGCCAGCGCCTGCCGCGCGCGCAGCGTGACGTCCATCGCCGCATCATACTCGGCGGGCGTACCGCCCTTGCTCTCGTCGAGCCGGCCGCGCAGCAGCGGCGGCATCGCATCGTAGTTCTGGCCGTACTCCCAGGCGAACGATTGATGCGCCTCGAACTCCTGCACCACCGGATGGATCCGCCATGCCTCCGCGATGATCTCGGGCATCGCGAGCTCGCGCACGGTTGCGCCCGCCCGCTCCGCCGCCCGCGCCGCCTTCTGCAATGCCTCCGCGCCAGATGGTTCGGGCGCGCCGGCAAATGCCTGCGTCACGACGCCGATGCGCGGTGCCGCGACCTCGGACGGCACGACAAGCTCAGGACGCCTGGTCATCGCAGCCAGCCCCAGCGCGACATCGCGCACGCCGGCGCCGAACAGCCCGACGGTATCGAGCGTCCATGAGAAGCACTTCACCCCGACGGTCGGCAGCAGCCGGTAGCTCGGCTTGATCGCGGCGACGCCGCAGAACGAGGCCGGCCGGATCACCGATCCGCCGGTCTGCGTGCCCAGCGCCAGCGGGATCATCCCCGCGGCGACCGCGGCTGCCGAGCCCGACGACGAGCCGCCCGGCGTGTGCGCGTGATTGTGCGGATTGAGCGTTGCGGTCGGATCGTTCGCGGCGAACGCGGTCGTCGTGGTTTTGCCGATGATGGTGGCGCCGGCCTGCTTCAGCGCCACCACCACCGGCGCGTCGGCGCGCGGCTGATGGCCGCGATAGATCGCAGCCCCCATCTCGGTCGGGAATCCGGCGGTATCGATGATGTCCTTGATGCCGACCGCGATCCCGCGCAGCGGCCCGGCATCCTGCGCGCGTGCCTTCGCGTCGTGGCGGACAAAGGCGCCGATCGTCTTGTCCCGCGCACCGATCGCCTCCAGCGATTGGCCGATAGCCGCTTCAGGCGACAGCGCGCCCTGTTCGATACGCGCTTGGAGGTCGGCAAATGAGATCATGGGCGGCTTCCTCGAATTGGCGACCGCTTGTAGCGCGTCACGCCTGCTCCGCCAATGTCGCGGTTGATCACAATCCCAGGTTGGGCGAAGCTAGAGCCCGCATGCATGACCGGTCACCCAGCACCACTGAACTCACCGACACCGAACGGCTCAACCGGCTGCGGCTGATCCGCTCCGACAATGTCGGGCCGCGCGGTATTATGGCGCAAACGCCACAAGCGGCTAAACGCGGCCTAGTTTGGTAGGTCTATTTTTGAATTGAAGAGCGCTTGATCAAATACACTATTGGCAGAGCCACTATCGCAGCTAGGAAAGGCACACCAAGCATCAGCACAGCGAAAATCGCCGGGTTGAGAGTGCCGAACAGCCACATACCGCCTATTACCAACTCAACCACGGCCACGGCGATCAAACGGCCCCAAATTGGTCTATTCATTTCGCGTTCCGTCTGACTGTTAAATCTCCTCCAGCACCACCTGTTCAAGCTCTAGCGCCGCAACGCACGCAAGAAAGAAGATCGCCGTAAACGATCCTCGCTTTAGCTTCATGGTGATCCCGGCCTCAGTCTCGTCCTTGAGGCCGTGCTTCTTCAACCGCTTGACCAACTCGGCATAGGTCACGTCGGCTTTCTTCATTTCCGCCTTGAGGAAGGCACTGGCTCGCTGGCCCCATTCCTCTTCTGCCTTGGGTAGGACCATGGCATCTCCTATCGATTACGTGAGCTAACAAATACGATAGACCGGCCTTGACTTCCGGTCAAACGGTTCATATCCGTTAGCTATCACATTCGATAGGATGCGGCAATGCGCGGCAGACCGACAAAAGACCCTCACACGCGTCCGGCCATCAACACCCTTGAACGGCTCCATATGGAGCTTGGCGGGCAGATACTCGCCAACCGGCAACAGCACGATGCCTTGAGCGAGCAGATGCGGCACGTCGAGGCCGTCATCAAGATGCTGGACCCCACGTACAACCTGGGTCGGATCGCGGTGAAGCGGCGGAAGCCAAACCCGTGGTTCAAGCGCGGCACCCTCTACAGGCGGGCGCTGGACGTGCTCAGGACGGCCACGGAGCCGATGACCACCACGGAGTTGGCGAAGGCGGTTCTAGCCGCCCATGGCGTGCAGGACGCTACCGGCGACGACGTACAGGGCATCGCGCTGGGCATCCAGCACAGCCTCAAGAACCATGAGGGGAAAGGCGTGGAGCGGGTTGGCGAGGCCAGCCCGGCTAGATGGCGATTAGCCGGCATCTAGCCAGTGCTGGAAATTCCGACGGCACAACGCGAACCCATCTGGATTACGGCCTTGGCACGCGCCCGCTGGGGCCGCTTCCACTTCGGGAACAAGCTCCACATGGCGTGCGTTGAATCTGGCGTGAGGATACTTATGTGACATGCGTCACAATAAACCATCAAACCTTAGTGCTGTTGCCGGGCTGGCACAGGAGCGCCATAATTGGCCTGTCAAGGTTTGAACCTTGTTGGATGACCCTGAAACTAAAGGTAGCGTAAGGGTTCCTTAACTCGAATGCGCAGAATCAAAAAACAACGAATTGCGCTTTGGAAGGCGTCATGGCCGCTCTAATGGCATTTCTTCAGGCTACGGTTGCTGACTTCTCGGAATGGGTGCACCCGTCCAAGAAACAGGACGTGTCGCCGGCTGAGAATGTCCCGACAGTCGGCAAATATCGCATCGACTATTCGGAGCCATCCCAAGCTCAGATCGACGCTGCGAATGCCGAGTGTGCAGACCTCTTCAAGAGTGGGGAATGGATTTCCGTCAACCGTAAGTCGTGATATTGCCCCTATATGGGGCATATCTTCTATCCGCTCGAAACCCTTCCGCTGCAGTACGACATTGTCTGGTGTCTTTATCCGGAGAGCGGACTCACGCCCGGTCCGATCGCGCGACCGTCGCTGGTGTTGGATGTCCGCGTCAATCAACAGCAGAAAATTGGCGCTGTGATCTGCACCTATGGGACAGGTGAGTTTGAGGCACGACATTACAAAGAGGATTTGATTATTCCGCCGCTGGAATATCAGGCCTTGGGGTTGCACAAGCCGACTAGATTCGCACTTGGGCTAAATAGTCGTATGCAACTTGCTTGGGGTCCAAAATACTTCGTGGCTCCTGAATACGCGAAATCTCAGAACCTCATCATCGGCGGACTGAATGGCGAGCAAATCGACAGAATGCTTGAGCGCCTAAAGCGTCGCGGACTTGAACCGTATGCTTAGAAAGTTAGTCAATGTGCCGCTGCCAGTATCCCGTGAAGTCTGCAGACTTGCCGCGCTTTAAGGCCAGCGCCGCAATGCGGTTCACCTGATCCCCATTGGAGACGCGGCGATTATCCTCGCGCCATGAGGACTCCTGCGCGTAGCGGAGCAGATACGCACCAGCAATATGATGGTGGATACCGATCTCAGCACGCCGCAAACGGCTGAAATACTCCTCAGCCTGATTGGTGCAGGCGCCGTCCAAGGAGTAAGCTTCTTGGTGGTTGATTCGTTTCATTTCAAAACGTTCGTGTAATCCATCCCAAGAAGCGGCTTCGTCGGCATGAACGACAGTCCCCTTCGCAATGCGGGCACGAATGAAAGCGGCGGCTTGGCTTTCAGAGCCAAACACTGCTGGCACAGAATTGCCGCCGCGCTCACGGACGACGACGACGACCTTCCGTTTCCCATTTTGATTGCGGGCATATCGGCGGTCGCGGCGATATTCTTTCTGGTTTGCTGGTTTTACATAACCTCCAAAATAGCCGCCATCTACTTCAGCCGTTTTGCCTTCGCCGCCGACGACGCGGCCCTTCAACTCCTCCGCCATTGCCTCGCGCAGCTTGTGTAGGAGGACGAATGCGGACTTGTAGGAGAGGCCCAGGTCGCGGCTGAGCGCCAGCGCGGACTTGCCTTTCACCTCGTTGCAGAACACGGCGATGGCCGCCAGATAGCCGCGCAGGGGCAGCTTGTGGCTGGCGAACAGCGTGCCGCTGGTAATCGTGAAGTCCTTTTTGCAGCCCTTACAGCGGAAGCGCAGGGAGCCGTTCGGACGGCGGGCTTCGTAAGCCTCAACAGAGCCGCAGGACGGACACACCGGAGCGCCATCGGTAGAAGCCCAACGGACAGCCTTGAAGGCCGTCTCGGCTTCCGCATCAGTCATGCGGAAGACCTGAGCTAGGCTCAGGGTCTTTGCCGCTTTGCTGAGGAGGAAGTGTTGGGACACAGCCGCTACCTAACGAATACGATAGGTAACGAATATGATAGGTTTGGCCCAAGGTCAAGAAATCTATCGTTTTCGTTAGGTCACGAAATCGTTAGGTGCATCGCGGTAATCCCTTTTAGGTGTATTGCGCCTCCGGAACGCCAATAGGTAGTATTGGCGGGAGACGGGGGCGAGAGGAATGCATAAGCGAACTTGGGCGCTTATAGCGCTTGTCTATCTTGTATTTGCCGAGCTTCTTAGTTGGGGTCCGGTTCCTGACCTATCGTTGTGCCTGATACAGCCAGAGCACGGTGAGCAATCCTCCAACCACGATAATAAGAAATACTGCCCCACCTTCCACACGGGAGTAATCGCCGCGATTGACTCGCTCGATGGATTCCTTGAACGACACGACAAGAGCGTTGTCGGCGGTTTCACCATCGTTTTGGCTATCTCTACCATTGGGCTCTGGCTGGCTACGAACAGTCTTTATAGGGCTGGCGAGAGGCAGCTTGAGTTCCTGCGGGAAAGCTCCGACGCCCAATCCAGTGAGATGCAAGACTCTATAGCCGCAGCTCGTGAGGCAAATCGTATCAGTTCTGAGGCGATGCATATCTCTCAAAGAGCTTGGGTATCGCCGGAAGTTAGCCTCGACAGCGATCTGGTTTGGGACGGCAACGCTTGCCGCCTTGTAGTCAAAATGGTTCTCAAGAATGTCGGGGTAATCCCGGCTCAAGATGTCAACGTTTATGTAAAAGCTTACGCCAGACCTAACGAGAGTCCTATAAGCATAGAGGAAGCGCTGCTGGAGCCGCGATCTGCCGCTGTCGGGCACTTTCTTTTTCCACATGAGGACGTTGCACAAAGCACAAGGCTTGTCCTCACGAGGAATGAAATCAGCGACTGCGGAAATCCAAATCCGAACATCGTAATCATTCAAATCGCGGTTATCGTTCGGTACTGGGCAACCCCAGATCGCAAGGAGGCCCGAACCGCGAAGCTGTATCGGTTGATCCGTTTTGTCGACTCCGACCGGGAGGAAGGCGTCGTGCTCCCGAGACCAATCGGGATGGATGAAAACATTGCAAAAGATAGCCTCATCATTACCCATCACTGGATGCCCAGTTACGCAGATTAGGGCGATGATCACGGCCCAAGCCATTCGTATCCCACGCATCGTCCATTCCTTTCAAATGGACGGTATTCGGCGCGTGCCCTTGTGGCGTTTGCGCCATAATACCGGGGCCGCGCACCTTTGCATCGCTGCTCCGCCATTTTGGCGATGCCGCGCACGCGCTGGAGCGCCTGCCGGATCTCGCGCGCCGCGGCGGCGCATC
>NZ_JACMYP010000147.1 GCF_020889705.1 Bradyrhizobium altum | reverse complement strand
CCTTACTGTAGAACGGCGCCAGGTCCTGCCTAATCTGTTCAAGATCGACAAATCTATCGATCGAGCGAAGCAAGTGCTCGGAAGGGACATGCCTCTCGAGCGAGAACTCATAGAACAAAGCAGCCTGTTCGACTTGCCGATGTCCCATCATGATGTTCAGTCCTGCCAATTAGACAGACTGAATCACTGGTATCTCTGAGTCGCAACTGCGGCCTTTTTCAACAAAATCGGCCCCTAGCTGACGTGTCCGCCAGAGCGCTGAACATCCATTTTTGATCCAAGGCTGACTCAACGCGCCTGTGCAGCATCCACAATCCATCCGCCCGGAGTTTCAGGAGAGTAACCGTCATCCTGCCGCCAGCCAGCGAAATCGGCAAAACGCCAAATCCAAATAGCCGAACGGCATGGTCGCTCCAGGAGAACATCTTCCCAGCCGTGAACATCGCGTCGGGAAATAATTTGTTTCTAAACCATACGTCCAAGAATGATTAGATAGGAATCCGAAGAGCAGAGGGCGGCGTCCTCGATACGAAGAAGTACCGAGTTCGGATGCCAGACGGCCGCCAATCTCGAACGCCTTGGTCTTCTTAAGCACGCCGTTGGATCAGTTACCTTTAGCTCACGAAGAAATCTCTCCAGCGGTGTACTCCATTGGTCCTGTACTGTCGTGTCGATCGCTTGCGGTGCGCTCATTTGAGCGTTTGCTTGACAGATTTCACCGAACAGTCCGAGGAGGACTAGCCGCCCAATATTCCGACTACATGTCAAACTCTGGCGTCGCTCCTTCCCCTCCCTGGTTGGATCCACCACTACGAGGAACGGGCCAACAACAATCCGTTCATCAATAGATCGCTGTGCGCCTCGATGAAGGAGGTGATATCGACTTCTCGCCGATTGCCGAACAACAAAGTCAAAATGCTCAGCATCACAGCCGGACTCATGAAAAAACATTGGGCGCCCGACGTGTCGGATCATCTCTTCGAACACGCGCTCCTTCACACCCTTCGACATACCGCCGCTACAATCCGTGTCTTGAATACGCGATATCGGAGCCGGTGCATCGCTGCGAGAGTGTTGGAGAAATCCGCGATAGCAAGACGCCGTGATGAGCTGAATTATGACTTCCTCCCAAAATTATGCTCGCGGGCAATTAGGGCAAAAGCCTTCAAGCGGCAGCACCTCTAGTTGTGGGAGCCGGATGGTCTTAATTCCGCTGCGATCATTTTGCAGCTGCGATTCGCGTTACAGCTTGAGCCGTTGTTCTCACGCCGAGCTTCTCTTTGGCGCTATCCAGATATGAAGCGATGGTGTGCCGCGAGATGCCGAGAATTCGGCTGATGTCCCAGGTGCTCTTGCCCTGCGATGCCCAATGCAAGCATTCCAGCTCGCCGCTCGACAAAATTATTCCAACCACATCCGGCAGCTAAAGAGTAAACGGCCAACGTGAGCGTGAAAATTTCAGGGCCATTAACTGAAGAACGCGTTCGTGGGCTTCCACACACCGTTTAAAGACGGTGTCGTGTCTATCTGCAGCAAACGTCAGGGCTGCTATTTGGCCTTGGTCGTCGTGTATCGAGGTGCGCATCCAACGGAGCGTCGCCATCGCCAAGATCAATCTCGATCAATCCAGTACGCGCGGACGCTACAGAGCGAAACCGGCCGTCACCCGCAGGCAAAAGCTTCGGAGCTTCCTCCACTTCCGTAGCGACGATCTGCACCTGCGCAAAAGATGGTACAACCTCTGACGTCCCTGCTTGTCGACGCCAAGTAAACACTAGGCTGGCCGCAACTCCATTGAGCCGCGCAACCCTAATCACCTTCGCGTCCGGGACCAACGTCTCCTCGACAATCGGTGCCTTGTCGTCCTGCGAGAAGCGCCGCCGCCGCTTCAGCCCGCCCAAAACCTCGACTCGCATTGCCTGATGACCTTAAAGGTAGACTTAAGGTCACACGCTTCGCGAATTACCTCGCGTCCCGCGAGACGGCTCCGTCGGAGGCGTACGTTCGGGCGACCCCGCCGCTTAAGCAGTCGTCGAGGAAGGTTGAACGCTAATTCGCGAGCGCCCGGCGTACCTAATTATCAACTCGCGATTACGACGCCTTTTCGTCGACCATTTTGGGGTGCGCAAAGCCGCCTCGAGAAGGCGAATTGCAAGTTCGTTTGGTTCTACCCTCGGTGGCCGGCACGGCTTGATCTTGCAACAACCGCCTAGGAAATCAGACGCACCCATCGATCCGCTCGGCTTTAGGCGTCAGGGTATTTTCGTTCAGTATTGCCGCGGCGTTGTGCCAGTCGGCGTTCATGGTCGAGCGGAAAGCATTAGGCCAGCTCAACGACACGGCGACCGCTTCGCGGGCAGCCGCTCGCAAAAGGTGGATATGATTTTCGTAAATTCCGGGAAATTTCGGATAGCCACGGACCTTAACCCAATCAAATATCCGTGTGACGTTTTCGCGACCGGGGTGGAGCCGCCATCAAGGGGCCGAAAACTAAAAGGGGGATTTCTGAGCGATGAGACCAAAGCCGCGTACTCGTAAAGGACTAAAGGACGTTGCGAGAGTAGGCGTCCTGTCTGCGGTCGCGTCTGGGGCTTTTGCTCTCAGCGCCAATGCGGCCGACCTAGACACGCTCTTTACGAAAGCTCCGCCTGTGATTCCAGATCTAACTTGGAAAGGCATCACTGTCATCGGCGCTATCGACCTCAGCGGTCAGTACGAGACCCACAGTACGCCCTATGCCGGCCAGATCAACGGCACATCAAGTCTGGTCGTGCCAACGAACCAGGGCCCAGGATGGTTTTTGGCTCCGAACCAAACCATTCAATCGTATATCGGCGTGAAGGTGGATCAACCCATAACCGATGATTTGCGCGTCATCGGGAGGCTGGAAATCGGGTTCAATCCGACGGGGGGCGAGCTCGTAAACGGGCCTAGAAGCCTTCAGATGCAAAACGGCATTCCGCTGACTCAGCAAACCATGAGTGCCGACTCTGCCCGTGCGGGACAAATCTTCAATGGCGATGCGTACGGTGGTTTCGCACTAAAGCAATGGGGCGAGCTTCGGGCCGGACGAAACACCGCGGTCTCTACAGACATGCTTTATGCCTATGACCCGCTTCTCTCGCTGGGGTTCTCGCTTTTTGGATATTCGGGGATCATTGCAGGTCAAGGAAGCATCGAGCCGTCGAAGTTGGACAGCTCCGTAAAATATGTGAACCAAGTTGGAATGTTCCGGACCGAGCTGTTGTATGGGGCGCCTGGTACAGACGTAAGGCAGTTCTACCAGGGCGCAATCGGAATCGTGCGCCCGGAGTTTTCGGTCGACGCCTTTGCCGGCCAAGCGAAGGATATCGTCAACCTGTCGTCGTTGAATGGTGCGGCTAACGTCGGCTCACCATTTTTGGGCGCTAGAGTTTCCGATACCGTCCTGTACGGCATTTTTGGGAAGTATGTGTTCGATGTAGGTGGAAGAGGCTATTCGGATCCCGACTCCTCTAAATTTATTGTCAGCGGCGGATGGAGTCATGTCGACTTCACCAACCCATCCGATGGAGGGCTCCTGCCGGGGCATTCTACTATCGGAGGCTTTCAGATTGGACCTGTTCTGGCAACGAACGGTGCTGCCGGATCGGGTATTGTGAACTATGCATACACAGGCGGGGATCGTCAGGTAGATGCCTACTTTATCTCGGGCAAATACCAGTATGACCATCAGTGGTCAGTCGCAGCTGCGTACTATGTATTCAGCCAAGGCAGCTATGGGTTGGGCGTCAATAAAATCCCAGGTGTAGCTGCCCCAATCTTCTCCAATGCTGCGTGCTCCAGCAGCGGATTTATCAATTGCTCTGGTTTGCAGCAGGCGGTCGGGTTGCGTGTGGATTATGATTGGACGAAGAACCTCAAGCTGTACGCTGGTGCGGTGTACTCCAAGGTTAGCGGTGGTTTTGCGTTCGGTTACATTCATCAGGATGAATTCGCTCCGACTGTGGGGATGAGGCTTACGTTCTGATGGATGGAGCGTGTTGCTGCGCTCTACCTCCAGAGATCTCCGACGATGCCTCGTCGGAGATCTCAAGGTCGCGGAAGAAAAGTAGGTGCTGCAACATCCGCTGTGTTTGGTGTTGCTGTGGTGCGGCTAGAGCCGCTTGTGACGTTTATGCATAAAGACGCTAATGCCTGTGCCTGTACCCGATATGGGGGACTCATAAGCTCAAAGAGCGCTAGCTGGGAGGAGTTGGCTCGATACATCGGCGTTGGAACGGCTTCTTCGGCCGACGGGGCCGAATCGTTTCTCACAGCCCACCAAAGGAGCGCGCTATGTCTAGGAAGTGGAAGCCGAGTTGGAACGTCGTGGCTAACAACGACCGCTTGGTCCAACCATATCGTCAGCGTTCTATCGAAAAACACAGGGGCCGCGCTGTCTTCGAGACCGACGGCAGATACGTGCCCGTGTTGCTACAGGCCGACCTCGTACTCGATCTGATCCGCAAGGCTGCAGATGCCGTTCGACTCCAGTCCAAAACTGTTCTTCGTGCCTGCTTCCGCGAACCCGCGGGAAGCGCGGGTGACGCAACGGGCGACGCGTTATCGGAGACCTCGGCGGAATTTGTGCATACCTATGCTGCGATCGTTAACGCGGTCACAGCGGCGGTCATCAATGCAGAGGCCGGCTTAAACTGGCTGAGCGCTCAACCGCCAGATCTGGAAGCAGTCCGACGAACTCTCGATGCCATCGTTAAGGACGGTAAGCGAGCGGGCGAAATCGTCGTTCAACTTCGAGCGCCCTTGAAAACATCGTTACGGCTGGATGATCTGCCTGATTCTTGAGCTGGTACCTCCGAGGTTGCCGCAAGCAGCGTCGCCTATTGGCCGACCGAGAATCCCGCGCCGTCCGCTTTCGTACCGCTACGGGCAAAGAAGAACATAAACCGCACCGCTCGATTCGCAGCATTTCCGATTCATGAGTACGCGCCATGAGTAATGTGCGTGCGGACGCTCGTGGTCTCACCTTTTTCCACGACGCGCCCGTCACCTGGCTGACCACCAGACAGAGAATTTTGCAAAATCAGTCAAAAATCGAACATTGATTGAATCATCGAGGATAAAATTGTATGTGAAAACTTGTCGGTCGGATTGGCTTGTCATCGGCGTGCAAGCTCGCGGAGAGGACGCGCAGCTATAAGCTGCGCTCCGTCACCGGAATGTAGAGAGCTGTAGCTTGTCAACTATTCGTCGACCCATCGAGGGGCCCGGGTCGAGACCATAATGCACAACAGTCATAAGAATAATCCGATCGAGATCCTTCGCTCAATTGTCGCCATATCCGATACTGGCAGTCTCTCGAGGGCCGCCAAGCTGCTCGATCTAAGCCAGCCTGCCGTCAGTGCACACGTCAAGCGCTTGCAGAATATGGTGGGCGGCGTTCTGTTCGCTAGGAAGGCCAACGGCACGATACCGACAGAGCTTGGCAAGCTAGCGGTCCTGCACGCACGACGCGTGCTCGATGATGATGATCAGTTACTTCGGCTTGCTCTCGACCACGAACAGCGCCGGCCTTTAAGACTGGGATTGAGCAGTCTACTTGCAGACGAATTCTTTCGCCATCACAAAGCGAGCGTGTTCTCCGGTCTATTCGTTCACGTTGAAGACTCCATGGCAATTTTGCGTGGCCTCGTCGAGGAGCGCATTGATGTCGGTTGCGCGTATGAGGATTGCGCGCTTGGAGAAGATATAACGGCGATGATCGTCAAGGAGGCAACCGAGACCTCTGTATGGGTGCGGTCCCGCGAGTTCGTACTCAATCCAGGCGCGCCGATACCCCTGCTTACGTGGCGTCAGGACAACTGGGTGGTTCGAGCATTAGTAAAGCAAGGATTGCCATATAGGATCGTTCTCGAGAGCCCAGACCATCATTCGCGGCTCGCGGCGGTGCGCGCTTGTGTTGGAGTTACTTGCGTTCCAAAAAGGATTGCCACCCCGGATCTGGTCAGGGGAAGCGTTTGCTATTTGCCAGAACTGCCCGGCCGCCGGCTCCTCCTCTGCGTTCGCCCAGGCTCGATCGCAAGCCGAGCCAAGGACGCGGTAGATGGGGTGTCTTCTCCATTCTTCCGTGAAAACAACTAGTAATTGAATCTTATTTATACGGCGATCAAGGGTAGCGAGATTTGCATTGGAGGTCGTCGATGTCGGATTCTCGCCCATAGCAGCCTTAGGGCTCCGGGGCCAACTTCTGCGTTAGCGAGTTATTGGGGTCGCCGTCCCACGGAGGCGTGGGGCGGCGAGGCCGTGACCGCCGTTGGGCGAGCGGAACCCGAGCCGCGCTACTTCAGATTTCTTTCGCAAATAATCCAAATCGTGTAAAAGAAATTTGACAAGAAAACGCGATCTCGTAAACTGGAAGGAAATCCCATGCGAGATGGAGGGAAGGGAGGTATGTCCGCGCTCGCGTCAGTCGGAGCCCCCGCAACGTCGTCATTGCGGCGGTTGGACCTGGCTCCCCTCTACGAGGATTGCCTAATCCGATCTGATGATCGTCGCGAAAGCTATGATTGTATCGCGTCAGAACTGACCGACTATCGACTGGACTGGCGGGGCGCCGCAGTCGATGTTCGCGCCTATCGGGCAAGGATGCAGAACCTGGCGTTCTACAGCCTGAAGTATGGCGACGAAGTTGCTATTGCGCGCGGTTTATACCGAAAATTTATACTTGTTCACGTGGCGCTCAAGAATAGCATCGAAGTTGAAGTAGATGGGCATACGACACGTGTTCCGGAAGGCAGCGTCTTCTTTAGCTCCCCCCAGAAGAGCATTCGCTCACGCTGGCAGGAGGGGTGCGAGCAGCTACTAATACCTGTTCCGTTGCGCGTCTTGCACGCGACAGACCGCGAGCCGCTGAGGCTAGCACGGTCGCACCGCTTGTTGGCGCCCACGCTCGCGCCGATGTTTATTGATCAACTTAACCTGGCGCTCAAGATTTCTCGAGCGGGCAATAACCTGGAGAGCTACGCTGACTGGATTGAAGAGGTTGAGAAGGGGATAGCTCGATTCGTGGGATTGCAACTTCTTGAGCGCATGCGGCCAATTGCTCACTCGCCACAAGAGCAAAGGCAACCGCAGCCGGGTCGGGACAAGCGGGAGCGACTTGAGAGTTTCATTCGGGCGCGGTTGAAGGCGCCTATCACACTGGACAAGCTCACCGAGGCGGTTGGAGTTGGCCGAACCCAGTTGAATCGCCTCTGCCAAGAAGGATTTGATTGCTCGCCGATGGCGCTCGTGAGGCGCATGCGGCTCGAAGCGGCGCGGTTTGATCTCGAACAATCGCCAGATCAGGATTTCACGAGTCTCTCATTGCGTTACGGATTCGAGCATCAGAGCCGTTTTGCGCAGTACTATCGCGCCACGTTCGGTGAGTTGCCTCGAGAGACCAAACGGCGATTGCGCAGTTGAAGGTCGCATGATCGGCGCGTGGCGAACGTCATGGCCGTTCGCGCGTGGTCATTTGATCTCCCTTCAATCCATGTTTGGCGCGAACGAGAGCTAATCCCTTATCTTCTGCGGCATAGGTTGAGATGAAGAAGCGTCGTCGCACTAGCGTCGCGAGCCGCTCAATCTCGGCATTCAGCAACAATCGAGGTTAATTTGCCCGGCTGTCACTCTCAGCAACGAGAGCCCAGCCTTGCCTGTCACGCAACTTCGACGGCTTGAGCCACAAACATACACATCGGCGTTCGCCGTACGCTGTGACGGCGCAAAAAACGGCTAATTCGCGCGCAAGTTCGACACAGTTGGATAGCCCTGTTCCCGCGCCTTGATAGTCTGCCTCTCGTGTTCGAGCAACCCGGTCGAATGCAGAACGATCTGGTAGCAGCTTGACCGGATGAATGATGGGGATGGCACGAAGCACGCATCGGTAGTCGCGCTGCGTTTGTGTCGACATCTCAACCGGTAGTCAGTCATTGAGGCAACGGGCATCTGAAGAACCCGCTCAGCAGACAAGGCTTAGGGAGGAGTCCATATGATTCCAAAGGAGCGGGCGCCGTTGAACATAGTGTTTCCGGCCCCGGTGCATGGCGCCAGTGAAGATCGCTCGGCAAGTCGAGTCAGCAAGCTGCCCACCGTACGTAACAGCATTCTGAGAGGCCTTTCGCCCGCGGATCTGTCCTACATTTATCCTCTTCTGGAGTTCATACCGCTTGGCGAGAGAGTGGTGTTGCAGGAGCGTCACCGCAAAATCGAGTATGTAGACTTCATCGAGGCAGGTATCGTTTCTCTGAGGACGCTCGATGCGGGGACCACCTTGGAAACGGCGATAGTTGGTCGTCACGGCATCGTCGGCGCATCTGCTGCTCTTGGTACAGAAAGGTCAAGTCAACGTGCGGTAGTAATGATTTCCGGCGGAACGATGAGAATCAATCGTGATGATCTCAAGCGTGCGATGAGTGAGCGACCGCAGATATGGGAGCGTCTATTACGATACATTGAGTCTCAAATTGCGCACAGTGCGCAAATAGCTCTATGTGGAATATGCCACGGGCTCGAGAAGCGTCTCGCTTGCTGGCTCTGCTTAGTTTGTGACGCGCTCGATAACAATGTGATCCCGGCGACGCATGACTACGTTTCCGCGGGCCTTGGGATGCGACGCGCGAGCGTCACGGAAGCCCTGGCGCGCTTCGAAGACCAGGGAATCGTTCAGAGGGGGCGGGGCGTTCTGCACGTGCGCGATCGAACAAAGCTTCAGCAAAAGACTTGCGGTTGCTATGGAGTCATTAAGAGCGCGTATTCTCTAGAGACGCCAGTCCCGCCCAGTAGACCCGCCGCGGCCACGGCCAATCAATGCCAGCACGAGCGAACGTGGTATTGATCGCCGCCTATTTCCCGCCGCCGCAAACCTCGATGCCCCCTGTAAGCCTGTCCGGTCCGTCGATCGGCCAGATGTGCATGTTTATCAACACCTGGCGTCGCCCTAGGCGCCGTGACCGGAGAGCGAAATGTCTACTAGCGTTGTCGAATGCGACGTCCTCGTTATGGGTACAGGTGCCGCCGGTTCTGCGGCTGCGCTCACTGCCAGGGATGCCGGGTTAGATGTCATCATGTTGGAGAAGGAGCCGGTGTTTGGAGGAACGACCGCCTACTCCGGAGGATGGATCTGGGCACCCTGCAGCCCGCATGCGAAGGCCGCGGGCATTGAAGATGATCTCGACGACGTACGTGCGTATGTGCGTCAAGAGGCCGGCAACCGCTATGACGAGGATCGCATGGAGGCGTTCCTCGAGAAGGCACCTAAGATGGTGGAGTTCTTTGAAAGTAAGACATCGGTGCGCTTCTTCGTCGGCGCGGACTTCCCCGATTATCATGGCGAGAAGGTGGGAGCTCATACAGGCGGGCGCTCGATTTGCGCTGCTCCCATCGACGGCCGTGAACTCGGCAAAGCATTGAAGCGCTTGCGGACACCAAGGCGAGAGTTGCTAGTGTTCGGGACGAACATCGCGACCTTCGACGATATGAGGCACTTTTTCCAGGCCGGCCGCTCGATCCGGTCTGCAGCTTACGTAACACGCCGCCTTGTGTCATCATTCTGGGATCAGCTTTGGTACGGCCGAGATCGCCAGCTGGGGCTTGGCGTCGCGCTCGCAGCGCGCTTGCTCAAGTCAGTTACCGAGAAAAACATTCCCGTTTGGTATTCATCTCGCGCACGAATGATGCTGCAGGAGAAGAAAAAGGTAGTTGGAGCGATTGTTGAGCGGGACGGCAAGGCTGTCGAGGTGCGAACGCGACGCGGCATTGTGATCGCAACGGGCGGATTTCCGGGAAATGTAAGACGCCGGCGCGAACTGTTTCCCCACCATCCATCGCCGACACAGCATTTCAGCCTTGCCCTCGAGACGAATACTGGGGACGGATTGACTCTCGGCGAGAGCGTAGGCGGTGCGCTCAATACATCGCTGCTGAACCCGGCGGCTTGGATGCCAGTCTCTCGCGGGCGCTATTCCGACGGAAAGATGGGAACGTTCTTTCACTTGTATGATCGAGCAAAACCGGGCGTGATTGCGCTCAAGTCGGATGGCAAGCGTTTCGTAAACGAGAGTGGCTCTTATCAGGATTTCGTGCCGGCGCTGATAGGTTCCTATCCCCCAGGCGAAGCTGCCTATTGCTACCTTGTTATCGATCATCGTGCGCTCAGACGCTACGGACTCGGCTTTGTAAAGCCGGCGCCAATGCCGATATATCAGCACATCCGTTCCGGTTACCTATTGCGTGACCACACGATCGAGGGCCTCGCGCGGCAGATGGGGATGGACGCGAGCGCCGTGCAATCTACTGTGCACGCCTACAATCAAAATGCACGTCAAGGCAGCGATCCTGAGTTCGGTAAAGGCTCAGTGCCTTACAATCGCTTTATCGGTGATCCGGAGCACACGCCCAATCCATGCCTTGCTCCAATCGAGGCCCCACCGTTCTACGCCGTAAGGGTCGTCCCGGGTGACATCGGCACCTTCGCCGGTCTGCGAACGGATCGTCATGCACGCGTCCTCGATCAGAGCGGAGTTGCAATTGATGGTTTGTATGCGGCGGGCGCTGACAGCGCGAGCTTGTTCGGCGGTGCATACCCTGGCGCAGGTGCAACGCTCGGGCCGGCGCTGACGTTTGGCTATGTCGCCGGCTGCCATCTCGCAGACCTGAATGATCCCCTGCGACAAACGGTGCGATTGGTTGGGCCAACATGAGTACGGCATGTGCAACCAAAGTTGGGGGCAGACTCGCAACGAGGGTGAAATAGGGTCGTTGCAAGAAGTGGATAGTGACCGCCGCGCGACCGATTGCAACGGATAGACGGCGGCGAGCGCCGTTCTATAATTTCCAGTCAACTATGCCGTGCATAGGAAGACCCTATCAACAACATAACATGGCGAAGCGTTCGTTGCCCTCGATGCGGCAATTTACGCGAACTACGGAGGTTACAGAGTGCTTGAATCTACACTTGCTCCCAACATGACATGCGCTCTCCCCAAGCGAACCAGTTGTCCTGCTATCCGTATGCTCCTGCTAATTGGTGCATTGCTCGCTCCGACCGTTGCAGGCGCCCAAGTACCTCCCAAAGATGCAGAGCCTGTGACGCGCGAAGCGAACGAGCGGGTTGCGCACGAATTGCCACTCGGCGATCGAGCAGACTTTGACGACGCTACGTATGGCTTCATCGGGTCGATTCCGGACGCAGAGGTGCTGGGAGCCGGATCGAAAGTTGTATGGAGCATGAAGCCCTTCGAGTTTCTGAAGGGAGACGCTCCCTCCACCGTCAATCCGAGCCTCTGGCGACATGCTGAGCTGAACAAAATTCACGGATTGTTCAAGGTCACCGGCAGGGTCTACCAGGTCCGAGAGCTCGATGCAGCCAACATGACGATTATTGAGGGAGACACGTCCCTGATCGTCATCGATACCCTCTTCACCACGGAGACGGCTCGAGCAGCTCTTGACCTTTATTACAAGTACAGACCAAGGAAGCCCGTCGGTACGCTAATCTATTCGCACAGCCACGTTGATCACTTCGGTGGCGCGAAGGGCATCGTAAGTGAAGAAGATGCAGCGAGCGGAAAAGTCAAAGTGCTCGCACCTGCCGGCTTTATGGAAACGGCTGTGGCCGAGAATGTGGTAGCCGGGAATGCGATGAGCCGGCGGTCACTTTACCAGTTCGGTGGCATTCTTCCGCCGGGACCCCGGGGGTTTGTGGACGTTGGAGGCGGAAAATCAATTCCGAGGGGGACGATCACGCTTCTTCCGCCCACCGAAGTGATTACCCAAAGCACGGACAGGCGGATTGACGGTGTCGACCTGGTATTTCAGTTGGTGCCGGGTGCCGAGGCGCCCGCCGAAATGCAGATATACTTGCCGCAGTTCGGTGTTCTAGACGCTGCTGAGTTGGTGATGCACTCAATGCACAACTTGTATGCGATCCGTGGTGCGGAGATTCGAGATCCGAGCCTGTGGTCCCGCTATCTGAGCAACGCATTGGAGAAGTTCGGAAACGCGAAGTATCTCATCTCGCAGCACCAGTGGCCGTTCCGCGGCAACGAGAATGTCGTTACTGTGCTCAAGCAGCAGCGCGATATGTACAAGTTCATCAACGATCAAACCCTGAGGTACATAAACTTGGGGTATACTCCTTTGGAGATTGCGGAGCGATTGAAGTTGCCCGATAGCTTGAGCCACGAATTTTGGAACCGCGGCTACTATGGCACCCTCAATACGAACGTTAAGGCCGTGTATCAGAAATACATGGGCTGGTTCGATGGCAATCCAGCTAATCTAAATCCCTTGCCGCCTGTCGAGGCTGGACGCAAAGCGGTGGAATATATGGGGGGGGCCGACGCGGCGATTACCCGAGCTCGCGAGGATTTTAAGAAGGGAAATTATCGATGGGTCGCGTCGGTCATGAGCCAGGTAGTGTTTGCGGATCCGACAAATCGCGCTGCCAGAGAATTGGGAGCAGATGCGCTTGAGCAGATGGGATATCAATCGGAATCCACAATCTGGCGCAACGCGTTCCTGGTCGGCGCGTCAGAGCTTCGAAATGACGTCCCGAAGCTGCCTTCGTTCGCCTCTCTGAATCCTGAGACGTTGAAAGCGGTTACAACCGATCAGTATTTTGACTACCTGGGTGTTCGGCTGAATGCTGATAAGGCGGTCGGCAAGCACATTGAGATCAACTGGAACTTCACCGATCAGAAGCGACTCTACATCCTAACGCTCGAGAACAGCGCACTCACGTTCGTGACTGGGCGTAGCTCACCAACGGCCAACGTGAGTATGACGCTGGCTCGATCGACGCTTGACTCTATCACTCTTAAAAAGACGACTTTTGCCGATGCGGTGAAGAGTGGTGACATTACGGTCGAGGGAGATTTTTCGAAGGTGTCGGAGCTGATGGGCTTGCTTGACACTTTCAACCCTTCTTTTGAGATCGTAGAGCCAAAGAAGAGCTAAGAGTACTTATCGAAAAATAGCTGCCTCCCCCACGGGGGAGGCGGACTGAAGTGAAGCCGGCAGCCAATGGAAGCCATGGCTGTGGTCCCGCCTTTAACTTCACGCTGACCGCAGTCGTGCTTGGGGCGCTACAGCGCCAACGCCGCCACGTTCCATTGGCTCGAGCTACCAGACATTACATAGCCGGCCGGGAGAGCGCAGCAGTCACGCGCAAGATGCGGACATTGCCTCGCTGGTGTCGCGGGAAGATGCGGATAGAACCGGCATTTGAGGGGCTCTAGGATGCCGGCTCCCGTTTATAGAGGATCACCATGAAGACTTCAGAGAAGGCAGTATCTGGTCGCCCGCGTGTCGCGCTGGTCACAGGCGCAGCGCAAGGCCTGGGTCAGGGGTTTGCTACTCGCCTCGCGAAAGATAAGTTTCACGTGATTGCGCTGGATCGTGTTGCTTGCGTCGACACTCTGGCCGCTATCGAAGCTGCCGGCGGAAAAGCAACCGACCTATGCGTCGATCTCAGTGACCCGAAGGCCATTTCTGACGGTGTTGCCAAAACACTATCGCATTTTGGCGCGGTCGACGTTTTGGTCAATAACGCGGGACTTATTCCGAACGTCGAGTTTGAGAAGATCGACCTTGCTCAATGGCGCGCACTGATGGCCGTCAACCTGGAGGCACCGTTCTTGCTTTGTCAATCGGTCATACCGACCATGAAGAGCAATGGCTACGGTCGTATCATCAATGTGGCCTCGAATACGGTAGGTCTGAAGATTGCGGGGTTCGTGCACTACGTCGCCAGTAAAGGTGGCTTGATCGGTATGACCCGCGCATTGGCAAGTGAGTACGGCGGGTTCGGTATCACGGCCAACGCCGTAGCGCCCGGGTTGACGCGAACGCATGGTATGATGGATCCGGCGCGCCGCGGACCCGGTGGCGTGACCACAGATCAAGAGATCGCTCACATGAAGACGCTTCAAGCCATCCCGCGTGGTGGCGAGGTCGACGACCTTGTAGGAGCGGTGTCCTTCCTGGCTTCCGACGACTCGGCGTTTATCACCGGGCAGACGTTGGTGGTAGATGGCGGTCTTTGGCGCATCTAAGGGTGGCATGATCGCGTGGGCCGCGGCTCGACATTACATGTTGGGTCGGCGGCCCTCGCGGCGAGTGGTTGTCAGGCGAAATATCTGGCGTTGTGCCCCTCGACGTCCAACGTCAAAACGCGCGCGCCCCCGGGCTCGCCGATGCTGATGTAGTCCAGCACCCGCTTGCTCTGCTTTTCGCTGATCAGGTTCGAGAGAATCGTAGCGCCGTCCAAGGCTGAGCCGATCTTTCCGCGCTCCTCCATTCCTGCGACGAGCGGATCTGTAACACTCTCCTGTAGATCGGGTCGTGGGCGAAAAGGCGAGTGCCAGCAAGACACGATGGTCCATTGCGGTATGTGGCAGCAAATGTTGCTTTATCTACCACCGCATCGATGTCCTCAACGTCCGGGCAAGACGATGCTGGGGCTCTCGCCTCCGAGCTCCAGGAGACGGGGACCAATCCTCGGCACCGGCGCGGGACGCGGTTCATTCGACCTCGCCGCTTCCGGTAAACGCTAGCCTCGCAACGTCGGGGTGCGAGGTGAGCGCTGCGCCGGCCTCGGTTCTCAAAGGGCAGGAACGACGTTGCCAGGAGGGTATCGGCCTCCACCGCGGCAGCCTCCCGGCTAGTGGCCGTCCATGCTGGAAAGGCCTTAGCTGCGGCCTGAACGGCGGCATCGATTCCGCTTTGTCGCACTGAGCCAGTCGAGCGAGTTCTGCGCCAGTGCCGCTGTGATTAGCTGGGAAGGTTGGACCTCGGACCGGCGCGAACTCGTTGTTGATGAAGGCACCATAGATCTCGGACAGACCAAGTTTGGACGTGAAGCTCATCAATCGCTCCAGAAGGTTGATATCCCTAAGCGCGTGTCAACGCGCGCGACAGGAAAACGTGAACTGCGGGGACGAAGTCGCGCAATCCGAATTGCGCAGCAGAAGCCCTAAGCGAAAGAGCCGAGCGAATAATCCGAGAATTATTTGCGGATGGATCTGGATACAAAGAGAAAATTTCGGATAGCGCACCAGCACTACGCTTCGTACGGTCTGGTAGGCGTTGTGCAGATCAGGCGCTCAACAGAGCGTGAAAAAGGACCCTGGAATATGTCGGCGAGCAAGATTGTCATTGTGTTTCACAGCGGCTACGGCCACACGCGCAAGATTGCGGAGGCTGTAGCGGAAGGCAGCAGCGGGGAATTGTTGGCGATCAGTTCCGAGGGTGAGCTGCCCGCGGGCGGTTGGGAGCTCTTGCAGGCCGCGCAAGCCATTGTCTTTGGTGCTCCGACCTATATGGGCATGGTGCCTTGGCAGTTTAAGAAGTTTGCGGACGCGTCCAGCAAGGTATGGTTCGAGCAGTCCTGGAAGGACAAGCTCGCGGCAGGATTTACAAACTCGGCCAGCATGAGTGGAGACAAGTTGCTGACCCTTCACTACTTGTTCGCGTTGAGCCAGCAGCACAGCATGCTCTGGGTCGGGGCTGGTACGATGCCGAGCAACACGAAGGCGGCGACACGTAACGATATCAACTATATCGGTTCGTTCTGTGGCTTGATGACCGCGACGCCAGCGGATGCATCAGTGGATGAAATGGTTCCGAGTGATATTGAAACAGCAAAGGTGTTCGGACGGCGAGTTGCGGAGGCTGTCGTGGCCTTCGTGCCGGAGTCGCGTCTGGTTCCCGCTTAACGAGCTGCGTCGAGCGCCTCCAATCGCGGGCCGCGGAAAAGCAATCTCTCTATATCTCGGGGCCGATTACTCGCGCAGGAGCGGTAGTGATGCTCAAGTTGCAGAAGTTCAAGGCAGCCGCCGTGCAGGCGTCTCCGGTGTTTCTAGATACTGCGGCCACCGTGGACAAGGCGGTGATGCTGGTTAAGGAGGCTGCCTCGAACGGGGCACGTTTGGTCGCGTTCCCCGAGGTCTTCGTCGCGGGCTATCCTTACTGGAATTGGATCACGGATCCGATTTCGGGCAGCGTATGGTTCGAAAAGCTTGTGCGCTCGTCTGTACTTGCGGACGGTCCTGAAGTCGCTCGACTTTGTGGGGTGGCAAGAGAGACTGGTGCGCATATCGTTATCGGCGTTAACGAGCGAAGCCCTCAGTCTCTTGGAACGATCTACAACGCGCTCTTGTTCATCGATTCAAACGGCCGGCTAATCGGTCGTCACAGAAAGCTGGTCCCTACATGGGCAGAGAAGCTAACCTGGGGCCCTGGTGACGGCTCTGGCTTGCGTGTGTATGACACCGAATTGGGGCCGTTGGGTGGCCTCGCCTGCGGTGAGAATACCAATACTCTTGCGCGCTTCTCGCTACTCGCGCAGGGCGAGCTGATCCACGTCGCAAGCTATATTTCATTGCCTGTGGCCCCGCCGGACTACGATATGGCAGAGGCGATCAAGTTGAGAGCCATCGCTCATTCGTTCGAAGGTAAATTGTTCACGATTGTGTCGTGTTCGACAGTGTCGGCCGAGATCATCAGGCAGATGGAGGCGGTGTCACCAGACGCCCGATCGAAGCTTGATCGTAAGTCGAGTGCATTTACGGGGGTCATTGGCCCTGACGGCCGTGTAATTGGCGATCCGCTTATCGATGATGAGGGGATTGTGTACGCGGATATCGACCTCGGGCGGTGCATTCAGCCGAAGCAGATGCATGACATTGTGGGTCACTACAATCGCTTTGATGTGTTTGATTTGAGGGTAAATCGTCGCTCGCTGTCTCCTGCTCTCGTGAACGAGGTGCAGGACGTGCGTGCGGATGATGGGCCTGGCGCGGGCGTTGGAGGCCGGCGGCAGAAAGGGCGCGATGCAAGCGGTGTAAACGAAGCCGATAGCGGTGAAGCAAAGAAGTGAAGCTGCCGCGCGAGGAGGTCAATGGTGGCCTTCGATAACCCGTCGGTGCGTTTGACGTTACGTGTGCGCTCGGAGAGTGATTCGGCGTTCAGGGGTGAGAGCAATCAATGATAAAGCTATACCGAATTGGCCAGATCGTTCCGTCGTCGAACACCACGATGGAAACCGAGATTCCTGCCGTGTTTCGAGCGCGTGAGGGCATACTTCCGGAGCGCTTCACGTTCCATTCGAGCCGAATGCGAATGAAGAAGGTCGTCAAGGAAGAGCTCGAAGCAATGGACCGCGATAGCGATCGGTGCGCGGTGGAGCTTTCGGATGCGCGGGTCGATGTGCTTGGGTACGCCTGCCTTGTCGCCATTATGAGCATGGGGATGGGCTACCACCGCGTATCGGAGGATCGTCTGCACAAATGCACTGTGAGCAATGGTGCTGCCGCGCCCGTTGTTACCAGCGCTGGCGCACTCATCGACGGCCTCAAGCGCTTGGGTGCAAAGAAAGTTTCCGTGATCTGCCCTTATATGAAGCCTCTGACGCAGCTCGTCGTGAACTACATCGAGAACGAAGGCATTGAAGTGAAGGATTTCGTCGCCCTGGAGATTCCCGACAATCTCGAGGTGGGCCGTCATGATCCAAAGAGGCTGCTTGATATCTACAAGAAGCTCGATTGCGGAGAGATCGACGTGCTGGTGGCCTCCGCTTGCGTTCAGATGCCGTCTCTTTCGGTCATCGACCAGTTGGAGAAGGAGGTCGGAATTCCGGTTGTCTCCGCCTCTGTTTGCACATCATACCAAATGATGAAGATGCTTGGTTGTGAAGCGCGCTCGACGATCGGAGGCACGCTTCTTTCGGGAAGATACTGAGAGAGTAAAGGGCCGATCGGCGGATCGGGATTGGGCGTGGCGCCGTTACTGATGAGGAAGCCGCCACGTGAATTGACTTTCGAGAGCGACTACCACTATCAAAAAATGCCACCGACCTATCGATGGGTGTGGCTCACCGAGTGAGAGATTTGAGGTCCCTATGCGCCTGGTAACTTACCGTGGTTCGATCGAGTCAGAGGCTAGGCTGGGCCTGCTAGAGAACGACTTAGTGATCGATATTTGGCGGCTGGGTTCGTTGCACGGTGTCGATCTTCCTGCTCGGATGTTGGACTTTATCGATATTGGGCCTGCCGCTGTTGAAGCTGTAAAGGAGTTCGTGAGTCGTACCCCCAAGTCGGCTTTCGCCGGCTTGGCCGTTCCTGCGGACAACGTCACGTTGCTGGCGCCGATTCCAAAGCCTCGAAAGAATATCTTTGGTATCGGGCTCAACTATGTTGAGCACGTCGCGGAGTCGAGCCGCTCGCTTGATACATCGGAGAGCCTTCCAAAGCAGCCGGTTATCTTTTCGAAGCCGCCAACGAGCATCATCGCGTCCGGTGATGCGATTGAACACAATCAGGGAATTACGCAGCAGCTTGACTGGGAGGTGGAGCTCGCCGTTGTGATTGGTAGAACAGCAAAACGCGTTTCCGTCGACCGCGCGCTCGATTACGTCTTCGGATATAGCGTATTGAACGATATTAGTGCTCGCGACAATCGGAGGGCGGGCCAGTGGATTTACTCGAAAGGGCAGGACACGTTCGCGCCATTCGGACCTTGCATCGTAACGGCGGATTCAATTCCTGATCCGCACAATCTTGACTTATGGCTTACTGTGAACGGCAAGGAGAAGCAGCGTTCCAATACTCGGCATCTGCTTTTCAATATTCCGGTTTTGATTGCGGATATATCCGCTGCGATTACATTGGAGCCTGGAGATATTATCGCAACGGGTACTCCGGCGGGCGTGGGAGCAGGTCGTCAACCGCAGGAATGGCTGTGGCCAGGCGACGTGGTTGAGGCCTGCGTTGAAGGCATTGGACGTCTCCGAAATCCAGTCGTTGCGGTCGGCGAGGGTAAGCCGTAGCTGCCATAACCGATCGCTGAGCGGAGTAGAGTCCCTCAGCGATCGGCCGTGGGCTCAAGCTGACTGCCAGCGGAATCCTCTGCGTTCCCAAATGGGGCAGAGGATTACCGCTATCAGGAGGTGAGCCTACGATCGATCTCGCGGGATCGTTGCCGCGCAGCAGCCAGTTGGTCATCGTTCTGTCGAACGGCCTAACTCACAAACTGGCTGTGAGGGAAGGGGTTAGTCGTACAGAAGTGATGCGCGCTTACGCGCTGGCTTCGCCTTCCAAGGGAGAGGAATACCCGCTTCGAGCTAAGTGTTGTTCGATAAGCGAACCGGTCTTGCGATAATGCTGCTCGAGTAGAAAGCTTGCCTGGTTTGCATCTCTCGCGATCGCAGCTTCCATGATTGCACGATGCTCGCCTTCTATGTCGCGGGGCGGCATCAACGATTTTGCGTCGTCCATCATTGGCCTGCGGTACCGCTCGGTCTGAGCATAAAGCTGGGAGGAAAATTCGATTAGCCATCGGGAATTGCATTGGGAGATAAGCGCTGAATGGAAATCTCGATGCCGGCCTTCGAGTTCCTCAGCTTCAAGTTCGGTGCGCGTACGTGGGAGGGATGCCAATCGTTTGGCGCAGCGCGAGAGCGCATGAAACGCTGCAATTACAGCCCCCTCCCAATCGTCGTCTCCACCTACAATTGATCGCTTCAAACCTTCAACATCGATCAAGACCCTTGTTTCGATCGCGTCCCTCATCTCCTCCAATGAGAAGTCCGTTACCTTGAAGCCACGAAGCGCGGACGACACCACGAGACGTTCCGCATGTAAGCGATTAAGCGCCTCGCGCAGCGGCGAAAAGCTCAGCCCGTATCGCTCCTTGAGCGCCTCCAATCTGAGGGCGCCGCCAGGAGGGAACACTCCGCTAATAATATCAACTCGTAGCTTTCGGTATGCTTCCTCGGTGAGTGTCGAATCTCGCGCGCTTGGATCTTTTGCGACGTCGCCGTTCCCCCGACCTCGAAGTGGTGTCACCCTGGCTGCATCGCGCTTCATGTGCCCTCTTTTTCGAGCTTTTGGAGACCGTCAAGCGCCACTTATGTAGGCAGCACCGAGCCTATCTTTGCAGCTATTCATGATCTTTGTAAATTGAAATTGATCGTCGAAAATAGCTGTTTTTCACAAATAGCGCTGAAGTGGGCCCTGCGCCTGGTGGTCAATCGAAGTGTATCAACGCGCATCTGAGGTGCGACATTTCGGTGCAAAAAGCCCCAAAGAAAGAACCATTTCGTGCACATTGAAGGTTCCGGGTTGTCGTTAGGCGCGTCTAAGCCGCTTTTGCGAAAAAAGTCGTTGTATCGAAAATAAAGTTATTTTAGAAAATACGGAAAAGTGGCCTCGTTAGGAGATGCTTCTCTATGACCAAACCGACTCGTGAGAATCACCGTGAAGATGTCGTAGGGCGCGCGAACGTTGAAGAGACACCGGAGCTTTTGGCCTATTACGACGAGCTGGATGCGCTTGAAGCCGGAGCGCTTTGGACCGTTGCGAACAAAATCGAGCCCTGGCAGCCAAAGTCTGCATCCGTACCTGTGCTCTGGCGTTACCGCGAGTTGAGGGGGCACGTTCTCAGGTCCGTTGATCTGGTGACGCCGGAGAAGGCCGGGCGTCGTGTGATCTACTTGAGCAATCCGGGCCGGCGCGATGTTTCCGCAGCGGTTGGCTGGCTGTATTCTGGCCTTCAGGTCATGAATCCGGGCGAGCGCGCTTCTGCCCACGCTCATTCTGCATCTGCCTTGCGATTCATAATGGAGGGGCGCGGCGCCTACACCATTGTGGATGGGCACAAGCTAACGCTTGGTGTGAACGATTTTGTTCTTACGCCCAATGGGACTTGGCATGAGCATGGTGTTGAAGCGTCTGGATCTCCGAGCATTTGGCAGGATGGTCTTGACATTCCGCTCATGAATGCACTCGAGGCGAACTTCTATGTTGTGCATCCCGAGGGCGGCCAGGCCGTTGGCTTTCCCGTTGACGATATGCGCAATGCATGGGGCAATCCGGGGTTGCGGCCTTCTACCGGCGAGTGGTCGAAGGCGTATTCGCCGCTATTCAAATACGAATGGGGGCCGACGTATGAGGCTCTCAAGCGATACGCTGCGGCGACCGACGGCTCTCCTTTTGACGGAGTGATGATGAACTACGTCAATCCAGTCACCGGAGGGCCTGTCATGCAGACGATCGGTGCCGCCATGCAGATGCTAAGGCCGGGGGAGCGCACCCTGTCGCATCGGCACACCGGTTGCGCAGTGTACCAGGTTGCTAAGGGGTCTGGCTTTTCCATCATCGATGGTAAGCGGTTTGATTGGAATGAGCGCGACATTTTCTGTGTGCCGTCCTGGGCGTGGCACGAGCACGGAAATTCCTCGCGGTCGGAGGACGCTTGTTTGTTCTCCTTCAATGACCTGCCGGTTATTTGGTCGTTGGGACTCTACCGAGAGGAAGGGTACGGTGAAAATGGCGGTCAGCAGCTGAATCCGAGCTGACGGCTTGCTCGACGGTCCATACGACAATACTGGGAGGGCTCTCTCCTTCTGAGTGGTCGGCGCCGCATGCTTGATGGCTTGCCAACTGAGAGCCGCTGGGGAAATTCCGGGTGGACCCGATTTTGAGTTGATGTCTCGGGTTGGTGCTGTGCGGCTAATTCGCGCAGCAGAGATTACCCATATTTGGATATGACGCGAAGATCGTAGGAATTGCTCTCCTGATCGGTCGCGCTTCGCATAACTCGCGGGAGCCATCAGCACAGGCTTCAGTTGGGGCGCGCTGCCGTGACCTTCCAGTGGGAATGGCAAAGCGATGTAAATTCACGGATGTGTAGTGGCGGTGGATCGCTTTTCGGTCGGCAATGAGAGCGATCCTAAATACTGCCCGGTCGATAGCCCCACCTGTTCGTGAGTTTATATCTGAGTATGGCGTTCGGTGCGCACATGCCCTTGGAGCTGTGGCAGGTGAAAGCCGTTCTTTCGCCGGCGCCATGCAGTAAGGGGGGCGCGTATCTTCACCGCTCTCATGGACGATCCAAACCGTGGCTGTGTCGTGCTAGCCTCGCATTAACTCGCAGCGCAAAAAGGCGGCGATCCGATCAGGCTCCAGAGCGTTCCAGTTGCGTCTTGCCGTCCAAGAGCCACGTGCATCGCCGACGTGCGGGACGGCCGATCAAGCATTGACCGGCGTTGAAACATCACGTCAGATTCTCGCTCCTCGGACCAAATTATGTCCTCGCTGACGCGGTCCGCCGGAGTCCCACCCACCAGGATGGAGCCGTCTAGCCCACGCAATGCGAAGCTATTCTTAGTGTGACCACGTACGAGGTCTGGCGGCCAACGTCGTCCTTGTTCGATGCATTGGCTGTAGCGCAAGTCCACCTTGAATGGATGCGTGAGGATCAGCCTGGAGCGAATAATCCGTCGCCTTGGTACGCGTTGTACCCAACTTCTTCTTCTACCGAACGTCCGAGCGGGTTATATGAGCCCGGAGTTCAGCGCATCAAATCAACCAAGGATCGAAATGAAGCAAGAGCCGGCGATCAACGGCGAGACAACCGAACTTGATTGAGATCAGATCCGCCGGGCGATCGGCGGTACCTCGCGACAGCTTTGCTGTCGCTGCCCTTGGGGCATTCCTCCCTGACTTGGCCGCCGGTCTTATCAAGATCGGCGGCTCTTCTATTCTCAAGTTTCCTGTGCGCTTTGCGAGGACAAGTGGGGACAACGGAGATGTCTATCGCGGATCTAGCGAACGGACGCATCTCTCTTTTGGATACATGAGGCCGTATACTGTCGACATTGCTGCGGCAGTCGCCTCGCCGTGCTGTACGAATCGTGCAGTCTTTCGCAGACGATATGCACTTCTATCAGTGCGCCGGCCTAGTCCACACTTTGGAGCCATTCGGGCATCTATTTCATCGGAGCAGCGTGTTTAT
>NZ_JACMYP010000146.1 GCF_020889705.1 Bradyrhizobium altum | reverse complement strand
AGCGGCGCGCCTGCCGGCGCCGACACCGCAACGGCAGCGACCACCGCAGCGAATGCCGACAAGGTCGCCAAGGCGGCCGGCGTTAAGACCGAGGGACAGGTCATCACGACAGATGCGGCAACGGTTTCCGGCGCAGCGACGGCGACCGGCGATGCGACACTCGCCGCCGCTGTCGCTGCCGGAACGCCTGCCACGAAGACGACGACGCAAGCCAAGACACAGGTGGCCGCAAAGGACGCGACCGCGACAACGCCAATCGACCAGGACGGCGCAACTCAAGGCAACCCCAACACCGCGCAGGCTGCTCCGACCAACATCGTTCCCGCAGCCACGCAGCCGGCGGCTGTATCCGGCAAGGCGAAGGCCACCGCGGACGGCGCAGCCGATGCCATCAAGGCCGATGCAAGCGGCGACGGCAACGCCGCGCCGACGCCGACGGCCGGCGGCCACGCGGCTGCGCAGGCCCAGCTCACGACACCCGATCCCAGCGCGCAGGCCGCGAATGCACTCCAGGCGCAACTGCCGGCCAGCCAGACGACGCCGTCCGCGACCGCGCAATTGACCGTGACCAACGCCGCGCAAACCGCCGCCGTGCCGCTCAGCGGGCTTGCGATGCAGATCGCCGCCTCCGCCAAGAGCGGCAAGAGCCGCTTCGAGATCCGGCTCGACCCCGCCGAGCTCGGCCGCATCGACGTCCGCATCGACGTCGATCGCAACGGCCAGGTGACCTCGCATCTCACCGTCGAACGCCCGGAGACGCTGTCGATGCTGCGCCAGGACGCCAACCAGCTGCAGCGCGCGCTCGACAATGCCGGCCTGTCGACCGGCAATGGCGGATTGCAGTTCAGCCTGCGCGACCAGTCGCAGTCGGGCCAGAACAACAACGGCCAGTCCAATCCGAACGCCCATCGTTTGATCGTCACTGAGGAGGACAGCGTCCCCGCCGCAGCGGCGGGTCGCTCCTATGGCCGCGCAACCGGCGCCCTCGGCGGCGTCGATATCAGAGTGTAAGGAGTTCACCATGGCAGTCGATGCAACCATGCTGACGCCGGTCGTCTCAGCACCGGGCACCAGCAACGGAACGAGCTCCGGAAGCGGCAGCAGCACCGGCAGCGGCCTGACGACCTCGTCGCAGGGCATCGCCGACAATTTCCAGACCTTCCTGACGCTGCTGACCACGCAGTTGCAGCACCAGAACCCGCTCGACCCGCTCGACACCAACCAGTTCACCCAGCAGCTCGTGCAGTTCGCCGGCGTCGAGCAGCAGCTGAAATCCAACGATCAGCTCAAGCAGCTGATCGCGATCGAGAAGAGCGCGCAGTCGACCCAGGCGCTGGTCTATGTCGGCAACACGGTCGCGGTCGACGGCAGCAAGACCCAGTTCAACAAATCCGCGACCTGGAATCTGGTGTCTCCGCAAGCCACCAGCGCCACCATCACGATCACCAGCGCGTCCGGCCAGACCGCCTATTCCGGCAATTTCAACCTGAAGCAGGGCAATGCCAGCTTCGTCTGGGATGGCAAGGGCACGGACGGCACGCAATGGCCGGCCGGCACCTACACGCTGACCGCGACCGGCAAGGATTCCAAGGGCAACGACCTCGCCATCTCGACCGAGATTCAGGGCGTCGTCGACTCCGTCGACCTGACCGCCTCGCCGCCGCTGCTCTCGATCGGCGGCCAGACCTACACCACCGACAAGATCAAGCGCGTGGTGCGCGGCGCGACGGGCAGCAGCTAAGCTAAGGCTTCGCCGCATCCAACCAATCCGGCGTTCAGCTTCGCGGGAACTGCGCGTGCGCTTTTGCGCGTCGCGAGTTGCCCCATACACACCTGTCGTCCCTGCGAAAGCAGGGACCCATACTCCGCGGCGGGTGTTGTTGACGGGACTCGTGATAGCAGCGACGCACAACAAAGAACTTCGGTGGTTATGGGTCCTTGCTTTCGCAGGGACGACACTGAGTGTGTGGCGCGATCTCGGGCAAGTTCGGTGTCATCACCCGCGCATGCGGGTCGCAACACCCGTGACGATGCGCAGCGCCCCTCGATCGGGTGAGACGGGCAAACGATATGCTGAGTTTCATTTCGGATAACGCTAAGCATTTTTGCGACGGAGGCCTGCGCCGTCAGGCAAATCAGTGCCAGGGCCCCATGCTTCCCAAGCAACATCGGCAGACATAAACAGCAATAAATTGCGACACGTCAGCTTCCTGTAAGCAAGCGGACGTTATCTTCGTATTCCGCGTTTGAACGCCGCTTCCGCCCTGAAACTCCGCAGCTGCCCAGGCTGCGCGCCTTGACCGCCGGCAAGAGCTAGCCTGTGACCCCGACACGCCCGACACCGCCAGAACGCGCCCAGACCACTCCAAGCGATGCCGGGGCACCCCACCCGCAGCTTGCCGAGACAATGACCGAGAATGCGCGCCTCAGGACCATCGCCATCACCGTCATGCTCGAGATCGCAGCGCTTCGGGAACGGCTGCCGCCGGCTGCCGGCGAGTAGCAACGCAGCCGGAGTGGAATGACCGGGTGCGAGGCTGTCTCGCCGCGTTCACGAACCCCGAACGCCAGTCAAGGCTGACAAGGTCTGGCCTGCGCCGGCCGCGCAACCGGCGCGGCCCGCTCCATGTGCGCGCCGCATCAATAGATGCGAACGTGATTGGCCTCGAACGTCACCGGAAAGTTGTTGCGATTCTGCAAGGTCAGGATCAGCACGACGCCGACGCCGCCGCGGTGATCCCAGTACACGGCCCGGTCGGTTTCGTGCAGGGGCTCCATCGAGGTCTGGTTCTTCTCGAAATGCGGCGCGATCGATACGTCGAAAAACTCGTTCGGCGCTTTCGAATCCTTGCCCCACCAGAAGGTGAACGGCTGGCTCGAATTGGCGGCAATCGTATAGGTGCCTTGCTTGTGGTCGATGTTGGCCATGATGTCGGGGTCCTTCGTTTTCCATTGGTCGCTCCGATGCGACGCCCCAACAATGATGCGTGACGCGCGCACACGCCGTGAGCTAGCTCACTCTGCTTTGCAACCGATGCAACCGCGTCAGCGGCGGTGTGGGCGCCTGCAAAGGATGGCTTGCAAAGAGCGTCCTAGCTGAGCGACACTTCCGGTTCCAGGTATTGCCGACCTCAATATTCGCGCGCAATGAGTTGATCGAATGAAGCGAGTTCCGAGCGATCGACGCCCCATCCATCACTCGCCGGTTTTCTGGATAGGGATAGCCCTGTGCCTGGCGGCGATCGCGATCTACCTTTGGTCCGACGACCTTTCCTGGCGGCCGAGACCGAGCCCCCGGTGAAGAACCGGCCGTCGATGGCCTTATAATCTCCTCAAGAGGTCCCTTTGGTGGGCATTGCACACGTGCCGATCACGTTAGCACGGCTCAGCTGGCTGCCTTTCGGGCAAGCCGAACGCCGCGCGGAGAATCGCCGAAGCGAATTCGGAACAAACGATTGAAATGCGAAACATCCGAGAAACCAACCTCCAGCGCGATATCGGAAATCCGCTGACGGCCGGCGTGAGACCCGGTTAGCAATTCGAGCGCGCGCTGGAGACGCAATTCATTCAGGTGCTCGGTGAACGACGTTCCCGATGACGCCATCAGGCGCTGTAGATAGCGGGGCGAGATGCCCTGACAACGGGCGACCGTTTGAACGCTGAGCCCAGGCTCCTGAAAATGTATGGTGATGTAGTCGAGGGCTGCATTGTGCCGCGCAGCCACGACGGCGCTCGCGCCGCTCTCGCCCAAGGCAGGACACTCGCTGATCGCCAGTGCGACGAGATCATGGATGTGGGTCACGACCGTATGACGAAGTTTCGGGGCGGTCAGTGCTCTCGCCTTGAGCACCGACCTCAGATATGTCGCGAATAGTCGGAATGCTTCCGTTCGGTGCCCAATCGGCCGCATGGCCAGGCTTTCGACATCCGTTACGCGCTGTTCAAGCTCCGCGCGCGGCACCGCCAGGCCGAATTGCAATCCATCGACATAGATAACGCTGGCGGGCTCGGAATGCAGAATTGCGATTGCATCGCCCGCGCTAAGCTCAACTTCGCGGCCGCGCTGCGATAGCTGACTTCTGCCGGGAGAGCAGAAGATGAGGCCGACGGAATCATCGCCATCGGCAAGGTTCGCCTGCAAGCGCTTGAAGCGCATCGAAGTGCCCTTTAGCGCGAGCATGCGCAGACCCTGAATCGCCTGCAGCGACGCATCGGCTTGGATCGGAGTGTTCGACAGCGGCTCGATGTCGGCGTGCACGACGCATCGCCCAAAGTGCTCGCGCCATAGAGGGAGACGAATACGCTCCGGAAGGTCGCGCGTCGAAAATCGATACGATGCAAAATCGGCTGCGTCCGTAGGCATGGGACCTCCAGCCTTCACAGAGCATCAGGATGAAATGCTGCGGCACACCATTTTCAATGTCTGCATTTTGCAATTCACGCACCGGCCTTCTCAGGGTCGTGCGCGCAAGTCCAAGAAGCCATGCTATCGATCTGCTAGTCTGATTTGCCTGTGATCGATGCAGATGTGAACTGGTTCACGTGCCGGCCAGAATATTACGTTTATACTGATCGCGAAAGTCGCGGCCTTTATTTTCTCCCTTAGGAGGAGACGGTCGTGATGGCTCTATCTGTAATTGCCGCCATCGGATTCATTGGACATCCTTGGCGACGCGCAGGCGTAGAGCAGTTGATGCCCCTGTTCGCAATTGATCCGGTTTACGGAGCCGCGGGCAGGTCATTTTTGAAAGATTGCTGATACCGATTTTATTTCGCTGCTTTGGCCAAACCGCTAAGCAGAATTTGTCGGACATAAAATGCCGGCGGCACTGTTGGCTTTTGGCCGCCGGTTGAAATGGTCGAAATCTGTCACGTGGGAAGTCAACCTCAGTGATCAGGAAGGCGTTCGATCATGTCCATCATATTCGACATGCTTTATCACGAGTACTGTCGTGCCCGCCTCGCCGAAATGCGAAAGCAGCTTTTGATACCGCTCGTCGGCGAAGTCCTGCAGGCGCCGCCGGAAGACGGCGATCGTTCCGGGCCCCTTGATTGCGGCTGGCCGGCGAAAGCGCCGCCAGCCCTCGGGTAGCCGGAGCGCACAATCCCATTGGTTGGCCGGAGGCTAGTCCGGCACGCGCACGCCTCGGAGCAACCGGGCGTCTCATGGGCCGATGCCCGATGCGGCCGTACCCGCACGCCAGACAGATCGACAGATGCATGACCGAACCCACACCTCGAAGCGAATGATCGGCGAAACTCCGCCGGAATTCAGATCGACCGGTCGCGACCCGCGCATCGATGTCTGCCGCGGGATCGCGTTATGGTGGATCTTTCTCGACCACGTTCCAAACAACGTCGGAAGCTGGCTGACGCTGCGCAACTACGGCTTCTGCGATGCGGCCGAAATATTCATGTTCATTTCGGGCGTGACTTGCGCGCTGGCCTACGGCAGAGCCCGTCAACGTGACGGCTGGAGAGGCATGATCGGCCGTTCGCTGCGGCGGGGATGGGATATCTATGCCGCCTTTCTCTTGCTCGCGCTCGCTTGCGCCGTGCTGGTCTATGTCGCGGGCAGCGATCGTCTTGCCGACGACAGCAATACGCGGATCTTGTTCGAGCGTCCGGGCGCGACGCTCGCGCACGCCGCAATCCTGCAATTCCGCCCTGTCAATACCGATGTCTTGCCAGTCTTTGTGATCTGCCACGTGTTGTTCGCACCGTTGTTGTGGCTGCTGCTGCGCGCACCAAACGTGACGCTTGGCCTTTCGCTGTTGCTTTATGCGCTGGTGCACGTCTTCGGCTGGCGCGTTCCCGCCTGGCCCGACGGCGTCTGGTTCTTCAACCCGCTGGCATGGCAGTTTCTGGTCGTGCTGGGCGCCTGGTACGTGATCGAGGGGAAGACAATCCGGGATTGGATAACGTCCCGCCCTGCGCTGGTCCTTTCCACTCTCTTTCTCGCGACGAGCCTGGTCCTTGCGCTCGGCCACGACATCAAGCCGCTGGTGCCGCAGGGTTTGACGGATTTCCTGTTTCCATTGGACAAGTCGAATCTGAGCCCGTTGCGGCTACTGCATTTCCTGGCTCTCGCGATCGTGGCGTCATGGCTTGTTCCCGCGGGTTGGCGAGGACTATCGACGCCGATGCTGCGTGGCGCGCGGTGGTGTGGCGAGAATTCGCTACCGATCTATTGCCTCGGCGTCCTGCTGGCGCTGGTCAGCCAGTTTGATCTGTTCAACATCTCGAACCGGCCCGCGATGCAGATCGCGCTCAGTCTCGGCGGCGTCTTGATGATGACCGCCGTCGCGGCGCTCCTGAACGCGCTCAGCACCAAGCGCAAGCCTGCGGTGGGCGCAGTTGATCGGAAAATGCCCACCGCCGTTACAAATCGGAAAGTGGAGGATCGCGCACGCAGGACCGTTCTTGATGCACAGCTGAGAGCCGTCACCGCTCCGTCGACGTACTGCCCTTGATGAAATTTGGATCGTGCCGGACATCGGCTGTTTGCCACGTTCGGGCGCACACGCATTCGCGACGCAACCATTCCGACCTCTCTCCCCACACGCGGGGAGAGGCGAAAACGGAGTTCGCTGCCGAAGCACGCTTGCCGCCGATGCTCACTCCGACCGGCCCGTGGCCTCGAGGATCAGCCGGGCAATCGGCTCGGGCTGCGAGATCAGCGCGAGATGGCTGGCCTTCACCTCGATCGTGGTGGCGCCCATCCGCTTGGCCATGAAGCGCTCGAGATCCGGATTGATGGTGCGGTCCTCGGTGGAGACGGCGTAGTAGCTCGGCTTGCTGCGCCAGGCCGCGTGGCTGGTCTTGCCTGCCAGCAGTTGCTTGTGGAACGGCTGCTGCACGGCATAGAGCACCTTCGCCTTGGCTTCCGGCAGGTCGCCGGCGAAATCGCGCAGGAACGCCACTTCGCTCAGCCGGCCCTCGTCGCCATCGAACACGATGCCGGCGCTCGCGGGCGGCGTCGGATAGGTTTTGGCCAGCGCGGTGTAGTCCTCATCCGCATCGGGTGCGCGCGCGGCGACATAGACCAGCGCCGAAACATTCGGATGCACGCCGGCCTCGGTGACGATCATGCCGGAGAAGGAATGGCCGACCAGAACGGTCGGGCCATCCTGACGATCAAGCACACGCTGCGCCGATGCGACCGCTTCCGGCAGCGTGGTCAACGGATTTTGCACGGACGTCACATTGAGCCCCGCGGCCTGCAAGCGCGGAATGACCTCGGACCAGCACGAGCCGTCGGCGAACAGGCCGTGCACCAGCACGACGTTGCGCGCCTTCACCGGCGGCTGCGTTGCGGCGATGCCGCGCGAAGACACCAGCGAAGCTGCCGCTCCGGCAAGCAAGGCGGTCGAGAAAGTGCGTCTGTTCATCATCATGACAATTGCTCGGATGGAGTGATTGGGGAAACGCGCCCACCTGCAGTGAGCGGACACCTTCTCCGACGCACACGAGAGCACGTCGTTACGGCTCGCTGCTGTCGTGGTCGTCAAAGAGAAGTGATGACGGTCCGTCCGGCAATGTTTCGACACACGTCGTGACGCGCGACGGGATTGCGAAAGCGAGATTCATGTCAATCATCTCGCCCGGGACCACCCCTCCCCCCAACCCTCCCCCGGAAAGGGGGAGGGAGCCTGATAAGTGTGCTCACCTCACGTTGAGCAACCCACTTACATGTGAGGGACGCACTGGCGGGAGGGTTCCCTCCCCCTTGCGGAGTGCCGCTTGCTCCGCTGCCCGACAAGAGGCGCACAACCGGGAGCGCGCGGCTCCCAAGCGCCCAATCCGCCGCCCTGTTCCCGGCCGTTCCAACGAGATTCGTATTGAACGCTTGGGCTTAGGCAAATTTTAAACCGGTGGGCGTAGGTTACCTCCTGCGAGTTCAGTGGTTGAGAGTTTGTGAGTACGCCATGACAGAACCCCATCGCCCGAGGGTGAAATACGTCATCGGGCCTGACGGCAGCCCGTTAACGATTGCGGATTTGCCGGCCCCCGGTACCAAACGGTGGGTCATCCGCCGCAAGGCCGAAGTCGTCGCCGCGGTCCGCGGCGGCCTGCTCTCCCTTGAGGAGGCTTGCAGCCGCTACACGTTGACCGTCGATGAGTTCCTTTCCTGGCAGTTCTCGATCGACCAGCATGGTCTGGCCGGACTGCGCACGACACGTATCCAGCAGTACCGGCAGTAAGTTTCGCCTAAACCGTGGTATTTGACGAAAACCGGCCTCGCTTTGCGAAGCCGGTTTTTTTCATGTCCGCGTTTTTGCCGCGGTTCTTAACCTTCGTTAACCATATGGAAACCATACCCTCGGCAATATTTGCCCAGTCGGACCCGCGTGGGCCGAATCCCTGGGGGCCGTTGGTGCAAAGTCTGGTTGCTTTCTTCAGAGGTCTTGGTGCGGCCCGCCTCGCGGCCATGGTTGCGGTCACCGCGGCCCTGATCGGTTTCTTCGCGTTCGTCATCATGCGCGTCACCACGCCCCAGATGACCACCCTGTTCACCGACCTGTCGACCGAGGATTCCTCGGCCATTATCAAGGAGCTGGAGCGCCAGGCGATCCCGTTCGAGCTGCGCAGCGACGGCGCCGCGATCATGGTGCCGAAGGACAAGGTGACGCGGCTCCGGATGAAGCTCGCCGAGGGTGGCATGCCCAAGGGCGGCGGCGTCGGCTACGAGATCTTCGACAAATCGGACGCGCTCGGCACCACGAGCTTCGTCCAGAACATCAATCATTTGAGGGCGCTGGAGGGCGAGCTCGCCCGCACCATCCGCGCCATCGATCGCGTCCAGGCCGCGCGCGTCCACCTCGTGCTGCCGGAAAAGCCGCTGTTCTCGCGCGAGACGCCGGAACCATCCGCCTCGATCGTGCTCAGGGTGCGCGGCGCGCTGGAGCCGCAGCAGATCCGCGCGATCCGCCATGTCGTCGCCTCCGCCGTCAACGGACTGAAGCCGCAGCGGGTCTCGATCGTCGACGAGGCCGGCCAGCTGCTCGCCGACGGCGCCCAATCCGATGCCGATGCCGCGGTCGGCGACGAGCGCCGCGCCGCCTTCGAAAAGCGGATGCGTAAGCAGGTCGAGGACATCGTTTCCTCGGTGGTCGGCGCCGGCCGCGCCCGCGTCCAGCTCTCCGCCGACTTCGACTACAACAAGATCACTCAGACCTCGGACAAGTTCGACCCCGAAGGTCGCGTGCTGCGCTCGACCCAGACCCGCGAGGAATCAAGCCTCACCGCCGACAATTCCGGCCAGGTCACCGTCAACAACGAGCTGCCCGGCAACCAGAACCAGGACAACGCCGCGCGCGCCCGCGACCAGAGCAAGAAGAGCGAGGAAACCAACAATTACGAGATTTCCCGCACCACCAAGACCGAGGTGACCGAGGCCGGCCGCGTCAACCGCATCTCGGTCGCGGTGCTGGTCGACGGCGCCTACGCCAAGAACGAAAAAGGCGAGATGGTCTACCAGGACCGCACCAAGGAGCAGCTCGACCGCATTGCCGCCCTGGTCCGCTCCGCGATCGGCTTCGACCAGAAGCGCGGCGACCAGGTCGAGGTCGTCAACCTCCGCTTCGCCGAGCCGCCGGCCGCGCAGCCGATCGCAGAGCCGACCGGCCTGCTCGGCATGCTGCAATTCACCAAGGATGACGTGATGTACGTCATCGAGCTCGGCGTCATGATGATGCTCGGCCTGGTCGTGCTGTTCATGGTGGTCCGCCCGCTGGTCAAGCGCATCGTGGCGGCCGACGTGATCCCGGCGCTCGGCGGCGGCGCGGGCCTGCCCGCACTGGCCGAAGCCCATGCCGAGAGCGCCGGTGCACCCGGCCAGGCGCTGATCCCGAGCAGCAGCGGCGCAGCGCAATTGATCGACGTCGCCCAGATCCAGGGCCAGGTCCACGCCCAGGCCGTGCACCGGGTCGGCGAACTCGCCGAGCGCAATCCGAACGAAACCGTCTCCATCGTCCGACAATGGCTGAGCGAGCCGGTAGAGAACTGACATGGCCGCCGTACCCCAGACCACCAACGCCAACGACATCGCCACCGTCCTCTCGACGCTGGCGAACCGGCAGAGCGCCCGGCCCAAGGGCAAGCCGCTGCCCGGCCCGAAGCGCGCCGCGATCCTGATGCTCGCGCTCGGCGAGCAGTATGGCGGCAAGATCTGGTCGATGCTCGACGACGAGGAGGTCCGCGAGCTGTCGGTCCACATGTCGACGCTCGGCACCGTCGAGGCCGACGTGGTCGAGGACCTGATGCTGGAATTCGTGTCGCGGATGTCGGCCTCGGGCGCGCTGATGGGCAATTTCGACGCCACCGAACGGCTGCTTCAGCAATATCTGCCGGCCGAGCGCGTCACCGGCATCATGGACGAGATCCGCGGGCCGGCCGGGCGCAACATGTGGGAGAAGCTCTCCAACGTGCAGGAAGAGGTGCTCGCCAACTACCTGAAGAACGAATACCCGCAGACCATCGCCGTGGTGCTGTCGAAACTGAAGCCGGAGCACGCCGCGCGCGTGCTGGCGATCCTGCCCGAGGACATCGCGCTCGACGTGGTCGGCCGCATGCTGCGGATGGAGGCGGTGCAGAAGGAAGTGATCGAGCGCGTCGAACAGACGCTGCGCACCGAGTTCATGTCCAACCTGTCGCAGACCCGCCGCCGCGACGCCCATGAGGTGATGGCCGAGATCTTCAACAATTTCGACCGCCAGACCGAGACCCGCTTCATCACCTCGCTGGAAGAGGAAAATCGCGAGTCCGCCGAGCGCATCAAGGCGCTGATGTTCACCTTCGACGACCTGATCAAGCTCGATTCCGCCTCGGCCCAGACGCTGATGCGCAACATCGACAAGGACAAGCTCGGCGTCGCGCTGAAGAGCGCCAACGAGGAGGTGCGCAGCTTCTTCCTCGGCAACATGTCCTCCCGCGCCGGCAAGATGCTGATGGACGACATGGCCGCGATGGGCCCGGTGCGCCTGCGCGACGTCGACGAGGCCCAGGCGTTGCTGGTCAACCTCGCCAAGGACCTCGCCGCCCGCGGCGAGATCACCCTGACCAAGAACCGCGCCGACGACGAGCTGGTGTACTGATGGCCGCACCCGCAAAATTCCTGTTCGACACGGACTTCTCGGCACCGGACCGTTCGCGCGAGCGTGCCCCGACACCGGCCGAGGTCGCGCAGAAGGTCGCCGACGCCGAGGCGCGGGCCTATCGCGCTGGCTATGAGGCGGCGCTGCGCGAGGCCAGGGTCGAGAGCGACCGCCGCGCGGCGCAGGCGCTGGAAGAGATCGGCACCGCGATCAAGGGCATCGCCGCGCGCTTTGCCGGCATCGAGACCCGAATGGAGACCGAGGCCGTCGATGTCGCGGTCGCGGTCGCCCGCAAGCTCTGCTCCGAACTGGTTGCACGCGAGCCGCTCGGCGAGATCACCGCGCTGGTCTCCGACTGCTTCTCGCATCTGGTGGCGACGCCGCACCTCGTGGTCCGCATCAATGACGCGCTCTACGAGGCGGCGCAGGACAATATCGAGCGGGTGGCGGCGCATTCCGGCTTCCAGGGCCGGCTGGTGATCCTGGCCGAGCCCACGATTGCGACCGGCGACTGCCGAATCGAATGGGCCGACGGCGGCGTGGTGCTGGAGCGCGCCGCGATCGAAGGCAAGATCGACGAACTCGTCGGGCGCTATCTGGCGTCCCGCGGCCAGACCGGCTGAAGGATTGAGGGCTGAACCATGAGCGACACCGACACCCAAGTCCCGCTTCCCGATCTCAACGCCGCCGACGCGCCCGGGATCGACGAGATCGGCTACAACGAGGACGAAAATGCCGCGCGCATCGCCGCCGACCTCGAGGCCGTGTTCGACGTGCCGGTGCAGGTCTCGGCGGTGCTCGGCCGCTCCAAGATGGACGTCGGCGACCTGCTGAAGCTCGGACCGGGCACCGTGCTCGAGCTCGACCGCCGCGTCGGCGAGGCGATCGACATCTACGTCAACAACCGCCTGGTGGCGCGTGGTGAAGTGGTGCTGGTGGAAGACAAGCTCGGCGTGACCATGACCGAAATCATCAAGGCAGAACGCTCGTAACAACCAGACGGTAGCGCGCGGAACCTGCGCGACCAGACGAACAGGAGATCATCATGCGGCTTCTCATCGTTGGCACCCTGAAGGGCCAGCTCACGACCGCGACCAAGATCGCGATGGACAACGGCGCCTCGGTGACCCACGCCGAGGCCGCCGAGCAGGCGATGAACGTGCTGCGCAGCGGCAAGGGCGCCGACCTCATGCTGGTTGATGTCGGCCTCGACATCCGCGACCTCGTGATGCGGCTCGAGGCCGAACATATCCACGTGCCGATCGTCGCCTGCGGCATCTCCAACGATGCCCGAGCCGCGGTCGCCGCGATCCACGCCGGCGCCAAGGAATACATCCCGCTGCCGCCCGACCCCGAGCTGATCGCAGCCGTGCTCGCCGCGGTCGCCAACGACGCCCGCGATCTCATCTATCGCGACGAGGCGATGGGCCGGGTGATCAAGCTCGCGCAGCAGATCGCGGGCTCGGACGCCTCCGTGATGATCACCGGTGAATCCGGCACCGGCAAGGAGGTGCTGGCGCGCTACGTCCATTCCCGCTCGGCCCGCGCCAAGCGGCCGTTCATCTCGATCAACTGCGCGGCGATCCCGGAGCACCTCCTGGAATCCGAACTGTTCGGCCATGAGAAGGGCGCCTTCACCGGCGCGGTGGCGCGCCGCATCGGCAAGTTCGAGGAAGCGACCGGCGGCACGCTGCTGCTCGACGAAATCTCCGAGATGGATGTCCGCCTGCAGTCCAAGCTGCTGCGCGCGATCCAGGAGCGCGTGATCGACCGCGTCGGCGGCACCAAACCGGTTCCGGTCGACATCCGCATCATCGCGACCTCGAACCGCAATCTGTCGGAGGCGGTGCGCGAAGGCAGCTTCCGCGAGGACCTGCTGTTCCGCCTCAACGTCGTCAACCTGAAGATCCCGCCGCTGCGCGATCGTCCGGCCGACATCCTCGAATTGGCGCAGCATTTCGCCAAGAAATATGCCGAAGCCAACGGCGTGGCGGTCCGCCCGATCTCGACTGAGGCCCGCCGCGTCCTGACCGCGAACCGCTGGCAGGGCAACGTCCGTGAACTCGAGAACACCATCCATCGCTCGGTCCTGATGGCGCAGGGCGACGAGATCGGTGCGGACGCGATCCTGACTCCCGACGGCGACCGTCTCGACCTCGCCAAGACCGCGCCCGCGGTCGCGCACGCCACGCTGGCCGCCGAGCAGGTCACCCGCGCGCTGGTCGGCCGCACCGTTGCCGACGTCGAACGCGACCTGATCCTGGAAACGCTGAAGCACTGCCTCGGCAACCGCACCCATGCCGCCAATATCCTCGGCATCTCGATCCGCACGCTGCGCAACAAGCTGAACGAATATGCCGACGGCGGCATCCCCATCACCCCGGCCGGCAATGGCGCGCCCGATTATCAGCGCATGGCGAGCGCCGGCTGAGAAAGAGGAGCGGTGGGGCGATCCCGCCGCGACTGCCGCGCCTCACGAATAGTTGGGCGCATCGGGCTTGCGAAAGATCCGGATCGGATCGCCGGGTGTGATGTCGCGGCCGGTGAAGGTCACATACGCATAGAGCGCAAGATAAGCGACCGCGATTGCGCCGACGAGATAGAACAGCCAAGCTCCCACGCGCTTCATCGAACCGTCACGTCTCCGAAACATCCGCGGCTTTTAGTGCGCTTGCCGGCAAAGCGCCACGGCCAACATGCCGCGCCGGCCCCCTTGCCGTTCCTTTGCCATTCATCCCTTGAGTCTTGCGGCCAGTTGCCTTATTCAATCTCATATTGTGTTTCTATTTTAGACAACTGGAGAGTGATATGGCCCTTTACGCGCAGACCAGCGGCACCCTGTCCACCACCTCCGCGACGTTCACGGCGATGCAAGGCCTCAGCCTGACGATCCCGGAGGGCGTCGGCACCACCGCGATCATCACCCTCAACGTTCCGAATCCCTACGCCACCGGCAACGATATCCCGGGCGGCATGTTCGGCGTCACCGTCAATGGCGCGGTTTCGCCGGTGGTCGCGAGCTTCACCTATAACGAGACCCCGTCGAGCTTTGGCCGCATCCCGACCACGCTCGTCGTCGGCATTCCGCTGGGCAATTCGGCTCAGACCATCCAGGCCGCATGGGCCGGCGTCCGCGGCAGCACCGTGATCATCGACAGCCCGGCGTCGCTGAGCGCTGTCTTCTGACACCTGATCCGGACAAGCAGCGCGCTAGCGCACGCCCCGGGGATGAACGTGACGTGACGGCAGGCTGACCTCGGCCAGCCTGGCGGCGTCTTCGTCGCGGTCGATCGCAACATATTCGCCGTGCCAATACGCCAGCGCGGCGGTGCGCTCCGATGCGATTACATCGAGCACGCGACCGATGACGATCGCGTGCGAATGCCGCTCGATGACCTCCTCGACCTCACAGTCGATCGCAGCCAGTGCTCCGACCAGCAACGGCGCGCCCGAGGCGCGCGTCGTCCATTCGGCTCCAGTGAACCGGTCGGCGCCCTTCAGGCCGCCCTTGCCGGTAAAGCGCTCGGCGATGTCGAGCTGATCCGCGGTCAGGATATTGACGCCGAACACGCCATGGCGCGCGATCAGCTGATATGACGAGGCGGCGCGGTTGATGCTGACGATCAGCGACGGCGGCTCGACCGACAGCGACGACACCGAGGTCACCGTCATGCCCGAGATCTCCCGGCCGCGGCCGGCGGTGATGACGCTGACGCCGCCGGTGAGATGGCGCATCGCGCCACGGAATTCATCGGCCGCCACCGCGGGCTCGATCAAAACATTGCGGACGACGGAATTCATGGCGACCTCACAGATCGGATGTGTCTTCGCTGCCCTCGAGCAGGTGCTTCAGGATCTCGCCTTCCAGCGCGGCGAGCTCGGCCGAACCGCGCCGGCGCGGCCGCGGCAGGTCGATCGTGACATCCTCGGCGATCCGGCCGCCCTCGATAACCAGCACGCGGTCGGCGAGCGCGACCGCCTCGGCGACATCGTGCGTCACCAGGATCGCGGTAAAGCCCTGGTCGCGCCAGACGCGCTCCAGCAATTGCTGCATCGAGATCCGGGTCAGCGCATCGAGTGCGCCGAGCGGCTCGTCGAACGCCAGCACACGCGGCTGGCTGACCAGCGCCCGCGCCAGGGCCACACGCTGCTTCTGACCGCCTGACAGCACCGAGGGCCACTGCCCGCGCTTATCGCCGAGGCCGACCTCGACCAGCGCCCGCTCGGCACGGGCCTGCGCGTCGGCAGATGAGCGCTGGCGCCCAAGCCCCACCTCGACATTGGACAGCACCCGGGCCCAGGGCAGCAGGCGCGGCTCCTGGAACATGACGCGGACGTCTTGCGCCCGGGGTTCTTCACCGAAGGCGATGCTTCCTGCCGTCGGCGCGTCGAGGCCGGCGATCAGGCGCAGCAGCGTGCTCTTGCCGCAGCCGCTGCGGCCGACGATCGCCACGAACTGACCGGCCGGGATGTGCAGGTCGATGCCGCGCAGCACCTCATTGTCGCCGAACGCCTTGCGCAAGCCGCGGATGGTCAGCGACAGGCCGCGGGCCGCGCCTTCCGCCACGCGCCGCAAATGCCGCGCCTTCACGACGATGTCGGCGTGGTCGACCGGTTCGGCGTCGACGGGCTGGAAACGAAGCGCTTCTTGCATTCTCATTCTCACTTCTTCTGGAAGGCGGGATGCCACGAGAGGGTCAGCCGCTCCAGCGCCCGCGAGGCGCTGTCGGCGAGCTTGCCGAGCAAGGCGTAGATCAGGATCGAGAGCACGACGACATCGATCAGCATGAACTCGCGCGCCTGCATCGCCATGTAGCCGAGGCCCGACGAGGCCGCGATCGTCTCGGCGACGATCAGCGTCAGCCACATGATGCCGAGCGCAAAGCGCAGCCCGACGAAGATCGAGGGCAGCGCACCCGGGAAGATCACCCGGCGGAACAGCTCGCCGTCGGTCATGCCGTAGATGCGGCCCATCTCGATCAGCTGCGGATCGACGGTCCGGATGCCGTGCAGCGTGTTGAGATAGATCGGGAAGAACACGCCGAGCGCCACCAGAAACAGCTTTGCCGACTCGTCGATGCCGAACCACAGGATGACGAGCGGGATCAGCGCCAGATGCGGGATGTTGCGCACCATCTGCAGCGTGGTGTCGGTGAGCTTCGCCGACAGCTGCGACAGCCCGTTGGCGAGCCCGAACGCGAAGCCGATGCCGCCACCGATCACAAAGCCGATCGACGCGCGCCAGAAGCTGACCCAGATATTGCGGATCAGTTCACCTGACAGCAGTAGCTTCCATCCCGCCAGCGCAACGTCGGTCGGCGCCGGCAGCACGCGCGAAGGAACGAAGCCCGTGACGCAGGCAAGCTGCCAGACCAGTACGATCGCGAGCGGCACGATCCAGGGGATAAGGCCGTCGACCTTGGGGAGTTTTGGGGCGCTGGAGCTGTTTCCGTTCCGATGGGATCGGAATGGAGCTCCAGATTTGTGTTCTGACGCGTTTTCTTCACGCGAACCGGCATCCACTTCGCTCGAAAACGCTTTGCGGCGTGGTAGTGAATCGATCAAGCTCATGATTGCGATGCCTGCTTCTGCGGACGGTAGTCGTTGCCGATGGTCTCACCGAACGGACCGGTGTTGACGCGGATCGGCGTCACGTTGCCGGGCTGCGCCAGCGACAGCAGCGGGAACACCAGCTCGGCGAACCGATAGGCTTCCTCGAGATGCGGGTAGCCCGACATGATGAAGGTATCGACGCCGACGTCCTGATACTCCTTGATCCGCGCGGCGACGGTCTCGGGATCGCCGACCAGCGCGGTGCCGGCCCCGCCGCGCACCAGGCCGACGCCGGCCCAAAGGTTCGGGCTGATCTCGAGCTTGTCGCGCCGTCCGCCGTGCAGCTGCGCCATGCGCTGCTGGCCGACCGAATCCATCCGCGCGAAGATCTTCTGCGCGGCGGCGACGGTGTCGTCGGTGACGTACTTGATCAGTTCGTCGGCGGCCTTCCAGGCCTCCGCGTTGGTCTCGCGCACGATCACATGCAGGCGGATGCCGAACGACAGCTTGCGGCCGCGTTGGGCGGCAACAGCCTTCACCTTGGCGATCTTCTCGGCGACCTGCGCCGGCGGCTCGCCCCAGGTCAGGTACTTGTCGACGGTGTCGACCGCGACGTCGATGCCGGCGTCCGACGAGCCGCCGAAATACAGCGGCGGCCGCGGCGACTGCACCGGATTGAACAGCAGGCGGCCATCCTCGATCCGGATGTGCTTGCCTTCGACATTGACCGTCTTGCCGGCGAGCAGATCGCTATAGACGTTGAGGAACTCGCGCGTCACCGCGTAGCGTTCGTCGTGGTCGAGGAAGATGCCGTCGCCCTTGTTCTCGATCGGATCGCCGCCGGTGACGACATTGATCAGAAGACGGCCGTTCGACAACCGGTCCAGCGTCGCTGTCATGCGCGCGGCGACGCTCGGCGATTGCAGGCCGGGCCTGACCGCCACCAGATAGCGCAGGCGCTCGGTCCAGGGCGCGACGGCCGAGGCCACCACCCAGGAGTCCTCGCAGCTCCGTCCCGTCGGCAACAGCACGCCGTAATAGCCGAGCTGGTCGGCAGCCTGCGCGATCTGGCGCAGATAGTTGAAGTTCACCTCACGGCCGCCGATCGACGTGCCGAGATAGCGGCTGTCGCCGTGGGTCGGCAGGAACCAGAGGATATTGGCGTTGGTTGGGGTGCTCACGTGCCCGGCCTCCATGCGACGTCGGAAATCTTGATTTGTTTGGGGATCAGGCCGAGCGCGAAGAACGTGTCGGCGACCTGTTGCTGATCCGCGATCACGGTGTCGGTGACCGGCTTGATGCCGTAGGCCTGCCGCTTCAGCGCGACCTCCACGACCGGCACCGACAGGCCGATGCTCGGCGCCAGCTGCTCGGCGACGGCGTGGATGTCGCCCTTGGCCCAGTCATCGACCTCGCTGAGCTGCGCCAGCACGAGCTCGACGATCTTCGGATCGCTCTGCAGGAACTTCTTCGAGGCGAAGTAGAATTGATAGTTGGCGACGATGCCGGTGCCGTCGGCGACGGTGCGGGCGCCGGTCGCAGCCTCCGCCGCGGCCTGGAACGGATCCCAGATCACCCAGGCATCGACCGCGCCGCGCTCGAACGCCGCGCGGGCATCGGCGGGCGCCAGGAACACCGGCTCGATCTCGGAATATTTGACGCCGGCCTTCTCCAGCGCCTTCACCAGGAGATAGTGGACGTTGGAGCCCTTGTTCAGCGCGACCTTCTTGCCCCTGAGATCAGTGACCGATTTGATCGGGCTGTCCTTCGGCACCAGGATCGCCTCGCCCTTCGGCGCCGGCGGCTCGTAGGCGACATACTGGATCGGCGCGCCGGCGGCCTGCGCGAAGATCGGCGGCGCCTCGCCGGTGTTGCCGAAATCGATCGCACCGACATTGAGCGCTTCAAGCAGCGGCGGGCCCGACGGAAATTCGGTCCACACCACTTTGGTGCCGACCGATTTCAGCTTCTCCTCGAGCGAGCCCTTGCTCTTCAGCAGCACCAGTTTGCCGTACTTCTGATAGCCGATACGGACAACCTTCTCCTGGCCGTAGGAGGCGCTGACGGTGGCGGCGACGATGCTGACCGAGAGCACCGCGCGGGCGACCCAGCGCCGAAATAAACGCGTCATGGGAATGTCCTCTGCATATGAATTGACCAAACGCGCCGATCAGGTCTGGGTGTTGCGCCAGACGATGTCGCGGATCGCGATCTGCTTTGGGATCAAGCCGAGCTTGAAGAAGCGGTCGGCGACGCCCTGCTGGGTCGCGATGATGTCGTCGGTCACGGGGCCGACCGAGAAGCCAGCCCGCTTCGCCGCGATGGTCTGGATATCGAGCGGGGCGCCGGTGACGGCGGCCAGCGATTTCGCGACCTCGTCGGGATGCGCCTCGGCCCATTTCGCCGTCGATGTCGTGACATCGACGATCTGCTGCAGCAGGGCGCCGTGCTTGTTCGCGAAATCCCGGTTGGCGATGTAGAACGCGTTGGTCTTGGTGATATCGCTGCTCTTGACCAGAATGCGACCGTTCTGCCTGGTCTCGGCGATCGCAAAATACGGATCCCAGATCGCCCAGGCGTCGATGCCGCCATTGGCAAAGGCAGGACCTGCGTCCGGCGGCGTCAGATAGATCGGGGTGATGTCGTCATAGGTCAGCCCGGCCTTCTCCAGCGTCTGGATCACGACGTTGTGCGCGCTGGATCCCTTGGTGAAGCCGACGCGCTTGCCCTTGAGATCGGCGATGGCGGTGATTGCCGAATTCTGCGGCACCAGGATGCCCGACCCGTTGATGATGGGCTGCGCGGCGGCATAGACGATGGCCGCGCCTGCGGCTTGCGCGAAGATCGGTGGGGAATCGCCGACCGCGCCGTAATCGACGCTGCCGACATTCATCGCCTCCATCATCGGCGGGCCCGAGGAGAACTCGACCCATTTCACGCTGACGCCCTGCGGCTTGAAATGATTTTCCAAGGCTTCGCGCTGGCGCGTGATAACGAGCACGCCATTCTTCTGATAGCCGATACGAATTTCCTTCGCGTCCGCCTGGGCCTGCGCGCGCCCTGACAGCGCAGCAGCAGCGGCTGTGGCAAGCGACAGCTGGAGGAACTCACGACGCTTCATTCCAAGACTCTCCTGACGATCAAGCGCGTTTCTCAACACGCGATCATGCGATGTCAGGATGATGGGGCGCGCGAATGAAGCTGTCGAGCACCGCACAAAAATAGCGATATCAGCACTTCGGTGCAGGCATCGCGCGTGCCGTTTCGTTCAAGGCGCAGGTCGCACGTAGCGAATTATTTTCTTCACGCGATCGCGAGGTCGCTGCACAGCAGCGTTTTCGAGCGCAGTGGATACCGGTTCGCGTGAAGAAAACGCGTCAAAACAACAAGCTGGAGCTTGGGCTCCGATTCAATCAGGGCCGAAGCTCCAGCAATCGATCAGCCCGCGGCTGCGGTCTTCGGGCCGACATTGACCGCGAGTTTACCGTAGCGGTCCGAGAATGCCTGGGTGTCGATCTCCTCGAGCTGGATCGAGCCGTCAAGCACGCCCTTCTTCCAGGCATCGTGCTCGGGATCGTGCTGGAACTCGGGCATCACCTCTTTCCCGAACAATTCGAGCGACTCGCAGATATGCTCATGGGTGTTCTTGCCGGCCTGGTTGAGCAGGATCACCTGGTCGATATGCGACGCGCGGAAGCGCCGCAGCTTTTTGCGCAAGGTTTCCGGCGAACCGATCAGGCCGCCGCGCAATGCGGCCTCCTGCGCCTCGGGATTCTCGCGCTTCCACTTGTTGTACTCGTCCCACATGTTGACGGTGCCGGGCGCCGGGCGCTGCCGGTTCTGCGCCTGGCCGTAATAGCGCAGTGCGAACTGGAAGAAGGTCGCGCCGTCGGCGCGCTTGCGCGCCTCTTCATCCGTCTCGGCGCACATGAAGAACGAGACCAGCGCCATATTGGGATTGATCTCGTAGTCGGCGAGCTTCTTCAGCCGCTTGGTGATCGCGTTGTAATAGGCGTGCACCCAGGCATGCGCCGCCTCGGCGCTGACGAACTGAAAGCCGAGCGCGCCAAATCCGTTCTGTCCGGCGCGCTCGATCGTCGGCAGTTGCGAGCAGGCCATCCAGAGCGGCGGATGCGGCTTCTGCACCGGCTTCGGCACGACATTGCGCAGCGGGATGTCGAAATACTTGCCGTGATGTTCGGTGCCGACCTTGGTGAACATCGGGCAGATCGCTTCGACCGCCTCCTCGAACACCTCGCGCTTGGTCTCCATGTCGCGGCCGAACGGCGTCAGCTCGGTGATCGAGGCGCTCTCGCCCATGCCGAACTCGCAGCGGCCGTTGGAGAGCAGATCGAGCACCGCGACGCGCTCAGCGACGCGCGCGGGATGATTGGTGGTGAGCTGGAAGATGCCGTGGCCGAGCCGGATGTTCCTGGTGCGCTGGCTCGCGGCGGCGAGGAAGGATTCCGGCGCCGGCGAGTGCGAATATTCCTCGAGGAAGTGATGCTCGACGACCCAGGCGTAGTCGTAAGCGAGCCGGTCGGCGGTCTCCAATTGCGTCAGCGCGTTCTGGTAGAGCCTGAGCTCGTCGCCGTCGTTCCAGGGGCGCGGCAGTTGCAGCTCGTAAAAGATGCCGAATTTCATGGCGTCACCCCCAAGGTCGCGTGCTTGACCATTTGTTGTGGTCCCCGACCATTTGTTGTTTTACGGCAGTCTAGTGCCACAGCACCCCAAGTCTAGCCTCGGGGACGAAACTCCCAATTCCGCGCAGCGGAAGCCGGCTTGATCGGAACGCACGAATGGTTAGCTTGTAACGAGCTGAGTCGCGGCGTTATTGATCGCGCGCTCACCCTTCCGAAAGCTCATGACCACCTTTACGCCGCATCAGGATTCCGCGCTGAAAGCCGTTGCCGACTGGCTGACAGCCAAGCCCGGCCAGAACGGGACGCCGCCGGTATTCCGCCTGTTCGGCTATGCCGGAACCGGCAAGACCACGCTCGCCCGCCACATTGCCGAAGGCGTCGACGGCGAGGTGAAGTTCGCGGCCTTCACCGGCAAGGCGGCGCTCGTCATGCGTAACAAGGGTTGCGACAGCGCCTCCACGATCCATTCCCTGATCTACCGCGCCCGCGAGTCCGGCGTCGAGCAGCCGAGTTTTGAGCTGTGGGACGATGCGCCCGCATCAAAAGCGAAGCTGATCGTGATCGACGAATGTTCGATGGTCGACGCCGAGCTCGGCCGCGATTTGATGTCGTTCGACTGCCCGCTGCTGGTGCTCGGCGACCCCGCGCAATTGCCGCCGATCCAGGGCGGCGGCTTCTTCACCGACGCCGAGCCAGACGCGATGCTGACTGAGGTGCACCGCCAGGCGCAGGACGATCCGATCGTGCGGATGTCGATGGATATCCGCGAGGGCCGCGAGCTCGAGATCGGCCGCCATGGCGAGAGCGAGGTGGTGTCGCGCAAGGAGCTCGATCCGGACCGCGTGATGAGCGCCGACCAGGTGCTGGTCGGCCGCAACAACACCCGCCGCGCCTACAACATGCGGGTGCGGCAGCGACAGAACATCGAGGATCCCCTGCCGGTTGCCGGCGACAAGCTGGTCTGCCTGCGCAACAACCGCAAGAAGGGCTTGTTCAACGGCGGGCTGTGGCGGGTCAAGGCGCGCGCGCAGTCGAAATCCAAGATCATCACTATGCGCGTGATGCCGGACGAGGATTTCGGCTACAAGGTCACCAAGGTCTCGGTGCGCGGCGAATGCTTCGACGGCGGCGTCGAGGGCGTGCCGTGGGAGCAGCGCAAACCCTATGACGAGTTCGACTACGGCTATGTGCTGACCGTGCACAAGTCGCAGGGCTCGCAATGGGACGACGTGGTGCTGTTCGACGAGAGCTTTGCGTTCCAGGACTCGCGCGCGCGGTGGCTCTACACCGGCATCACGCGCGCCGCGAAGCGGCTCAGCATCGTGGTGTGAAGGTCCCGCGCGCTCCATAGACCCGTCATCCTGAGGTGCGAGCAGAGCGAGCCTCGAAGGATGAACGGCCAGCAGCCGGGCCGTCCATCCTTCGAGACGCGCTCCGCGGCTCCTCAGGATGACGGGCGCACGCCACCTACCCCCTTGAACTGCCACCACTTCCCTCACGAAACCGTGTGGCCGGCGCCGTAACAAAACGCT
>NZ_JACMYP010000145.1 GCF_020889705.1 Bradyrhizobium altum | reverse complement strand
ATCAGCGCCGGCGCGGCAGCGTCGGCGATCGCAGCCTACAACGCACGCGTCCGCGCGCATTTGCTGCGCTTCCACTCCTATCCGGCCGGGGGCAACGGCCAGCGCGGCGTGGTCCGGCTGGTGTTCACACTCGGCCGCGGCGGGCAGGTGCTGTCGAGCCATCTCGGCGGCTCCTCCGGCAATCCGACCTTCGACGCGCGGGCGCTGGCGATGGTGCGCCAGGCCCAATCGTTTCCAGCGTTTCCGCCCGAGGTCACGCAGGGCTCGATGGCTTTCAGCGTGCCGGTCGCGTTTGTGCCGCGGTAGGGTGCGATCGCACCTCCCTCTATCCCCGTCATCCTGAGGTGCGAGCGGAGCGAGCCTCGAAGGATGCACGGCCCCGCCGGTGGCCGTAGATCCTTCGAGACGCGCTTCGCTTTCCTCAGGATGACGGGAAAGGCTGAGTTCGCTTCGACCGATGCCCCGCTACTCCTTCACCGCCCCCGTCAGCGACGACACGTAGTAGTCGACGAACAGCGAATAGAACAGCGCGACCGGCAGCGAGCCGAGCAGGGAGCCGGCCATCAGCGCGCCCCACTGGTAGACGTCGCCGGTGATGAGCTCGGTCAGGATCGCGACTGGCACGGTCTTGTTGGCGCCGCTCTGGATGAAGGCGAGCGCGTAGATGAACTCGTTCCAGGACAGCGTGAAGGAGAAGATGCCGGCCGAGATCAGGCCGGGTACCGCGAGCGGCAGCGTGATCCGCCACAGGATCTGCAGCCGCGTCGCGCCGTCGACCAGCGCGCATTCCTCGAGCTCATAGGGGATCGACTTGAAATAGCCGATCAGCAGCCAGGTGCAGAACGGCACCAGGAAAGTCGGATAGACCAGGATCAGCGCCAAGGGTGAATCGAACAGGCCGAATTGCACGATCACGGTGGCGAGCGGAATGAACAGGATCGACGGCGGCACCAGATAGGCGAGGTAGATGCCGAGCCCGACATAAGGGCTGCCGCGGAAGCGCAGCCGCTCGATCGCGTAGGCGGCGAGCGTGGAAGCGAACAGCGACAGGAAGGTCGAGCCGATCGCGACCAGCATGGTGGTCTTCAGCCAGCGCGGATACGACGTGTCGAACAACAGGTGCTTGACATGCGCGAGCGTCGGCGAGGTGATCCAGAACGGATTGTGCTCCTTGTAGTTCAAGAGCTCCGCGTTCGGTTTGAACGAGGTGATCGCCATCCAGTAGAACGGGAACAGCAGGATCAGGATGAAGCAGGCGAGCGGCAGATAGATCATCACCACGCGCCGGGCGCGGGAATCCCACGCCATCGTGTCGGGTGTGGCGCTAGCGACGTTGGAGGATTGGGCTGCAACGTCAGTCATTGGCTTCTCCCTGCTGCCATTTGCGGCGGGCGAGGCCGAAGTAGCTGAACAACGTCGCGAACACGAGGAACGGGATCATCGAGACCGCGATTGCGGCACCCTCGCCGAGCTCGCCGCCGGCGATGCCGCGCTGGAACGCCAGCGTCGCGAGCAGATGGGTCGAGTTGACCGGGCCGCCGCGGGTGATGGCGTAGACGAGCTGGAAATCGGTGAAGGTGAAGATGATCGAGAACGTCATCACGATCGCGAGGATCGGCATCATCATCGGGAAGGTGATGTAGCGGAAACGCTGCCAGGAGGTGGCGCCATCGAGCATCGCCGCTTCATAGAGCGAGGGCGAGATGGTTTGTAGCCCGGCCAAGAGCGAGATCGCGACGAACGGGATGCCGCGCCAGATGTTGGCCGCGATCAGCGAGAACCGCGCCGGCCAGGGCGAGCCGAGGAAGTCGACATTGCTGTCGCGCAAGTGCAGCACGTCGACCAGGAGATAGGAGATGATCGAGAACTGCGGATCGTAGATCCACCAGAACGCCAGCGCGGAGAGCACGGTCGGCACGATCCACGGCAGCAGCACGATGGCGCGGATCAGGCTCTTGAACGGGAAATGGTTGTTGAGCAGCAGCGCCAGCCAGAAGCCGAGCGCGAATTTTCCGAAGGTTGCGACCGCGGTGTAGAAGATCGAGTAGAACACCGCGTTCCACCACAGGGGATCCTTGAGCAGATACTGGAAGTTCTCGAGCCCGATATAGACGCCGCGCTGGCCGATCGTGGTGTCGGTGAAGGCGAGCCAGATGCCGAGGCCGAGCGGATAGGTGAGGAACACCAGCAGCAGGCCGACCGCGGGCGCAAGGCACATCACGATCAGGAACGGCTTGTAGTCGAACAGCCGCGCGAGCCAGCCCGGCTGGCGCAGCGCTTGTCCCCGTGAAGGTAGTGTCGTTACAGACATTGAATGCTCGTCCGCTGCCGTCATAGCGAGGAGCGAAGCGACGCAGCAATCCATTCGCCTCGTGGTGCTATGGATTGCTTCGCTTCGCTCGCAATGACGGTTGGTCCAGATCTACGGTTCAATGACCGCCGTTACCGGCCTTGCCGCCGGAAGTACCGCTTGGCGCGCTGCTCGGCTTCCGCGGCGGCAGCCTCAGGCGTTGCCGCATCGGTCGCCACCGAGGCGCACATCTGCACCAGCACATAGTCGGCGTTGACGGCGCCGGTCGCGGTCGAGATCGGCCCCTTGTAGCCGTTGTAATAGGGGCTCTTCATCGTGTCCTTGAAGATCGCGACCTTGGGATCGCCCGACCACACCGCAGCGTCGGCGTAGGCCGCGAGCGGCTGCGACCAGTAGCCGGAGTTGGCGTTGAGCCACGGCTCGTACTGCTCCTTCTCCAGCATGAATTGCAGGAACGCCTTCGCCGCGTTGGGATACGGGCTGTGCTTGAACGCCATCGCATTCAGCGTCAGGCCCGACATCGGCGAGGTCGATGCCAATCCCTTGGGCAGGAACTGATGCTCGGTGTCGTCGGCGACCGCCTTGGTCGCGGGATCGTTCTTCAGCGAGAAGTACAGCGAGACGCCGTTGGCGGTCAGGCCGATCTCCTGCGACGAGTAGGCGCGGTTGTTGGAGACGTCGTTCCAGGACGGCGTGCCGGCGATGAAGGTCGGATAGAGCTCCTTCAGATATTTCAGCGCGGCGATCGTCTCCTTGCTGTTGATGATGATATTGCCTTCCTCATCGAGCAGCGCGGCGTTGTGCGACCACAACAGCCAGTTGGCGAAGCCGTTGCCGTCGCCGACGGCGTTGCCGAGCGCGAATCCCGCCGGCTTGCCGGCCGCCTTCAGCTTCTTGCAGAGCTCGAGAATGCCGGCGTGGTCTTCCGGCACCTTGTCGAAGCCGGCCGCGTTGACCAGCGACTTGCGGTAGACCAGCGGGCCGCCCGAGGCGCCGAACGGCAGGCCGACCCAGCTCTTCGACTTCGAGCGCATGCCGTAGCGTTTCGCGAGTGTCAGCCACCCGCCGTAGCGCTTGTCGAGATAGTCGGCGACGTCGGTCAATTCGATCAGCTTGTCGATATAGATATGCGGCGCGTCGCCGAAGCCGATGATGATGTCGGGACCGGCGCCGGAGTTCGAGGTCACCGCGGTCTGCTGATTGATGTCTTCCCAGCCGACGAAGTCGACCTTGACCTCGACGCCGGTCTTGTCGGTGAAGCGCTTGGCATTGGCGCGGAACACGTCTTCGTCGGCCTGGACGAAGCGCACCGGCCGCAACATGCGCAAGGTCGCGCCCTTCTCGATCGGCAGCGACGGCGCTGCCTCGTCGGCAGCCTTCACCTTCGATGCGTCCTGCGCCGAAGCCCCGGTGACCGCCAGTGCCGCCGCGGACGCCCCCAGCGCCAGCGCGTCGCGACGCGTGATCTCGTACTTCATGTCGTTCGCACTCCCGTTCTTATCGTTTCGTTGTTTATTGTTCCCTCCCGGCGTTGGCCGCCGGTGAAGGGTCTTGTGGTCTCGGCGCGCCCGCCGCGCAAAGGGCCCGCATGACGGGTCCTCGCGCGAAGAGCGCATTCCCGCCTCAGCTGTTCGGACCGCGATCCATGCTGACGGGTTGCCAGCGGCGCAGCGCGGTGTCTTGCAGCACCGACGGGTTGACGCAGCTTACCGGCCACATGCCTTGCAGCACTAGTGACAATTCGTAGCCCACCCGGCGCTTGCGTGCCTCGTCAAAACGTGCCGATGCCGAGGCGACATGGGCGGTCAAGGTAACATTGTCCATCCCGAGCATCGGATTGTTGTGTGACGGCGGCTCCTTCTCCAGCACGTCGAGCGCGGCGTGGGCGATCCAGCCCTCCTGCAGCGCCTTGATCAGCGATTCCTCGTCGACGGTGGCGCCACGGCCGGTGTTGATGAAGATGGCCGACTTTTTCATCTGACGAAAATGCTTCTCGGTCAGCATGTGATGCACTTCGGGCCGCGCCGGGGCGTGCATCGAGACGAAATCAGACTGCGACAGCACCTCCGACAGCGTCGAGGGAATCACGCCGTGGTCGTACATCAGCGTTTCCTGGATGAAGGGATCGTAGGCCACCATCCTGAGGCCGAACGGCGCGGCGCGCTTCGCCACCGCGCGGGCGACGCGGCCGAACGAGATGAAGCCGAGCGTCTGGCCCATCAGCCGCGGAATCTTCAAGAGCGCCGGGCGGCCCTCGGCCCAGCGGCCGCTGCGCACCATCTTGTCCTGCTCGATCAGGCGGCGGAAGCCGGAGAGCAGCAGCATCATGGCGTGGTCGGCAACCTCCTCGATGAAGGTGTCGGGGATGTTGGTGACGGGGATGCCGCGGGCGGTCGCGGCCTTGACGTCGACCGAGTCGACGCCGACGCTGCCGAGCGTGATCACCTTGCAGTTCTCAAGGGCGTCGATCACCGCCTCGGTGATCGGCATGCCCTTGGCGTAGATCGCGTCCGCAGTGCGTGCGGCGGCGATGAATTCGGCCTCGTTGGCCGGCGCCTCGACGATCTCCGCGCCGATCGGATCGAGCGCCTCCCGCTCATAATCATAGCCGCCGCCGGCGACCGTGAAGCTCGCGCCCTTCGGCGTCACCACCCTGAATTTCGACATTGTCTGCTCCCGATTGAGGTCTTCTGTTCTTGCTTCTTGCTGGTTTGCTTCTTGATGTTCTTGCTTGCCGGAGCGCGGCCTGGATCACCGCTGTCCCTACTTCTACGCGAGCGGCGCTGTTCGCTCCACAATTGCCGGTTGGTCCGGGGCCGGATTCTCCGGGCTTCTACGGGGAACCTCCGTAACCATCAGGTAAAGGGTCTCACATTACGGTGAGCGGAATCAATCCGCCAATCGCGTCGCGTTCCCCGCCTCTTCTGGAGATCCCCGTGAAGCTGTCAAATCTGAAAATCACCCCCAAGCTCGGCATTTTGGTGGGGGTGGCGCTCCTCGGCCTGTGCGCGGCCGGCATCCTGGCGATCAATCTGATGCAGCGTGAGATGACGAATGCGCGCATCGACCAGGCCAAGGCCATGGTCGATATGGCCAGGAACATGGCGGCGAGCCTGAAGAAGGATGTCGACGCCGGAAAGATGACCAAGGAAGCGGCGCTGGCCGAGTTGGGCAAGCGCGGTAACGCGATGACCTACGATAACGGCTCGGGCTATTTGTTCGGCACGGACTACAACGGCATCACGGTGCTGGCACCCGATCCGAAGCAGGTTGGCACCAATCGGATGGACGTCGTGACCAATGGCCGCAAGCTGTCGCAGGAGTTGATGGATGGCGTGAAGGCCAAGGGCGAGATTCTGCTGTTCTATGAATACGTGAAGCCTGGTCAGGAGACGCCGATCCGGAAGCTTGGTTACGCGGTCGCAGTGCCTGGCTTCGATATGTATCTCGGCACCGGCGCCTATCTCGACGATATCGACGCCAAGATGCGTCCCATTGCCTGGTTGCTCGGGCTCGCGATCATCGGCATCGGCATCATCTCGAGTTCGGTCGCCTGGCTGATCGGGCGCAGCATTTCCCGGCCGCTGAACCTGCTTGGTGCCCGCATGCGCGACATCGCGGACGGCAAGCTCGACGGTGACATTCCCGGCGTCGGCCGTGGCGACGAGGTCGGCGGGATGGCGGCGACCGTGCAGGTCTTCAAGGACAATGCGATCCGTATCCGCGGCCTCGAGCAGGCCGAGGCCGAGACGCAGGCGCGCGCCACCGCCGAGCGGCGGAGCGCGATGCAGGGCCTTGCCAGCGATTTCGAGCGCAGCGTGAATGGCATCGTCCGCACCGTGGCCTCCGCCGCCGCCGGCATGCAGACCACGGCGCAGTCGATGACCGCAACCGCCAGCGACGCCAGCGCGCGGGCCGCGACCGTGGGTGCTGCCTCCGACTCTGCCTCCAACAATGTCGGCACCGTCGCCGCGGCGGCCGAGGAGCTCTCCAGCTCGGTTGCGGAAATCTCCCGCCAGGTGGCGCGCTCCAGCGAGGTCGCAAGCCAGGCGGTGGCCGATGCCGAGCGCACCAATGCGACCGTGCAGGCGCTCTCCACCGGCGCCGAGAAGATCGGCGAGGTGGTCAAGCTGATCCACTCGATCGCCGCCCAGACCAACCTGCTCGCGCTCAACGCCACCATCGAAGCGGCACGCGCCGGCGAATCCGGCCGCGGTTTTGCGGTGGTCGCCTCCGAGGTGAAGGCGCTAGCCAACCAAACCGCGAAGGCGACCGAGGAGATCTCGGCGCAGGTCGCCGCGATGCAGGCCTCCACCGGTGAGGCGGTGACCTCGATCGGCGGCATCACCGCGACCATCGCGCAGATGAGCGAGATCACGGCCTCGATCTCGACCGCGATCGACCAGCAGGGCGATGCGACGCGCGAGATCGCGCGCAACATTCAGCAGGTCGCAGCCGGCTCGAGCGAGATCTCCGCCCATATCGGCGGCGTCACCACCGCAGCCGCCGCTACCGGCACCGCGGCCGGCGACGTGCTGTCGAATGCGCGCGAGCTCGACACACAATCGGGCATGCTGCGCAACGCGGTCGACGAGTTCCTGCAGAAGGTGCGTGCGGCGTAACGAATTGCGTAGGGTGGGTTAGTTAGCGAAGCGCAACCCACCCAGCGCATTCCACGACTGTGCACCCCGTCATCCCCGCGCAAAGGCTTCGCCTTTGTCGCTGGAGGTGCGAGCCTTGCGGCGCAATTGCGCCGCTGGGCGAGCCTCGAAGGGTGAATCGGCCCGGCTGGTGGCCGTCGATCCTTCGAGACGCGCGCAAGAGCGCGCTCCTCAGGATGACGGAATTGGCAGGCTTCGTAGGTGCACATGAGACGCACACCGATCGTGGTGTACGCTTAGCCTACTGCTTCTCGATCCCGGCGTCGGCGATCGGCTTCTCCCACAGCACAAGCTGTTCCATCGTCGGCAGGTCCGGCAGCAGCCCGGACTTGCGCTTGGTGGTGACGGCGAGCGGCTTCCCCATGGCTGCGGAAGGCGTGCCGGGAGCAGCCTTTCGCCGCATAGCTACTCCCGGGCCGTCGCAGGGGCGCGCCGCCAAAATATCGAAAACAACCCCATGCAAAGTAGCCGGTGGCGGCCGGCGCTCGACCAGGCAACTTGACACGTCGGGCAAATCAGTGTCACATTTCTAATATTCCGAAAAGCCGGTCGTGGGGCGACGCTACGATCCCGCCGCGAAGACCTGCGCGACGTGAAAAGCCTTGGTGGTGATGAGCCACCGGCCGTCGATCCGATGAAACACGAGATGGTCGATGAAGCCGGTTTGGCCGGCCCTGACGCGCACCTTGGCGATGGCCAGATCGGACGCGGTCTGGTCGATGCTGATGATGGCCTCGTCGCGCGGCGATTTCATCGACGCCGGCGAGGGACGGCTGCGGATGAAGTCGCGGAATTCCGCGGCCGACCGCACCGTGTGCTTGCCGTCCCGGATGCCGTGCACGATGCAGGCATCGGAGAAGACGTCGCGGAACCCGCTGTCGTCGACGTCATACATCAAGTTGAAATATCCATCGATCGCGGATGCGATGGCCTGGATGTCGCTCATTGCAAAATCTCCGTAGCGGATGATGTGGCGGTGGTCTCACCGGATCGAACCGGTGATCTGCGCCGACAGTGGCCGATATGGTGGCGGAGTGCTACGACTGGGCGGTCATCTCTTGGATGACTGAGAGGCATCGGCATGGATGAAGTTGACGGTCGGCTGGTTGGCGGCCTGGTGGTCCTCGCGGCGCTGGCGGATGCGCGCAGTTTTGGCCGGGCCGCCGAACGGCTCGGCATGACGCAATCCGGGGTCAGCAAGGCGATCGCCAAGCTCGAGGCGCGCCTCGATGCCAGGCTGGTTCACCGCACGAGCCGCGCCGTCGAGCTCACCGAGGAAGGACGTGCGCTGGTCGAGCGGGTTGCCGCGCATCTGGCCGGGATCGGCGAGGCGGCGGCGGAGACCTCGAAATCGCGCGATGCGGTCCGCGGCAGGCTGCGGGTCAATGTCGATCCGCTGTTCTCCCGCATGGTGCTGTCGCCGAAGCTGAGCGAGTTCCTGCTGCAGAATCCAGGCATGGAGGTGCGGATCGAGACCCGCGACCGGATCGCGGATCTGGTCAGCGACGGTTTTGACCTGGCGGTGCGTTTCGGCGAGCCGGCGCCGTCGGCGCTGATTGCGCGCCGCGTCCTCGATGCGCGCGTGCTCACCGTGGCCTCGCCGATCTATCTCGAACGACACGGCCGGCCGCTCGATCCGCGGGAGCTGGCGAGCCGCGACCATCAGTGCATCCTGGCAATCGACGCGGCGACCGGGCGTCCCTTCGATTGGGAGTTTTGGCGCGGCGGCGAGGTCGTGCCGGTCGCGGTCAACGGGCGGCTCACCGTGACTGATTCAGGAACCAAGCTTGGCGCATGCCTGGCCGGCTTCGGCATCGCGCAGGTGATCGATCTCGGCCTCGACGATCATCTGAGGAGCGGCGCGCTGATCGAGCTGTTTCCGGACTGGCCCGACGAGCGTTTCCCGCTCTACGTCTACTACGCCTCGCGTAACCACGTGCCAGCCAAGGTGCGGCGGTTCATCGACTTCATCACGGAAACGCTGGCGGCAAAGCCACATTCGCCACGCAAATCCGCCGGCTTGCGCAAGGTAGGCTAGAGCGTTTTCGGTTCTGATTGAATCAGAACCGAAGCTCTAGATTCTTGCTTTGACGCGTTTTCTTCACGCGAACCGGTGCCCACTTCGCTCGAAAACGCTCTAGCCGTATCCTCGGCGTCAGCTAGCGCTTCGCCGAGCCTTGCCGTGAGGCGATGATGACGCCGGCGAGCACCAGCGCGTAGCCGATCAGATGGTACGGCGCGAGCGTCTCGCCGAGCAGCAGGATCGCCATCGCCGAGCCGAACACCGGCACCAGATGGAAGAACGGCGCCGCGCGGTTCGGGCCGATCAATGCGACGCCGCGGTTGAAGAACAGGTAGGCGAGCGTGGACGGGAAGATCAGTGTGTAGCCCAGCGTGGCAAAGGTCAGAACGTCGAGCTTCAGCGTTACGCCGTTGACGAATTCCCAGATAGCCAGCGGCAACAGCATCAGCGCACCGCAGCAGGTGGTGAACGAGATCAGCGAGAGCTGATGGATTTTCGGCCGCCGCGGGATCAGCGCCGAATAGAGTCCGAACGACACCAGCGAGGCGCCGAACATGATGTCACCGCGGTTGAAGCTGATGCTGGCGAGCGCCGAGAAATCGCCGCGCAGGATGATGATCAGCACCCCGGCCAGCGAGATCGCGATGCCGGCAAGCTGCGCCGGCGTCAACCGCACGCCGAACAGGATCAGCGACCACAGCGCCACGAACAGCGGCCCCGCCGATTGGATCAGCAGCGCGTTCAACGCCTCGGTATATTGCATCGCCCAGTAGGAGATCGCGTTGTTGAACGCGAAGCCGACCGCGGACAACAGCAGCATCAGCGGCAGCGCCTTGCGCAGCTTCGGCCAGTCCTCCTTCAGATGCGGCCAGGCGAACGGCAACAGGATCAGGAACACGCCGAACCAGCGGATCGTGGTCAGCGTGACCGGCGGCACATGGCTGCCGACATGCCGCGCCAGCACGATATTGGCGGCCCAGAACAGCGACGTCAGGCTCAGCAGCAGATAGGGCTGGTTGTTGAGCCAGTGCAGCGGCGAGCGGCGCGGGGATGTGGCAGGTGCGGGCAAGGCGGTCATTATCTGGCGGATGTTGTGCCCGAATCCGCCGCCGCCACAAGACGAAAGAGCGGATTGGAGCCATGCGCGCGAGCCTACAATCAGGCGCGGGAGCCACACCGCCGGAGATGTCATTGCCGTGGAATAACAGAACCCGTCATCCTGAGGTGCGAGCCTCTTCGGCGAGCCTCGAAGGATGCACGGCCCGACTGTGGCCGATTCATCCTTCGAGGCTCGCTTCGCTCGCGCCTCAGGATGACGGGGATAGTTTCTTGCGTGCGGCCCTGCGCGGCCTTCAACCTATTTCTGCGGCCCGGACAGCGAGATGTCGCGCTCGGCGCGAAACACGTTGCTGTAGAGATTGGCGATCCATTGCCGCCCGCTGGAGGTGATGTTGAGGTGGCGGATCGCCTTCTGCACGTGCGGTGCGACGCTGTCCCAATAGAAGCGTGGATAGAGGTCGACGAGGTCGGCCGGCGAATCGTAGCCGAGCTGGCGGTTCAGTCCGGCCTCCTCGAATTCGAGGTACAGCGCGTTGGCCTTGCGGATGTAATGGGGATCGCCGAGCTGGCCGATCAGGTCGGCGGCCCGCAGCAGGATGGCCTCCTCGCCGAACTCCTCATTCCCGTCCGGTGCGCTTTGCGGAAAGCGGGTGCCTTCGATGGCTCGCGCGATGCGCTCCTTGTCGAGGAGGGCGACGCCCTTGAGCCGCTCCATCACGAAGATCTTGGAGCGGTCGACGTGATAGGACATCAGCGCCGCATCCGACGAGCCGCGCGGCAGGATCACCTTGCGGCCGTCGGCGGCGACCAGATAGCCGTTCTGGTCGTCGGCATCGAACAGCCCGCGCACATAGCCGATGTCATGGGTGAGGCAGGCGACGATGACATGCGCGTAGTCCTCGGCGCTCATGTGCGAGTGCAGCGCGCGGCCGCGCAGGATGGCGTGGCCGGCCAGGGTCACCAGCATGGTGTGCTCGACATTGTGATAGAGCGCGTCGCTGTTGCCGATGCATTCGATCGCGATCCGCGCGATCGAGGGCACCATCTCGACCAGCTCGGTCTGCGAAGAGCCGAAGCGGCGCTGCATGTATTCGCCGAGGAATTTGCCGAGCGCGTCGGCCGCAAGTTCGGGAAGGGTCATCACGGCATTGACCTCCGAGATCGGGTGACGAGCTTACGGCCTGCCGGCATTTCAGGGTAGTCCCGCGATGTGACATAATCGTTGCGGCCGGTCCGACCCGGCCCGGACTGATGTGACTTTGGGCGGGAGTTGGTGGATGGGTGTCGATCTCTTGAACGTCAAAGGCTTGAGCGAACTGGACCAAGAGGCTCCGGTCGTGATGGTCAATCTGATGCGATTTCGCCAGCGGTCGCTCGATGGCGACGGCTCGGGCTGGGATGCCTATCTGCGCTACAGCGCGCTCACCGTCCCCATGATCAAGGCACGCGGCGGCACGCTGCTCTGGACCGGCAGCGCCGAGACGGTCGCGCTGGGCGAGCCGGCCGGCCAGCGCTGGGATTACCTCGCGCTGGTCTATTACCCGAGCGTCGCGGCCTTCCTCGACATGATGACCTCGGCCGATTACGAGACCCGCTGCGACCCGCACCGCCGCAACGGCTGCGAGGAGCACGTCATCATCGCGACACGCGAGGCCTACAGCAAATTTAAAACCGGCGAGTAGCAAGACGCACGTCTCTTGACTGAACCCGTGTACGCCAATCCATCTCCGTCACCCTGAGGTGGCCGCTTCTTCAGCGGCCCTCGAAGGGTCGACGGCCCGACCGTGGCCGATTCATCCTTCGAGACTCGCTCCGCTCGCGCCTCAGGATGACGGGTTTACTAGCGGCGCAAGCGCCGCGCGGCAGGCCGTCTGCACCACCCGGCAAACCTCATCCCTTGACCGCCCCGCGCTCAGCGAGGCGAAGGTCGGATAGCTCGTCAGCGCGAAGATCAGGTCGACGGCATCCTTGCGGGCCTGGGGCGACACGCCCTTGCCTGCGATGCGGTCGATCAATGCGGTGACGCCGCGGCGGCGGCGTTCGTTGCGCTCGCGCACGGCTTCGGCGAATTCGGGATCGGTCGCCATCGCGTCGTGCAGGCGTCCGACCGCGGAATCGCGGCTCCAGAAGCCGCAGAAGATCTCGACCATGCGGTCGAGCGCGGCGCGCGGATCGGCCATCGCCATGGCGTCGGCGAGCTGATGCAGCCCGCCATGGCGCGCGATCTCGTCGAACACGGCTTCCAGCAGCCCGCGCCGCGAGCCGAACTGGTTGTAGACGGTCAGCCGGGTCACGCCGGCGGCCTTCGCCACCGTATCCAGCGAGAAGCGCGCGATGCTCTCGCCTTCGCGCAGCGTGCGCGAGGCGGCTTCGATCACGCGCTCGCGGGTCTCGGCGGCGGCGGCGCTGCGCGCCGGGCTCACATAACTGCGCGGCGGCATTGGTTTGCCTTGCATTTGTCATATTGACTATACATTATGTATATCTAATTTCCAGTGCCCATTTGGAGCGAGATCATGCAGACAGCCCTCATCATAGCCCTGTCCCTTCACGTCCTGTCTTCGGTGTTTTGGGCCGGCTCCAGCTTCACTTTGGCGCGCACCGGCGGCCTCGGTGGCGAAAAGCTCTTGGTTCCGCAAATCGGCGCGGCGACGGTTGCGATCGTGACCGGCGCCACGCTGTGGCGCCTGGTCCATGAAGGTTCGTTCGCGCTGTCGGAGCAGATCCTGGCGGGCGGCGCGATTGCCGCGCTCGCCGCCATTGCCGTTCAGATCATCGTCGGAGGCGGCGCGATCAGGCAGTTGCGCAACGCCGTGGCCGACGCGTCAGCCGCACGTTCGCGGCTCGCGGCCGCCCAGCGCATTGCGGCCGGGCTGCTCGCGATCACCGCCATCTGCATGGGCGCGGCGCGCTATGCCTGAGCTCAATATTTCCGCACCAGGTCCGCCGTAATCTCTTTCAAGCTGCGGATGCCGAGCAGCGCAAGATCGCGGTCGATCTCGGCGTGCAGCAGCGAGATCGCGCGCGCTACGCCGGCCTCGCCTGCGACCACCGCGCCATAGAGGAACGGACGGCCGATCCAGACGAAGTCTGCACCGAGCGCGAGCGCCTTGATCACGTCGGTGCCGCGGCGGATGCCACCGTCCATCATCACGGTCATGCTGCCCTTCTGCGCCGCGATCTCCGGCAGCGTGCGCAAGCCCGAGACGGTGTAGTCGAGCTGGCGGCCGCCATGGTTGGAAACCATCACGCCGTCGCAGCCGTGCTCGCGCGCCAGCCGCGCGTCCTCCGGCGAGATCAGCCCCTTGACCACGAGCTTGCCGCGCCAGCGCTTGCGGATCAGCTCGACATGCTTCCAGGCGAGCTGGTCGCGGCTGCCGATGTTGCGCATCAAATTCTTGGACAGCACCGGCGGGCCCCGCTTGGCGTCCATGTTCTCGAAATGCGGCATGCCGTGATTGAACACGGTGCGCGCCCAGGTGTTCAGCAGCCAGTCCGGATGGGTGATGGTGTCCCAGAATACCCGCGGCGTGATCTCGAGCGGCACCTGGAAGCCGTTGCGGATGTTGTTCTCGCGGTTGGGCGGCACCGGCACGTCGGCGGTGACGACGAAGGTGTCGTAGCCGGCCGCGGCGACGCGATCGACCAGCGGCTCGATGCGCTCGTCGAGCCCGGCGAGATAGGCCTGGTACCAGGCCTGCTGGTTGGCGGCGCGGACGTCCTCAAGCCGGATCAGCGAGGACGCCGAGAGGATCATCGGGACGTTGGCCGCGGCCGCGCGCCCGCGCCAGCACGATGTCGCCGCGATAGGCGCACAGCGCCGACGAGCCCATCGGCGGAATCCCGAACGGCGAGGCGTAGCTCTTGCCGAACAGCGTGGTGGTCTGGTCGCGGCCGGAGACGTCCCTCAGCACCCGCGGCACGAAGCCGTATTCATCGAATGCCCGGCGATTGTCTGACCGCGCCGCATCGGTCTCGGCGCCGCCGGAGATGTAGCCGTAGAGGAATTTCGGCAACAGCCGCCGCGCCTGCGGCTCAAAATCGTCGAGTGTGAGATAGCGCCGCAAATGCCGGGGCACGGCGCTCGCCGCGCGGTTGACGGTTGCGGGCGGCGGGGAAGGGGCTGCGGTCCGGTCGTGCACGTCGAGTGTTTCCGTTGTTCTTGGTTCTTGGCTGGAACGCGAGGCTAGCGCCTGCCGCCGCGCCCGACAATTTTTTCGTTGAACTTGTTGACGGACTGGCTGACGTCGCTGAGCGTCCTGCGGGTTTCGGCGATCATGGCGCCGGATTTCTTGTCAAAACTCTGGATCAGCTCGCGCAACGAGATCACTGTCGGCAGCAGCTCGCCGCCATATTTGTCGCTGCCGAAGCTCTTCAGGAACTTGTCGGCGGACGTCAACTTGCTGTCGACCGCGTCGACGCCGTCCTCGGCGGCGTCGATGAAGCCCGCGATCAGCTCGCCATTGCCGGACAGCGAGTTGGTGAAGTTCTCAAGCCCGAGCAGCGAGTCCTTGATGTCGGCCTCGTTCTCGGTGATGACGCGGTCGACATTGCGCAGCGCGACCCGCAGTTTCTCCTGGATGCCCATCGTGCCTTCGGCGTCGGCGGTCAGTTCCGGAATGCCGTCGGCGCCGAGCGCAGGCGGCGGAGCATCGTCGGTGCCGCCGGTGAAGGAGATCGAGGCGATCCCGGTGAGGCCCTGGAATTCGAGGCCGACCTGGGTGTCCTTCTTGATCGGGGCGTTGCCCTCGATCCGCGTCATCGCCACCACGCGATGACGGTCGAGCCTGATCGAGACCACTTCGCCGATCCGCACGCCGGCGAAGTTGACACTGCCGCCGCGGCGCAGGCCGGAGGCCGAGCCCTCGAACACGACGCGGAATGGCACCATCCGCTTGATGCCGGCATAGCGCTGATAGCCCAGCCAGCCGCCGAGCGAGCCGGCGATCAAAGCCAGCGTCAGGGTGCCGATCACGAGATTGCTGGCGCGCGCCATGCGTTGGGACCTGTCCGCGAAGCAGACCTCAAGAGATAGCGGATTTGCCGCCGATAGTCACCGCGCCTGTCCTCTTACCTCTCCCCGCTTGCGGGGAGAGGTCGGACCGCATGCAGCGCAGCGGAATGCGATCCGGGTGAGGGGGAGCCTCCGCAGATTCATCCCTCACCGTTGCTGTGGAACGAGCCCCTCACCCTAACCCTCTCCCCGTAAGAACGGGGAGAGGGAACGATAGAGCTCCTCGCCGACGCTCACGCCGCCGACTGCCTCCGCGACGCCGCGAAGACGCCGGCCAGCACCAGCGCGAAGCCGATGAAATGGAAGGCCTGCGGATGCTCGCCGATGAACACGATCGACATGATGGTGCCGAACACCGGAACCATGTGGAAGAACGGCGCGGCGCGGTTGGCGCCGATCAGCTGCACACCGCGGTTGAAGCACAGATAGGCCACCGTCGAGGGGAATACCGCGACATAGAACAGCGACAGCAGATTGCTGGTGGTGAGCTGCATGACCGGACGCGTGCCGAGTTCCCAGATCAGGAACGGGATCAGGAACAGCGCGCCGCAGCCGAAGGTGAATGCCGCGACCGACAGCCCGTGGATCTTGGGCCGCTTCAGGGTCAGCACCGAGTACAGCGCGAAGATCACCAGCGCGGCGATGAAGATCAGGTCGCCCTTGTTGAACTCGATCTTCGACAGCGTCGTGAGATCGCCGTGCAGCAGGATCACCAGCACGCCGGCGAGCGACAGCAACACGCCGCAGAGCTGCGCCAGCGTCAGCCGTGCGCCGAGCAGGATCAGCGACCACAGCGCGACCATCAGCGGCACGGAGGATTGCAGCAGCAGCGTGTTGAGCGCCTGGGTGTGCTCGAGCGCCCAGTATTGCAGCGTGTTGAAGGCGCTGATGCCGGTCAACGACAGCAGCATCATGATGCCGAGATTCTTGCGGATCGCAGGCCAGTCGCTGGCGAGGTGCTTCCAGGCAAACGGCAGGATGATCAGGAACGCCACGAACCAGCGCAGGAACGACAGCGTCACCGGCGGAATGTGGCCGGCCGCGAGCCGGCCGACGATCGCATTGCCGGCCCAGCACATCGCGGTGATGCAGAGCAGCAGATATGGCTGGTTGGCGATCCAGGAGCCGGACGCAGGCGTTGTGGTGGAATCGGTGGCAGACATGCGAAGGGCCCGGGTTCACGACGCCGCGGCCCGCCCGCCCGGCCGTCGCCGGGCCGGTATGGATCGCCCCGGCACCCGTCACAGACACGGATTCCGCCGTTCTATCAATGGTGATCGACGCATCGCGACCATGCGCGAAGGCCCCTTACGAGAGGCGCGACGGCGCTTTGCCAGGCCGGTCGGCACCAGCCGATCCGCCACAAGCCTCTTGTTTGAGCATGATCTCCGCGCAAACACGTTCCGCGTTTGTCGCGAGGGAAAACCGCTTCGCACTTTTCCGGATCATGCTCTAGCCGGTCTCCGGCGGCGTGGTCTGGCGCTTGACGATCTGCTCGGCGAGCTCGATCAGGATCCGCTTGGTGTCGGGGTCCTTGACGTCGCGGAACACCCGCAGCATGCGCAGCTCGAGCAGGGATTGCAGCGATTCCGACGCCTGGCCGCCTTGTGTCTGCACTGTGGTGGCGGGCCGGCGATTGAGGATGTCGGCGGCGATCCCGAGCATCTCGGCGACGGTCGTCAGGCGGCCGGTATCGATCTTGACGGTGCCGTCCACGCCGTTCTTTTGCAGGGAGGCGCTCGCGCACAGGATCTCGGCGAGATCTGCCTGCGACAGCCCGATTGCGCGCCAGCGCGCCTGCACAAGTTGATCGATCTGATCGTCCTGCGATGTGCTCATGGTGCGCTTGGGCGACCTCCAGCTACGTCCGTCGACAGCATGTCCGCGACGATGATTGGTAGCAAATGGAACGGCGGTTCGTCGCGACGGGACTTCTACGGATTACCCGGATCGACAATCGGTCCCGGCGCACCGGGCGACGTGCAGGACGATCCGTGCTTTCACGACAGCTCGGCGGTCGCACCGGGCGGGTACTGCAATACGCACCCATGGTCTGAGATCCCTGTCATCGGGCCGCAGCCTTATTATGCAGCCTTATTATCAAGATCGTACGCGAATGCAATCTGGGGGCGATCGCTGAGGCGAATCCAACCCGGATGTGTGACCTCGCCACAGTCCGTGGCGTTGCCGCCGAGCGCGGCGGTACCGGGCGCACGGAAGCGGCGCGCACCGAAGCAGCCCTCGGAGCGTCGCGACGGCTGCGGGGTGCCGCTCACAGGTCGATGATCCCGAGCGCGATGCTCTTCGCCACCCCGTGCGTCTTGTTGGAGGCCTCGAGCTTGCGCAGCGCCTGCTTGATGAAGCCCTCCACCGTCTCCGGCGAAATACCGAGGATCTGCGCGGTGTCGGCCACGGTCTTGCCGCGCGCCGCCCAGGCGATCACTTCCTTCTCCCGTCCCGTGAGCTTGATGGTCTCGGCGGCGTCGGCGGGCTTGAGAATGGTCGGCGCGTTGCGCTGGTCGCGGTTGACGATGTCCATCGCCCGCTGCACCCAGTAGATCATCAACAGATGCAGTTCATGGCGATGGCAAATGAACAGCTTGTCGAAGTCGCGCGGCTGGTCTTCCCAGAAGAACACCGTCGAGCTCGAATGCACGGCGCCGAGCCGGTCGCGATAATGGAAAGGCACCACGAAGCCGTCCTTGAAGCCGAACTCGCGGGCGGCATCCATCGTCTTGACCTCCGGCGCCCGCTTGTGTCCGCTTCGCTCCGGCAGCTTCAGGCTGCTCCAGCTGAACGGCGTGTTGGTGCGTCGCGACCGCGCCAGCGCCGGATCGGCATGGACGAACTCGTTCTGCACATACGCCCGCTTCCAGGCGTCGGGAAAGGTGCCGACATGATAGGGCAGATCGAGGTCAGGCCGGCCGGCATCGACAAAGGCGAAGCCCGAGAAGCCGTAGTTCTGGATGACACAGTGCAATGACGAGCTGAGCTCGTCGATGGTATCCGACGCCTCGATGGTTGAAATCGCGTCTACCAGGCCCATTGACTAAAACCCCCGGTTTCCGGGGGTACCACATTTGGCCCCTTTCGTTCCAGATGTTCCGCATTTGGAGGAAAGGATAATGCCGCATTCATTGGACGGATATCATGCACTCATCACCAGGGAAGAGCTTGATCCGGCGCATGTCGGGGCGATGTTGCGGCTGCGCAAGCGGCTGTTCGTCGACCATTGCGGCTGGCTTCTGAGCACGACCGGCGACGTCGAACGCGATCAGTTCGACAGCTGGTATACCGAGCACTGCCTGTTGTTCGCAGGCGCCGAGCTGGTCGGTGGCTTCCGCGCGATCCGCACCGACTATCCCTATCTGACCAAGTCGGTATTCCCGCAGCTGGCGGTGCGCCGCTTTCCGAGCCGCCGCGACGCCTGGGAAATCAGCCGTTTCGGCGTGCTGCCTGGTGTCGCGAGGTCACGGACGGCACGCGTCAACTACGCGCTGATGTTCCGCTTCGCCGAGCTGCGCGGGGCGGCGGCACTCGTGGCGCTCGCCGACCTTTCCTACGAGCGCTTCCTCACCCGCATGGACATCCGCACCCGCCGCTACGGCCCGCCGCAGGAGATCGGCAATGATCGCATGGGCCGCCCGCTGACGGCGCTCGCCGGAGAAATCCCGCTTGGTCTCGCCGACAATCCCGGCCTGACCAAATTCCTCGACCTTGGACGGCAATTGGAGATTCACGATGCCTCACATGTTCTCGGACGTTCGAGCATTCCAGCGTGACCCGCTGCGTCTGTTGCTGACGCGCGGCAACGAGGCCGAACTGGGGCTCGTGCCCCTGCGGCTCGGTCCTGCGCCGGTCTTTCTGGTGAACGATCCCGATCTGCTGCGCCCGATCCTCAAGGCGCCGGAGGCCGACATCGGAAAGGGCAAGCTGATCAAGAAGCTGACGCCGGTGCTCGGCCGCAGCTCGCTGATGCTGAGCGGCGAGGAGCACAAGCGGCGGCGGACGGTGCTGCAGAAGCACATGGCCAAGGGCAGCGTCGAGAAATTCCTGCCGCATATGTGCGCCGAGATCCGCGCGGTCGGCGCCAGCCTTGCGCGGCTCGGATCGTTCGATCCGCACCATGTCACCGCGATGCTGGCGCTGCGGACCATCTGCGTCGCGATCTTCGGCTCCCAGGTGATGTCGTCTGGCGACGAGGAAGCGCTGGTTCAGGCCGTCGGCGTGATCGAGGACGATCTGGCCGAGGAGATGTTCCGCGCGTTGCCGTTCGGTCCGGTGGCTTGGTACCGGCGCCGGCAGAACCGGGTCTGCGCCAAGCTTGCGATGTCGACGGTGGTGCAGCGCCTGCGCCGCAAGGCGGGCTCAAGTAGCGCGCTGCGCGATCTCGAGGCGCTCGGCCTGAGCGATCGCGATCTCGAGGACGAGATCCTGACACTGCTGCTGGCCGGCCATCACACCACGGGTTCGACTGCGGCGTGGATGTTCTACCAGATGGCCGCCGATCCCACCCTGATGGACGACATTGCCGACGAGGCGGCGGAGTGCCTTGGCGACGACGGCGAGCTGCGGCTTGACGCGGTGAAGCGCGCCAATCTGAGCGCGACGTTTGTCAAGGAGGTCTGCCGGCTCTATCCCAGCGCCTGGTGGTTCTCGCGCGAGGTGATGCAGCCGGTGACGATCGGCAGGCGCGACCTCAAGGTAGGCACTTCGCTGTTGATCTGTCCCTGGCAATTGCAGCGCGATCCCAGGCATTTCGAGGATCCCGACCGCTTCCTGATGACGCGGCGCTACAACACCGACGCCTACATCCCGTTCGGCGCCGGCCCGCGCGCCTGCGCCGGGATGGGGGTTGCGATGCTCGAGTTGCAATTGCTCGCGCTCGAGATCGCCGCGGCCTATCGCTTCACCGCCGTCAGCCCGAATCCGGCGCCGTGGCCGAAAGCCTCGGTGACGCTGATTCCGCCGCCGATGACGATCGACATCGAAGTCCGCGAGCTGCCATCGCGCATCCTGCATCTCGGCGAGGATGCCGAGCGGCTGCCGTACATTTCATCCGCCAGCGCGGCGTCCATCAGCACATTACAATCGGTATCCCAATGACAACACACATCACGACGGCCAGCATCGGGCAGAGGGCCATGGATCAAGTGCAAATGCGCAGCTTGCGCGACGTCATCGCGGTGTTGATCGAGCAGCGCAGCATCGTGACGGCGGCCGGCGCGACCTTCGCCGCACATCTGCTCGACCTCGCGATCATGCAGCTCAGGCTCAACGTCAACGATATTTCGGCGGAGGAATTGTCAGGCCTGTCCGACTATGTCGGCGCGGAGTTCAACAGGGACAAGCCCTCGCATTGATCGCGCGAAGCGGGTGCCGGGTTCGCGTGAAGAAAACGCGTCAAGACAAGAATCCAGAGCTTCGGTTCTGATTCAATCGGAACCGAAGCTCTAGTCCTGCGTCGCCACCAGCGCCTTCATCGTGGCGCCGGCGGCAAGCGCGGCGTCGTTCGGATCGATCTCGATCTGCAGGCCGCGCTGGCCGCCATTGACGAACACGGTGACATGGGTGAGCGCGGTCTCGTCGATCGCGGTCGGCACTTTCTTTTTCTGGCCGAACGGGCTGATGCCGCCGACATGATAGCCGGTGAGCCGCTCGGCATCGGCCGGGCGCATCATCCTGGCCGACTTGCCGCCGAGGGCTGCGGCAAGCTTCTTCATGCTGACCTCGCAGTCGGACGGCACCACGGCGCAGACCGGCTTGCCGTCGACCTCCGCCATCAGCGTCTTGAGCATGCGGTTCGGGTCGACGCCGAGCGCCTCTGCCGCCTGCAGCCCGATGCTCTCGGCGCTGGAATCGTAGACATAGGTGTGGAGCTTGAAGGCAATGCCTAGCTTGCGCAGCGCAATCGTCGCTTGTGTCGAATTGGGCATGGTCCGGGCCGGTTGATACGGCCGAATGATCGCCGCAATGGGCCCGGCGATCAATCGGCCGTACGGTCAGCGTCAGGCGACCCCAACATTAAATTCCCGCCAGTCCGGCGCGGCCGGGCGCGGCATGGAATTTTCAGGGGATATCAAAGGCTTGTCGCCCCTGTAAAAGGCGCAAACGACCCCGTTCTTGCTTGCGCAGCCGACCCGCTTCCGTTATCCGGTAGGCGCCTTGCGTGCGCGCGGTCGGGCGCCGCGGTTTGGGCTGGGCATATCATGCATGGTCGCTGTGGGCGGACGCGTTTTCGCCGCGATCATGGTCTCTGAAACACCTGAAGGGAACATTTTCGCAATGGCCAATGTTGTCGTCGTCGGCGCCCAATGGGGTGACGAGGGGAAGGGCAAGATCGTCGACTGGCTGTCGGAACAGGCCGACATCGTCGTGCGCTTCCAGGGCGGCCACAATGCCGGCCATACGCTCGTGATCAATGGCGAGACCTACAAGCTGGCGCTGCTGCCCTCCGGCGTGCTGCGCCCGAACAAGCTCGCGGTGATCGGCAACGGCGTGGTGTTCGATCCGCAGGCCTTCCTCGACGAGGTCGCCAAGCTGAGGGGGCAGGGCGTTGCGGTCGGACCGGACAATCTGCGGATCGCCGAGAACGTCACGCTGATCCTGCCGCTGCATCGCGAGCTCGACTCGCTGCGCGAATCCTCCAACGCCGTCACCTCGATCGGCACCACCCGCCGCGGCATCGGCCCGGCCTATGAGGACAAGGTCGGCCGTAGAGCCATCCGCCTGATGGATCTCGCCGATCTCGATACCCTGCCGCACAAGATCGAACGCCTGCTGGCGCACCACAACGCGCTGCGCCGCGGCAACAATCTGGAGGAGATCGACGGCAAGGGCATCCTGACCGAGCTGACGGCGCTGGCGCCGAAGCTGTTGCCCTATGCCGAGACGGTGTGGCGGCTGCTGGATCTCAAGCGCCGCGAGGGCAAGCGCATCCTGTTCGAGGGCGCACAGGGCGCGCTTCTCGACGTCGACCACGGCACCTATCCCTATGTGACGTCGTCCAACACGGTGGCGGCACAGGCCGCGACCGGCACCGGCATGGGTCCCGGCGCGGTCGGCTACGTGCTCGGCATCTGCAAGGCCTACACCACCCGGGTCGGCCAGGGTCCGTTCCCGACCGAGCTGAACGACGAGATCGGCGAGGAAATCGGCCGCCGCGGCAAGGAATTCGGCGTCAACACCGGGCGCAAGCGCCGGGTCGGCTGGTTCGACGCGATGCTGGTGCGGCAGACCGTCCGCACCTGCGGAATTGCCGGGCTGGCGCTGACCAAGCTCGATATCCTCGACGGGTTCGACAGCATCAAGGTCTGCATCGGCTACGAGCTCGACGGCAAGGAAATCGACCACCTGCCGGCAGGCGAGGGCGCGCAGGCCCGCATCGAGCCGATCTATGAGATCATCGAGGGCTGGAAGCAGCCGACCGCCAATGCGCGGTCCTGGGCGGACCTGCCGGCCCAGGCCATCAAGTATGTCCGCCGGGTCGAGGAGCTGGTGGGGTGCCCGGTCACCCTGCTTTCCACCAGCCCGGAACGTGAAGATACTATTCTGGTACAGAATCCGTTCGAGGCTTAACGGGATATTACCTATATCCCACCAATTGTGTGGACATGGCTGACTACTACCCGCTGATCGCCCGTGCCATCGCCGGACTCGACCCCAACGCCCCCGGCGAGGCCCGCCGTGCGCTGTATGCGCGGGCGCGGACGGCGTTGATCCAGCAACTCCGCGGCGTGCAGCCGCCGCTCTCCGAATCCGAGATCACCCGCGAGCGGCTGTCGCTGGAAGAGGCGGTGCGCAAGGTCGAGTCCGAGGCCGCGCAGCGCGCCCGCG
>NZ_JACMYP010000144.1 GCF_020889705.1 Bradyrhizobium altum | reverse complement strand
CGCGGCCTCGAACGCGCGGACGCTGGCCTGCGCGCCCTTGTCGCCGGCGCGGATGACGTCGAGATAGCTCTCGCGGCTGAAGCTCAGCACGCCGGCGCCTGCGAGCGCGCCGAACATCGCGGCCGAGATGACGCTGCCATTGGCGATCGCCAGCGCGTTCATGTCGAAGATGATCTCGGTCTTGGCGGCGACCCCGATGGCGCCGGTCACCGCGCCCTGGTCGGCGATGCCGTTTCCCGGCGCGATCTTCTCGCCGATCGCAAACGTCCGGTGATTGGATGCGATCAGCGTGGTGCGGTCCGGCGTCACCAGGCCGCGCAGGATCGAGCGGCCGGCTTCCATGAATTCCGCCGCCATCACCACGTCGACGTCGCCCGGCGTCGGCATCAGCGACAGGATCGGCTTGCGGCCATCGAGCGGCGGCATCGCCTCGATGTAGTAGATCGTGGCGCCGGTGCGCTGGGCGACGCCGGGCACCGACGTCGACTGCGCGACCCAGCCATGGTTCTCGGCGAGCTGGACGATCCAGTCGGTGAGGACGCCGCCGCCCTGGCCACCCATCGCGACGATCGCGATCGAGATCGGCCGCTCGGTCGCGTCACCTGCGGCGGGGAGCGCCAACTGGACCGTTTCGTCTCTCATGCCAAGGTTCTCATGCCAAAGCCTCGAGCGCCGGACGCCGGCGATCACGCCGCCGTTGCAGCCAGCCGATCACGGCCATGGCGACCCGCGACTTGAACTTGTCCCAGCCGGTCGGATTGTGAATGACGTCTGCGCGATAGAACGAGGGGCACAGCACGGCCGCGTCCGCGACCTCGCCGCAATTGCCGCATCCGACGCAGGAATTGTCGATGGCCGCGACGGGATCGTCGCGCAAGGGATCGTCGAGCTGCTTGACCGAGAGCGACGGGCAGCCGGAGAGGCGGATGCAGGCGTGGTCGCCGGTGCAGACATCCTCGTCGACACCGAAGCGTTCCTTGACGGTGCGAACGCCGTCCTTGATCGCCTTGCTGATCTGCGGCTTCACGCGGCGCTGCTTGTTCAGCATGCATTCGGAGGACGCGACGATGACCTTCGGCCCTTGCTCCTTGGTCGTCAGCGCCTCCTTCAGCGTGTCGCGCATCCGGCCGACATCGTAGGTGCGGTCGATCTGCCGGACCCATTGCCCGCCGATGCCCTTCACGGCCTGCACGATCGAGTTGTTGGTGTTTCGCCGCTTGCTCGTCGCGCGCGACGACAGGATGTCCTGACCGCCGGTCGCCGAGGTGTAGTAATTGTCGACGATGATGAAGACGCCGTCATGCTTGTTGAAGACGGCGTTGCCGATGCCGCTGGTCAGCCCGTTGTGCCAGAAGCCGCCGTCACCCATCACGGCGATCGAGCGCTTGTCGGCCTTGACGTTGAAGGCCGAGGTCGAGGCCGGGCCAAGGCCAAAACCCATGGTCGTCGCGCCGATGTTGAAGGGCGGCAGGATCGAGAACAGGTGGCAGCCGATGTCGGCGGAGACGTGGTGCTGGCCGAGCTCGCTCTCGACGAGCTTCATGGCGGCGAAGATCGGCCGCTCCGGACAGCCGGTGCAAAGCCCGGGCGGACGCGCCGGCACGACGTGCTTCAGCTTCTCGACCTCGGGGTGGTTGAGCACAGGGCTCGCATCCGGCGCCGGTGGCCGATTGCCGAGCAGCCGCGGCTCGGTCTTCTCGATAAATTCGCGCACGCCGCCGAGCAGCACCTGCGCGGTATAGTCGCCGCCCATCGGCAGCACGTCCTTGCCGTGGATGCGCGCCTGGATATCCTTGCGGCGCAGCACCGTGTTGATCGCCTGCTCCAGATATTCCGGCTGGCCTTCCTCGACGATCAGGACGGCGTCCTTGTCGAGGCAGAACTCGGCGACCTCCGTGTCGATCACGGGGTAGGTGACGTTCATGACGTAGAGCGGAACCTGCGTGTTGCCGTAGGCATCGGATAGCCCGAGATATTGCAGTGCGCGGACGACATTGTTGTACATCCCGCCCTGCATGATGATGCCGACCTTGCCCTGCTTCGGCCCCATCCATTCGTTCAGCCTGTGGTCGCGGACGAAGTTGATGGCTGCGGGCATCCGCGTCTTGATCTTCTCCTGCTCATGCTCATAGGCCGCCGGCGGCAGCACGATGCGGCCGACGTCGCGCTTCGGATTGTTCAGGGCGTCCTTGATGGTGTGGGCCGGCTTGACATTGTCCTTGCAGGCAAAGCTGCCGTGCATGTGACAGGCACGGACGCGCACCTCCAGCATGACAGGGGTGTTCGAGACCTCCGAGAGCTCAAAGCCCTTCTCGATCAGGTTGACGATGCATTCATGGTCAGGCCGCGGATCCAGCAGCCAGATCTGCGATTTCATCGCAAAGGCATGGGTCCGCTCCTGCATGATCGAGGAGCCTTCGCCGTAATCCTCGCCGACGATGATCATCGTGCCGCCGGTGACGCCGCCGGAGGCGAGGTTGGCCAGCGCGTCGGAGGCAACATTGGTGCCGACCGTCGACTTCCACGCGACCGCGCCGCGCAGCGGATACATCACGGAGGCCGACAGCATCGCCGCTGCCGCCGCTTCATTGGCGGAACTCTGGAAGACGACGCCGAGATCGTCGAGCACGTCCTTGGCGTCGGCCAGCACGTCCATCAGGTGCGAGATCGGCGAGCCCTGATAGCCGCCGACATAGGCAACGCCCGATTGCAGAAGTGCCTTGGTGATGGCGAGGATGCCTTCGCCGCGGAAGGTGTCGCCGTCGCCGAGCCGGAGATCCTCGACCTCGCGAGCAAAAGACCGTTCAGCCATTGCACCCTCCAGAAATATGCTATAGCATACGTTTACATGTAAAGTAAGTCAACGCTGCGCCGTTGCCGTCAGGCTATGCGGATTTCTGCTCCGGACGGCGATGATGAGCCAGCGACAGGGTAGGGCCAATGCTGAAGCTGCCGCGCTTTAGAGCCGCCGCCGTCCAGGCTTCACCTGTATATCTCAACGCAAGCGCGACCGCCGACAAGGCGGCCTCACTGGTGCGTGAGGCGGCGGCGAACGGCGCGCGGCTGGTCGCATTCCCCGAAGTCTTCGTGCCCGGCAGGACGGAATGATGGGACGTGTCGATCCAACGACGCCACGAATCGCGAACCCTCCTCACCGTCGTCCTGGCGAAAGCCAGGACCCATTACCCCGAATGGTCATTGTCGAGCGATCTGGGGCCGCGATCCCTTTCACAATCAAATGCGGTGGTGATGGGTCCTGGCTCCCGTGCGCAATTGCGCACTAGGCCAGGACGACAGTCGTGATGTGGCGACAGGACTGCAAGAAACAGGACTGCACGAGACAGGACGTCATGAAATAAAACTTGGAGGACAGGATGGGTGAAAACGTCATCGGCCGGGCCAATGTCGAGGATACCCCGGAGCTCAAGGCCTACTACAAGGACCTCGAGAAGTTCGAAGCGGCCGCGCTGTGGACGGTCGCCAACAAGATCGAGCCGTGGCAGCCGCAGTCGGCGTCCGTTCCCGTTCTCTGGCGCTACAGCGATCTGCGTGAGCACGTGCTGCGCTCGGTGGAGTTAGTCTCGCCGGAGAAGGCGGGACGGCGGGTGATCTACCTCAACAATCCCGGTCGCCGCGACGTGTCGGCCGCGGTCGGCTGGCTCTATTCGGGCTTGCAGGTGATGCACCCGGGCGAAGTGGCGTCGGCTCATGCACATTCGGCCTCCGCCCTGCGCTTCATCATGGAAGGGACGGGCGCCTATACCATCGTCGATGGCCACAAGATGACACTCGGCGCGCGAGATTTCGTGCTGACGCCGAACGGCACCTGGCACGAGCATGGCGTCGAGGGAAACGGCTCGGTCTGCATCTGGCAGGATGGGCTCGACATTCCGCTCGTCAATGCGCTGGAGGCCAATTTCTTCGTCGTGCACCCGAAGGTCCAGCAGGAGGAGTCGGGCTATCCCGTCGACGACATGACCAAGACCTGGGGCAATCCCGGCCTTCGGCCCGCGGGCTCGCGATGGTCGAACGGTTATTCACCGATGTTCAAATATGAGTGGGAGCCGACTTACGAGTCGTTGCGGAAATATGCCGCCGCCACCGACGGATCGCCCTATGACGGCATCCTGATGAACTATGTCAATCCGATCACCGGCGGACATGTGATGCAGACCATCGGCGCGAGCATGCAGTTGCTGCGGCCGGGCGAGAAGACCAAGTCGCACCGGCACACCGGAAGCTTCGTCTATCAGGTCGCCAAAGGACACGGCTATTCCGTGATCGGCGGCAAGCGGTTCGAGTGGCAGGAGCGCGATATTTTCTGCGTTCCGTCCTGGGCCTGGCATGAGCACGGCAACGCCTCCGGGAGCGAGGACGCCTGCCTGTTCTGCTTCAATGACCTGCCCGTCATCGAAGGGCTCGGTCTCTACCGGGAAGAGGCTTATGGCGACAATGCCGGCCATCAACCGGTCGCGGCCTGACCTTTCCCCGCAGAATTCAACCCGAATAATCGGATCAAGCTCTCATGCGTCTAGTCACCTACACCTTGGGCTCCAGCGGCGCCCGGCTTGGGGTTGTCGTCAACGGATTGGTTGTCGATGTCGAGCGGCTCGGTGCGTCACGCGGCCTTGTCTGGGCAGGCGATATGCTCTCTTTGATCGATAACGCCGTCACGCTGCTGCCGGCGCTGAGGGAATGCCTGGACAGCGCCAACGGGGCGCTGCCGGTCGGCGCCGCCGTTCCGCTCGAGGATGTCAGGCTGCAGGCGCCGATCCCGCGCCCGCGGAAGAACATCTTCGGGATCGGACTGAACTATCGGGCGCATGTGGCGGAGTCCGCCAAGAGCCTCGACACCGACAAGGATCTGCCGAAGCAGCCGGTGGTGTTCTCCAAGCCGCCGACCGCCGTGATCGGACCGGGAGCCGCGATCCAGCACGATGCCAGCATCACCCGGCAGCTCGACTGGGAGGTCGAGCTCGCCGTCATCATCGGCAAGACCGCGACCCGCATCCCGGTCGAGAAGGCGATGGACCACGTCTTCGGCTATTCCGTGATGATCGATATTTCCGCGCGCGACAATCGCCGCGCCGGACAGTGGATCTTTTCCAAGGGCATGGACACCTACGCGCCGTTCGGCCCCTGCATCGTGACTGCGGATGAGATTCCCGATCCGCATGACCTCAGGCTTTGGCTGACGAAGAATGGCGTCATAAAGCAGGACTCCAACACCAAATACATGATCTTCGATATTCCGGCCCTGATCGCCGACATCTCGTCCGGCATGACGCTCGAGCCGGGCGACATCATCGCGACCGGAACGCCCGAAGGCGTGGGCGCCGGCATGAGCCCGCAGGAATGGCTGTGGCCCGGCGACGTGGTCGAGGCGGGCGTCGATGGCGTCGGCGTCATCCGGCACCCCGTTGTCGCGATCTGATGACGCCGTTCTCGTTCGATCGCGAGCTGAGGTTCGGGGACTGCGATCCATCGGGGATCGCCTACTTCCCGTCCTACCTGAACATGCTCAATGGCGTGGTCGAGGAGTTTTGGGCTGTAATCGGATTCTCCTGGCCCGAGCTGGTCACGGTCCGCAGGATCGGGACCCCGACCGTGCATCTGACCTGCGACTTCTCGCGGCCGTCGAAATTCGGCGAACGCCTGACGTTCGGCCTTCGCATCGTCAGGATCGGCCGCGCCTCGCTCCATCTGGCGCACGTCGTGACGGGCGCAGATGGCGTGCGCTGGCGGGCGCGCCAGATCCTCGCCGCGACGTCGCTGGTCGATCATCGCGCAATTCCGTGGCCCGACGACGTCCGTGCCGCGCTCGAGCTGCATCGCCAAGCAGACGAAAACACGCAGATGGTGTCGCTATGATCTCGCTGTTCATGACGTTCTCCGATCCGAAAGCCGAGCGACGAATTCACGCGGACGATCTCGCGGCTGCCACTGCCATGGTGGGGTCTACTCCGGGGATGGCCGAGGGCCTGCTGTTTACGCCGCTGGAGCAATCGGTCGATCATCCCTACAAGGCCGACGGGCCCGGGCCGGCATTTGCGCTGCAACTGCGTTTTCCGAACCTGTTTGCGTGCGAGGCGGCGATGGATCGCGGTGGCGTGCTCGCAGGTCTTGCGGCAGGTCGCGGACTGCCGAGCCTTGCCGGATTGGACGTGACGCACCAGGCGATGGTGACGCGTGCCTATCCCGTCGACGACGCCACGCATGCGAAGGGTACGGTCACGCCGTGCAGCTACCTCGTGCACTATCCCGGGCCGGCCGACGATATCAATGCCTGGAATTTGCATTACCTGGAGCATCATCCGTCGATCATGCGGAGCTTCCCTGAGGTCCGTCAGATCGAGATCTACACGCGCATCGATTGGGTCGACCGGCTGCCGTCGCAGCGGGTCGAGTACATGCAGCGCAACAGACTGATGTTCGACAGCCCGAAAGCCCTCGCGCTCGCGCTGAGCTCCGACGTGATCAAGCGCATGCGCGCGGACTTCGTCCGGTTTCCGCCGTTCGTGGGCGGCAACAGGCATTTTCCGATGCTGACGAGTGTTGTGCGGCCAAAGAAGTCCCAGGGCGTAAACTCATAACGCGCGGCCAGCCATATCCGGATAGATGCGAGTTGGACAAGGGCAAGGTAGTTTCCCGCAAGGGGACGCTTGCGGGTAGAAGCGGACATCGGCCAGCCGACAATCTCCGCTGAAACCGTCCAAAATGACCCATCAGCGAAGTAGCGACACGCCTCATTGAGGCCCGTTCAACGGGGCGTAGCCGACCGGATGTGCTCACGTTGAGTTCTTCATATTTTGACCCGCAGGCGACTGAAACTTGGCCATTCTGATTTAGGAGCAACCGCACTTCTTCGGCCGAGAGTACACGCGACGGTCAGTTATATTGACCAATCGCACCAATGCACGGCGGAGATGTGGTCTGACGTCGACAGGCTTTGATAAAAGATGTTCAATCTCCGCGAGAGACCCGACAAGAGGTCCAAACAAACAGGCACCTTCATCAGTTATAGGGAGAAACGATAATGTCTTTCGTCACGCGACGATGGGCGGCGTTGTCGACCGCCATCATTTTGTTCGCTTACAGCGGAAGCGGCGCAATTGCTCAGAAACAATACGATGCTGGTGTAACCGACACCGATATTAAGATCGGCAACATTATGCCGTACAGTGGACCTGCGTCGGCCTATGGCGTCATCGGCCGGACGATGAGCGCCTATTTTCGGATGATCAACGACAACGGCGGGGTCAATCAGCGCAAGATAATCTTCATTTCCTACGACGATGGCTATAGTCCTCCAAAGACGGTGGAGCAAGCGCGCAAGCTGGTCGAGAGCGACGAGGTCTTTCTGATTTTCGCGTCACTTGGCACGGCCACCAACGCGGCTATCCAGAAATACATGAATACGATGCGTGTGCCGCAATTATTCGTGTCGACCGGTGCCTCGCGGTTTGGCGATCATGAGCATTTTCCATGGACGATCGGCTGGCAGCCGACTTACCGCGCGGAGGCTCGTGTTTATGCTAGCTACATTCTGAAGAACCATCCGACAGCTAAAGTTGGTGTGCTCTACCAGAACGACGATTTTGGCAGGGACTACATTCAAGGTCTCAAGGACGGGCTTGGCGACAAGTTTGACAAAATGGTCATCGTCAGCGCGCCCTATGATGTCGGCACCCCAACCGTAGATTCGGAGGTAGTGGCAATCAGGACTGCGAAACCCGACGTGCTCATCAATATTTCAACACCGAAATATGCGGCGCAGGCTATCAGAAAAGTCGCTGAACTCGGGTGGCACCCCATCCACATCATGTCGAACGTCTCGAGCTCAATTGGTGGGGTACTGAAGCCCGCAGGCCCCAAGAATGCCGAGGGTATCCTCACCGCCCTCTACAATATGGATGTCACCGATCCGCAGTGGGACAACTACCCCGGCATGCAGCACTTTCGCGCCTTCCTAGCAAGGTATTATCCGGAAGCCGACAAGTCCGACGGCGGTACATTGGCGGCCTACACATTGTCGACGGGATTGGTCGAAGTCTTGAAACAGTGCGGTGATAACCTGACACGTGAGAACGTGATGAAGGTGGTTGCCAATCTTGATTTCGAGATCGAAACCCTCCGTCCGGGTATCCGCGTCAAGACCTCGCCGACCGATTTTTATCCGGTCGAACAGATGCGAATGAGCCGCTTCAACGGCGAACACTGGGAAGGGTTCGGCCCGATCATCGACGCGCACGTCGATCAGGTGGCGCTTTCTTCTAAATAGCTATTTCCAAGGAGGAGATTGCGCCTCCACATTCGCGTGCATCAAGATGAGGAACGGTGATGGGCCCGAGGCGGATGTCCGCCTGTGGCCCATCGCGACATACCGCGCTGCCGCACGAACTTGGTCGCTATAGAAAGACTTCTACCTTCGTAGCGATGAGGCGCTCCTCCTAACCGAAAAGGCCGAGCGATCCGCCATCAGGCTGCGGGCCGGTAGACGGTTGGCAGAAGACAAGGAGGCAGACCGTAGGATAAGCGTCAGTCTTTCAGGCTGCGATTGGACGGTCGAAATAACTTAGCTATAATATGAAAAGTCCGTAGCGCGGAGCTTGGTTATGAGATCCGGTCAGAATGCGCTCGCGATAGCCACGGGACTGATCCTGCTTCTTGGCCTATGCAATTGCTCGGAAAAGCAGGGCGAGCCTGCCGAGCAGCCGGTTCGCGGGCTTCGCGCCTACAAGGTCGCTGCGACGGCGGAGAGCCGTTTGCGCCACTTCCCAAGCATCCTGCAGCCCGCCGATGTGAGCCGTCTATCCTTCGAAATCGCTGGACAACTCAGGGCCGTAACTCTGGAAGCTGGCCAAAAAGTCCAATTAGGAGACGTCCTGGCAGAGATCGACCCGCGGTCGCTGCAGACACAGGTCGACCAGGCGAGCGCTGGCGTAAAGCAGGCTCAGGCGCAGTTGGACAATGCCGACGCGGAATTTCAGCGCCAGGATCAGCTTCTGAAGAGAGCTGTTACGACACAAGCCAACTTCGATCGAGCCAACGCAGCACTCCTGACTGCCAAAGCGCAGCTCGACCAGGCGCAACGTCAACTGGATCTGGCAACCCACAATCTCGATCGAAGTAAGCTGCTGGCTCCCTTCAGCGGCACAATTGCCGGCGTCGAGGTGAAATCATTTGCGCAGGTGGCGGCAGGTCAATCGATTGTTACGCTGTATAGCGACGACAGCTTCGAGATGGACTTCCTGGTGCCGTCAGGAACGTTCCAGACACTCACGGTTGGACAGTCGGTCGTAGTAAAGGTCGCCGACAGGTCCGATCTTTCCCTCAAGGGGGAGATCAAGGAGCTGGGCTCGAAGGCCCAACAAGTGTCGGCATTTCCAGTCGTGATCAGGCTCAAGAACAGCACGCCCGGCCTTAATGCCGGCATGTCGGTCGAGGTGACGATAGAGGAGCCTCTGGTCGGCGGCAGCGCAAGCGGCTTCTTGCTGCCGCTTACCGCGCTTGTTCCGGAGGGCGGCAGCGATTTGCGGGGTATCGCGACCGTATTCCTTTATGACGCGGCGGCCTCGACGGTCAAAAAGCGCCAAATCACCGTTGGCGGCATTCGCGACAATCGACTTGTCGTCACGGAGGGGCTCGGTGTCGGTGACATCGTAGCCTCTGCCGGCGTGTCCTATTTGACTGATGGTGAGAAAGTGAAACTTCTTCCGCTACAGGAGTAGCGCTTTTGAATTTCCTAACCCGGTTCGGCCTGGCGCGCTCCCGCTTCACCATCACCATCATGGTCGGCCTGCTGGCGGCGGGCTTTGCGCTGTATCCTGATTTCCCCAAACGTGAAGATCCGGTCGTGGTGATTCGAACGGCCGTGGTGTCCGCGCTGTTTCCGGGAATGGCCCCCGAACGCATGGAAAATCTCGTCGCCGTTCCGATCGAGAGGAAGATCAGGGAGCTTGCCGAGGTCAAGGATATTCGTTCGCTGGTAATCGAGGGATCACTGGTCGTTTACGTCGACCTCGAGGACGAAGTCGGCGATGTCAACGCGGCATGGCAACGCCTGCGCGACAAGATGACCGACGTCAAGATCGAGCTGCCAGACAACACCATCGGCCCCTTCGTCAACAGCGACTTCGGCGACGTCGCGATTGCTACGGTTGCAATCACGGCCGAGGGTTTTACGCAGCGCGAGATGAAGGATGTCGCGGACGATTTCCGCAAGAAGCTCTATCTGGTTCATGGGGTGGCCAAAGTTGAAGTGCTGGGGGTTCAGGAAGAACGTGTCTGGCTTGAGATCGACACCAGCAAGCTGGCGGCCGTCGGCGCTCAGGTGACCACCCTTGTCAAGGATTTACAAACGCAGAACGTCATCCTGCCAGCCGGAAATATCGTAGCCGACGGCACTCGAATCCTGCTGGAGGCTTCCGGCGATTTTCCAAACGTGCGCGCCATCGAAACCATGTTGACCCGGGTTGGCACTACGGAGAATCTGGTGCGGCTGTCCGACGTCGTCTCGGTGCGCCGCGACTACGTCTCGCCGAAGGTAAAACCGATCTTTTTCAATGGTCGGCCCGCCGTCGTGCTCAGCATCGTGATGCAACCGGATCAGGACGTTACCCAACTCGGGAAAAAACTTCGCGCCTTTGCGCGCAGCTATCGGGACGCGCTGCCGATCGGTTACGAAATCGATTTCGCGGCCTACCAGGCCGAACAGGTCAGCGCCGCAGTCAATTCGGCGCTCTCGAGCGTCGCCCAGACGTTCCTCGTCGTCGGCGCGATCGTCATCATCTTCCTCGGGCTGCGGGTCGGATTGATCGCAGCGATGATCGTTCCTTTTGCCGTGATGTTCTCGCTCATCGGGATGCGCATGCTCGGGATCGCACTTGAGCAGGTTTCGATCGCAGCGATCATCATTGCACTAGGCCTTCTGGTCGACAATGGTGTCGTGATCGTCGAAGACATCATCAGTCGTGTGGGACGGGGCATGTCGCCGACGGATGCCGCGCTGGCGTCGGGGCAGCAATATGCTTTTCCCCTTCTGGTTTCGTCGATCACGACGGTTGCCGCATTTCTTCCGCTCTTCCTGCTCCCGGGAGCGGTGGGCGAATACGGCTTTTCACTCGGCGCTGTCGTCGCGGTTACGCTGGGCGGCTCATGGATTGCCGCGCTTTATATTCTTCCTGCCTTGACGGTCTGGTTCATGGGCACGAGAATCCGCACAAGCAGTGAAAGCAATCCCGAGTCGGGCCTTCATAAGGCCTATGGCGCGGTGCTGCGCGTGGTGCTTCGCGCCTCTCCGGTCGTGTTGGGCGTCTGCGGTGTGCTGGTCGTGCTTTCCGTAATGCAGTTCGGCCGGATCCCCAAGCAGATGTTTCCGCTCAGCGAACGTAACCAGTTCCTGATCTACATGAACATGCCTGACGGCACCGATATATCGGAGACCGAAAACAGCGCCTTGAAGATTTCCCGGTGGCTTGCGGACGCAAAAGAAAACCCGGAGATCGCGAGCCACATCCTTTATGTCGGCGATGGCGGGCCGCGGTTCTATCTGTCATTGACGCCGGTGCCGGCGGACCCAGGTACGGCCTTTTTTCTGGTCAACACCAAAGATTATCAGGGGGCCGTTCGCGCCGCGGATCGTGCATGGAAGTATTTGTTCCAAAATCATCCCGAAGCGCGATTCAAGATCAAGCGGCTTGCGATGGGGGGAGTGGAAGCTGGCATCGTCGACGTCGAAATATCGGGGCCGGATGCAGATCGCCTTCTCGCGCTTAGCGCGCAGGTGCGGTCCCTGTTCCGGAGCGCGCCCGGAATTCGGGACAATGATGACGACTGGGGAAACAAGGTCATCAAGGTCATTGTTGACGTCAATCAGGACCGCATCCGGCAGCTTGGGTTGACGTCCGAAGAAATAACCCAGCAGCTGAGGACGTATTTCACGGGAACCTCGGTTTCGGTCTATCGCGAGGGTGATAACTCGATCCCGATCGTATTCCGGGCCGGCGCGGAGACACATAGAAGCATCGAAGGGCTGACCAGCGCCACCTTCGCTCACAATGGAAGCCTGATTCCGCTTGCCCAGGTCGCGACATTACGCGTCGGTTTTGACTTTTCGAGAATACGCCGGAAGAATCAGGAGAGGACGATCATCGCCACCGGCCGGAGCGCGACGCTGACGGCCGGTGAGCTTTTGGCGCATATCCAGCCCGGCCTAAACAAGCTCGATCTCGGCGGCGGATACCAGGTCGTTATCGGCGGCGAGATCGAAAAGAGTTCCGAGACCAATCAAAGGCTCAGCAAATGGCTTCCGGCTGCCCTTGTGGTCATGGTGATTGCGATCATCCTGCAATTCAACTCGTTCCGTCGCACGCTGCTGACGTTCGTGACCATCCCGTTGATTTTTGTCGGGATACCCTGGGCGCTTCTGGCGACCGGACAGCCGCTGTCGTTTTTCGGAACGCTCGGGATCATCAGCCTTGCGGGCATCATCATCAACAACGCGATCGTGCTGATCGACCAGATTGATATCGAGCGCGAGACGCTGGATCTGCAGGAGGCTGTGGTCGCGGCGTCCAAAAAGCGGTTGCGTCCGATCCTTCTGACCTCGGCGACCACCGTTCTCGGGCTGATGCCTATGGCGATCTTCGGTGGAGCGCTTTGGACGCCGATGGCAGTCTTGATGATGTCAGGGCTTGCCGTGGCGTCGATACTGACACTGCTGTTCGTTCCTGCCGGGTACTTGTTGCTGTTCGGTTTCGGCAAAAAGCCCGGCCACGCCATCGATCAAGCGGGACGCTGATCCTGGCGGAGAGCGTGTCGGGCATGAGTTCACGGGCCGGAGTCGCTCGCTGCTCAGTATCGCGAAATCGGTTCCCACCGGGCGGACGGACTGCTAATCTTAGTTACTCCGCTTGCAAACTTGTCTCCCGACCAAGAAGCCAAGGATTGGAGCACCCTCATGATCCCCATCACCGAAGACGACGTCAACGCCGTTCAGCAAGCCTGGTGCGATGCACTGATACGCATTGGCGCGGTGCACGCCGAAGGCGGTGACTTCCGTGCCGTCGCCGGCGCGCTGATCGATGACCTGTACGATTACGCGGAGGGTACCGTCTTCTTCAAGCCGACGCTCGCCTTCGGCAAGAACGCGTTCCGCAGCACGAAGAAGGGTGCGCTGTCCTACTTCGTCGCAGGTGATCCCGACTTCCCGGAGGACAAGGGGTTTGCGCTGAATCACTGGGTAAAGGTCTGGTACGACAACAACGCCGCGGAGAACGGAATCCAGATTCACGGCAACATCGCCATCACCATGGGCAATGTTTATGCGCAGAGCGCATCCGGGGATGAGATAATGGTGGACAAGACCTTCGTTTTTCGCCGCTGCGCCGACGGCCGGTTGCGGCTCTGTGCGCACAAATCGGCGCTGCCGTACTCGCCGGACAACTGAGACGGGCGCAGAGCTTCCAGGTGGGTCGACAATAATGGCTATCAAATTTATTCCGAGCCGGGGGGACCTGTTCGGTGGGCTTTCCGCAGGCGTCGTTGCTCTGCCGTTATGCCTCGCGCTCGGCGCCCTCTCGGGTCTTGGCCCGGAAGCCGGTCTCTATGGTGCCATCGTGCTCGGGATACTCGCCTCGCTATTCGGTGGTACGCCAGTGCTTGTGTCTGGCCCCACCGCGCCGATGACGCTGGTCTCGGCCGGCGTCGTCGCCGCGAGCATGCTTCCCAACGGCGAGGTGAACCTTGCTTTTGTCGTCGCCGTCTTTCTGCTGACGGGCGCACTGCAGGCGCTGATGGGGTTGCTGCGCCTCGGGAGTTACATCCGCTACGTGCCGTATCCGGTGATCTCCGGATTCATGAGCGGCATTGGCGTCCTGATCTTCATCCAGCAAATTTTCCCGATGGCCGGCATGGCGGCGCCTTCCTCGGATCCCGCAAAGATCCTTGCCAAGCTGCACACGCTGCCCGCCGGATTCGCCTGGCCGGTCGCGCTGATGGCCGCGGCGACGCTTGCAATCATCTATCTCCTGCCGCGCGTCACGCGCGCGGTGCCTTCATCCGTCGTCGCCCTGGTGCTGGTGACCGGGGGCTCGCTCCTGTTCGGCGTGGACGCGCCGCGCATTGGCGCCATCCCGTCCGGGCTGCCGGCCTTTGTCGTGCCCGAATTCGACTACACGCGAGTGAGCTTCATCGTGACCACGGCGCTGGAGCTCGCATTGCTTGGCGCGATCGATTCGCTGCTGAGTGCCTTGCTGGCTGACAACATCACGAAGACCCATCACGCCAGCAATCGCGAGCTGATCGGACAGGGTATCGGCAACATGGCCGCGGCGCTGGTCGGCGGGCTCCCGGGCGCTGGCGCCAGTATCCGCACCATCGTCAATATCGAGGCCGGTGGTAGCACACGTCTGTCGGGGGTCGTTCACGGGGTATTCCTGCTGGCGGTGTTGCTAGGCCTTTCCGGTGTGGTGCGATACATCCCGACTGCGGTGCTGGCCGGTATCCTCGTCGCGGCCGGCCTGAGTTGCATCGACAGGCGTGGCCTGGGCCACATAACAAAGGTACCTCGCGCGGACGCGGCACTAATGCTCCTGGTGCTGGTGCTGACGGTTTTCTCGGGGGTAATCGTCGCCGTTGCCGCCGGCCTGATCGCAGCCTCCTTTGTCTTCATGAAGAACGTCGCCGATCTCTCCGAACAGCAGACTACCATCGGCCCGATGGCAGACGAGTCCTGGGCCGACGAGCTTAGCCTGCCCGCGGCGGACCGCGACCGGCTCCTTGTCAAGCGCCTCGAAGGCCCGCTGTTCTTCGGCTTCGCCCGCGGTTTCGCGGACATCGCCATGCGCGCGCGGGGCGGCAAGTTGCTCGTGCTCCGCATGGACCGAGTCCGCTTCATGGACCAGTCGGGCGCCTATGCACTTCAGGACGCGTTGATCGACCTGAAGGCCGCCGGCCAGCGCATCCTCATCGTCGGGCTGCCAGTGGCGCAGCTCGACATCTTGAAGACGCTCCACCTCGTTCCGGATGTCGTGCCGGAGAAGGACCTGTTTGAAGATTTTCGCTCGCTAAAGAACTCTCTGCCATGCGTACTGGCGGAGACACGAGCGGTCCCAGACTAGTCTATGTTCTGGACGATCTGATTGCTGACGCAGCTACACCTCACAAAAGTTGTAGCTGAATTGCTGCATTGGGCGGGTCTGGTAGTGGCCCATCTCGACATACTGGGCTGCCGCACGAACTTGGTCGCTATAGGAGCAAAGCGGACAAAGCCACCCGTCACATGACGCCGCGGGTTTATAGGTACGAGGCCCGGAGAGCATGCCGCGGCGATGATGGCATTGTGCGCCTGATTTGCCCGACGAAGCAAGTAGATTCTGAAAATCAGCATGCGTTGCGGCGGGCCATCAAGCCATTGATCTTGCTGTGGCCGGCTACTGTGCATGGGGTTGTTTTCGATTTTTGTCGTGCGGCTCGCCGGGATCGACCCAAACTGGTCTCAGTGGCCGCCGAGATAGGCCGTGATCAGCCGGGGATCGTGGATCAAATCCTTGGCAGGGCCGGACTGCACGATCTCGCCGGTCTCCAGCACGTAACCATAGTCGGCGGCTTCGAGCGCGGCGCGGGCGTTCTGCTCGACCAGCAGGATCGACACACCGAGGTCGCGCAGGGACGCGATGGTGCGAAAGATCTCGCGCACGATCAGCGGCGCAAGGCCGAGGCTGGGCTCGTCGAGCATCAGAAGCGCGGGCTTGGCCATCAGCGCGCGCCCCAGCGCGAGCATCTGGCGCTCGCCGCCGGAGAGTGTACCTGCAGCCTGGCGTTGCCGCTCCTTCAGCCGCGGAAAACGATCATAAACCTCATCCAGCGTCTTTCGGACACCGGAACGGTCGCGCAGGCTGTAGGAGCCGAGCAGGAGGTTATCGGCGACCGACATGTCGGAGAACAGCTCGCGCTTCTCCGGAACCAGGCAGAGCCTGCGCTCGACGCGATCCTCGACCGACATCTTACCGAGATCGTTGCCGCGGAATGCCATGCGGCCACGCGATCCGAGCAGCCCGATGGCGGCCATCAGTAGCGTGGTCTTGCCGGCGCCGTTCGGACCGATCACGGTGACGATCTGTCCTTCGTCGACCGACAGCGAGACGTTGCGAACGGCCTCGACGTTGTCGTAGCAGACGGTGACGTCGGTCATGGAGAACATATCGCTCACGCGACGCCCCCGAGATAGGCCTCTTGAACCCGCTCATCGCTGCGGATCGCGCTTGGAACGCCCTCGCAAAGCTTGGAGCCGAAATCGAGCACCACGATGCGGTCGACCAGCGACATCACGAACTCCATGTCGTGCTCGACGATGAGGATGGTCAGGTGATCCGCCCGCAGCGAACGGAGCAGCTCCGCCAATCTCAGCTTTTCTTGGCGGCGCAGGCCCGCCGCCGGCTCGTCCAGCACAAGCAGCGCGGGATCTGCGGCGAGCGCGCGTGCGATCTCCAGGATGCGCTGGTTGCCGAGGGGAAGACTGCCGGCGAGCTCGAACGGCTTGTCGCCGAGCCCGACGCGCTCGAGCTGCAGCAGCGCCTCGTGCCGGGCGCTGGCTTCCTCACGCTGGTTGAGGCGAAAGGCGCCGGCGAACAGGCCGGTGCGGGTCCGGCTGTAGGTGCCGAGCATGACGTTCTCCAGCAGGTTCATGCGCGGCCGCAGCTTCACATGCTGGAAGGTCCTGGCGACACCCGCCTTGGCGATGCGGGATTGCGGATCACGCGTGATCAGGCGGCCCGCAAAGACGATCTCGCCCTTGTTGACCCGCAGCGCGCCGGTCAGGCAGTTGAACATCGTGCTCTTGCCGGCGCCGTTCGGACCGATGACGGCAAGAATCTCGCCGGATCTCACCTCGAAGCTGACATTGTTGACCGCGACGAGGCCGCCGAACCGGCGCTCGGCGCCATCAACTTTCAGGAGAAGCTCGCCCGGTGCCGGCTGCGGCCGGCGCGGCAGCGGCGGTGCAGGCTGCGGCCGCTCGCGCCTGGTCTTCGGCAGATAGCGCGCAATCGAGGGGACGATGCCCTGCCGCGCCCATTGCAGGAACAGGATGAACAGCGCGGAGAAGGCGACGATCTCGAGTTGCCCGGATGCGCCCTTGGCGATCAGCGGCAGATAATCCTGCACGCTGTTCTTGAGCAGGGTCACGATGGCGGCGCCGACGACACCGCCGAGCAGGCTGCCCGCGCCGCCGACCATCGTCATCATCAGGTACTCGATGCCCATGCTGGCATCGAACGGACCCGGGCTGATGAAGCGGCTCATATGCGCGTAAAGCCATCCGGAGAGCGAGGCCAGGAACGCCGCGATCACGAACGTCACGAGCTTGATCCGGAAGGCGTTGATGCCGAGGCTCTCGACCAGCGTATTGCCGCCGCGCAGGGCCCGCATGGCGCGGCCGAGCCGCGAGTCCAGGAGATTGTAGCCGAGCAAGAGCACCAGGGCGACGATGCCCCAGATCAGATAATAGATCTGTGCGCTGGAGACGAGCGCGAGCGAGCCAAGACTGATCGGCGGGATCGACGAGATGCCGTTGAAGTGGCCGAGCCCCTCGACATTTCCGAACAGGAAGCCGATCGCAAGGCCCCATGCGACGGTCGAGAGCGAGAGGAAATGGCCCTGCAGGCGCAAGGTGACGACGCCGAGGATGGCTGCGACGCCGCAGGTCAGCGCCACCCCGAACAGCAGGCCGAGCCAGGGCGAATGCCCGTTCAGGGCGGAGACCCACGCTGTCGCATAGGCCGCGATGCCGACGAACGCAGCCTGTCCGAACGACACGATGCCGCCGACACCGGTGAGGAGCGCAAGGCCGATGGCGACCAGCGAGTAGATGCCGATATAGTTCATCAGCGTGACGCTGAACGGGCTCAGGACGAGGGGCGCGAGTGCGAGGCACGCCAGCGCTGCTACTGCTGCGAGCTGAACATGAAGGCGCGTCATTCCTCGATCTCCTCCTCGGAATGCAGCGAGGCGAGAGATCGCCAGATCAGAACCGGGATCAGCAACGAGAACACGATCACGTCTTTCAGCGCACTGCTCTGGAAAGATGCGAAGCTTTCGAGGATGCCGACCCCGACCGCGCCGATCGCGGCACCGGGATAGCTGGTCATGCCGCCGACGATGGCGCCGACGAACGCCTTCAGACCGATCAGGAAGCCGGAATCGTAGAACACGGTATTCACCGGCGCGATCAGGATCCCGGATACGCCGGCCATCAGCGAGCCCAGCAGGTAGGCGATGGTGCCGGCCCGCGCCGGCCGGATCCCCATCAGCCGGGAGCCGGTCCGGTTCACCGCGGTGGCGCGGAGCGATTTTCCGACCAGCGTGAAGTCGAAGAAGAGATAGAGGAGGCCGCTGAAGACGAGCGCGGCGATCACGATCAGCATGGTCTGGCCCGAGATCAGGACGCCGGCGAGCTCCGTTGAGAGCGACGTCAGCGGCTCCGTCCGGACTCCCTCGGGGCCGAAGAACAGGAGGCCAAGACCGACCAGCGCGAAATGCAGCGCCACGGAGACCGTCAGCAGCAGGAGCACGGTGCCGTCGGCGATCGGGCGGAAGACGATCCGGTCAAGCAGAGGGGCGATCGGCGTGATCAGCATCAGCGCGAGCACGAGCCGGACGGCGAGCGGCGGGTCGATGCGCATGGTGAGCCAGGCGATGCCGACGACCGCCAATGGAACAGCGAGATAGAAAAAAAGCGCGCGCGGCAGCAGGCGAAGCTCGCCGTTGCGAATGAGCGAGATGATCTCGATCAGGGTCGCAAGGCACGCCAGCACCACGACCAGCGCGCCAGTTCCGGGAAAGCGCTTGGCATCGAGGGCTGCAAGCGTCAGCGCGGTGAAGGCGGCGATGTCGCCGAACGGAATGAAGATGACCCGTGTCACCGTGAAGATGAGCACGGTTCCGATCGCAACCAGTGCGTAGACCGCACCGGTGGCGATCCCATCGATCGCAAGGATGGCCGCGATATCGCTCGTCATTGAGACGCCGTTCCCCCGTTCTGGCCGCCGGCCAACTTCCCGCTTACGGCGCGTACTTCCAGACGCCGCCGGTCAGGCGGACCACCACCAGCGAGCGCTCGTCGACGCCGGTCACCGCACCGGGCTTGAAGTTGTAGACGGCATGCACGCCGGGCAGTTCCTTGGTGCTGAGGATGGCGTCTCGCAGCGCCGTACGGAATTCCGTCGTGCCGGGCTTCGCGGTCTTCAACGCCCGCTCGGCGGCGTTGGCAAAGATCAGCCAGGCATCGAAGGAGTAGGCGGAGAATCCGTCAGTGGTCGGAATGTTGTGGGTCTTCTGGTAGACCGCGCGGAAATCGAGCGCGATTTTCTTGGCGAAATGCTCGTCCGGAAGCTGTTCGGCCACGATCACGGGGCCGGCGGAGACCTGAATGCCCTCGGCGGCCTTGCCACCCACGGTGACGAAGTCCGGATTGACCAGCGCCACGGTGCCGTAGGTATTGCCCTTGAAGCCGCGCTCGGAGAGCGTGATGAGAGGCAACGCGCCTTGCGTACCGGAGCCACCGATCAGCACCGCGTCGGGACGTGCAGCCATGACCTTGAGGATCTGCGCGGTCACCGAGGTATCGGTGCGGGCATAGCGCTCGTTGGTCTGGACCTTGATGTCGTCGATGGGCTCGGCGGCCTTGGCTCCGTTGTAGACGAGGTCGCCCCACGCATCGGAGAAGCCGATATAGCCGATGTTCTTCATGCCATCGCGCTTCATCCTATCTGCGACGATCCTGACCAGGAGCGAAGCCGGCTGCGGCACCGCGACGACCCATTGCTCCGGCGATTCCGGAAGCTTGCCGATCGGCGAGATCGAGATCATCGGCACCTTCAATTCGCTGGCGACGGCCGCCATGGCGATGGTCGAGGGGGTCGTCGCGGTGCCGATCAGGAGGTCGACCTTCTCCTCCTCGACGAGCTTGCGCGCGTTGCGCGTCGCGGCCGACGGATCGGAACCGTCGTCGAGCTGGATCAGGCGGATGGTCTCGCCGTTGATCGTCTTCTTGTATTCATAGGCGGCATTGATGCCGCGCCCATAGGGGATGCCGATCGACGCGCCATTGCCGCTCAGCGAGGTAACAAAGCCGATCGTGATGTCGGCTTGCGCAGCCGGTGCTGCGAAGGCGCCGGCGACAAGTGCGAGTAAGCCCAAGGTCTTCTGCCGCATTTGCGTTGTCCTCCGTTGATGCTGGATACGAATGTCCGGAAGCCGGGCAGGAGCCCGAGCTGTGCACGAACCGATTGAAGGCATTGCTGCAGCGCCAGACGCCGGGCGCGGCGAGAGGAAAGTTCGCTTGGCCGGGGCGTCAGCGGCCATGGCGAGATGTGCCGCGCGAATAGCGGGCGGGCCTGCGGCAACCGGCGTGCATCTGTCGAAGCGAAGGAAGGCGAATGCCGCAGCCGCGATGCGCGACCGGCGATGTTGCTGCCGGCCATTCAGGCCCGACGATAGTCCACGCGATTGAGTTTCTCAAAATCGGTGCCCTGCAACATCATCGTCATGGCCACCGGCATTGGCCGGTGGTCGATTACTTAAAGCCTAAAGTATTCTCCGTGGCGCCGTCAACACGTGTCGCGGGGCTGCCAGAAAAAAATGTTGCTGCATACAATTCCGTCAGAGTGCGCCATTTCCTTCATCCCTTTGTCCCGAAAATTGGGCCTTCTCGTCGCGACGAAGAGGCCCCCTTGGCGAGCGCCATCGTGCGCATTTGACGGGTCAATTAGTTTATGGTTGAAATATATTGATCGGCAGGCCGACGGCCGATGCTCCCGTCACCGTTTGAGGAGAAGGGCGATGCGCATCTTCTGGCAGAGTTTCGTCGATGCGAGCGTGAACGCGCCCTATATGGCGCGGCTGTCGGAGTATCTCAACAAGATCGCTGCGCCCGGCACGACGGTTCATGTCGAAGGCATTTCGCCGCCGGATCGGGAGTTCGGCCGGCTTGCCGAATTGCGCTGCGCGGTTCAGGCGATCGACAACGGCATCGCGGCCGAAGAGGGCGGGTTCGATGCCTTCGTGATGGGCCACTTCCAGGATCCGGGACTTTATGAACTCCGCGCGACGCTCGACATTCCCGTGATCGGGACCGGCGAGGCGACGCTGCTTGCGGCCTCGCAACTCGGACGGCGCCTCGGCCTCGTGACGCTCGATCCCGTCTTCGAGGTCTGGCACTACGAGCAGGCCGAACGCTACGGCCTCGGTGATCGCGTTGTCCATGTGACCGGCCTCGGCTGCAAGCCGGAGGATTTCGCCGGTGCGTTCGCGGGCGACCAGGCGGCCCACGCCCGGATGATCGAGGATTTTCTGGCCTGCGCCCTGCCGTTGGTGGAGCGCGGAGCCGATGTGGTGATCCCTGCCGGTGTGCTGCCGGGCCTCTTGATCGGGCGGGAGCACGGCCTGAAGGTCGGGCATGCGCCGGTCGTGAACTGCGCCGCGGTGGCGTTGAAGAGCGCCGAGATGTGGGTGCAGCTCAGACAACTCAACGGCACTGAGCCGAGCCGCGGGCCGAGCTTCAGGCGTGCCAGTGCGTTGGCCCGTGATGATTTCCGGGCGATGCTCGCGCGCAACAAGCGTTAGCGCCCGAACAGCCGACCAGCTCTGGAGAGCCAGGCGTGACGAGACCCGAGAAGGTGACCCTGTTCGAATACGACTCGTGGCAGTATCGATATGAAGCTGACGGTGATCTGAGGCGGGCAGGCAAGGCAGGCGGCCGGTGAAGAATTCGTTGCGCACACCGTATGAGGGTATCGTGATGGCGGCTCCCGTCACGATCCCCTATGCGCGCTATTCCATCGAGAGCGCGCAATGGTGGATTGGCCGCGCGCTGAGCGCGCTGGTCGCGCGGGCCGGCATCAAGGCCTCCGATATCGACGGCCTGTGCGTCTCCAGCTTCACCATGGGGACTGACAGCGGGATCGGACTGACACAGCATTTCGGGCTGTGCGTCAGATGGCTGGACACCATCCCGCTCGGCGGCGCCAGCGCCATCGCGGCATTGCGGAAAGCGGCGCGCGCGGTGCAGGCACACGATGCCGACATCGTGGCTTGCGTGGCCGGCGATACCAACCACGTCGATTCCTTCCGCCTGACGCTCGAGAATTTCTCGCGCTTCAACCAGGACGCGGTCTATCCTTATGGCGCAGGCGGCGCCAATGCGAGCTTCGCGCTGATCGCGCGCAACTATATGCGGACCTATGGCGTCAGGCGCGAGGACGTCGGCAGGATCGCGGTCGCCCAGCGCGCCAACGCGCTGCGCAACCCGCATGCGCTGATGAAGGCGCCGCTGACGATCGAGCAGTACCTGGCGGCCCGTCCCATTTCCGACCCCATTCATCTGTTCGATTGCGTCATGCCGTGCGCCGGTGCCGAGGCCTTCCTTGTGATGCGGGACGAGACCGCGGCATCGCTCGGCTTGTCGGCTGCACGATTGCTGTCGACGATCGAGCGGCACAACGCCTTCGCCGACGATCCGATGCAGGTGCGCGGCGGCTGGGCCATGGATGTCGGCGAACTCTACGCGATGGCCGGCGTGAAGCCCGACGATCTCGATATCGTCCAGACCTATGACGACTATCCAATCATCACGATGATGCAGTTCGAGGATCTCGGCTTCTGCAACAAGGGCGAGGGCGCGGCCTTCGTTCGTCAGCACGATCTGACGGTTGACGGCGACTTTCCGCACAACACCTCGGGCGGCCAGCTCTCGGCAGGGCAGGCGGGCGCCGCCGGCGCCTATCTCGGGCTCGTCGAAGGATTGCGGCAGGTCCTGGGAGAAGCCGGTCCCACGCAGGTGAAGGATGCAAAGCTCGGTTTGGCCTCGGGCTTCGGTATGATCAACTATGATCGCGGCCTGGCTTCGGGCGCCGCGATCTTTGCAGGGCCCGCGCGATGATCGATCCGATTGAGCCACCCCGGCGCAAGAACCCGCTGCTGCGGACGCGGCTTCCGACGTCGCCGCCGCGAGCGCGCAGCAGGACATCGCACGGGTTCACGCGCGCCGCCGCCGAAGGGCGCTTCATGCTGCAGCGCTGCGAGGCCTGCGGCGCCTTCGCTATCCGGCACGCGAGGCG
>NZ_JACMYP010000143.1 GCF_020889705.1 Bradyrhizobium altum | reverse complement strand
CCCGCGGGCATCTCATGTGCCGTTCGTGATCGCGCGGCGCGACGATCGCGTGATCGTGCAGATCCATCTCACCGCGAAAAACCCGCTGGTCGAACTCGCCGACGGCGTCAGGCGTTTCCTGCTGATCGTCTCCGGCGACGACGCCTACATCTCGAACGACTGGTACGTCTCGCGCGATAACGTCTCCACTTGGCTCTACGAGGCGGTGCATTTGTCCGGCGTCGCGCATCTGCGCGATCACGGGGAGAACCGCGGCCACGGCGATGCGCTGCTCGCGGTCTCCGAGGCGCGGTTGCCGAAGCAGCCCTGGGACCTCACGCAGATGGAGCCCGGCAAGCGCGATCAGATGCTGGCGGGGATCAGGGTGATCGATATCGTCGTCGACGAGATCGAGGGCCAGTCGAAGCTCAACCAGCACAAGAGCGATGCGGACTATGTCGCGCTCGTCAACCGGCTCGCGCATGCGGAGGACACCTCAAGCCACAGGCTTGCGGAGAAGATGCGCGCGCTGCGGCCGGAGCTTGAATATGAGGCTGGACGATGCGTAGGGCGGGTTAGCGAAGCGTAACCCGCCGCTCAGGTGTTGCGGACCGATGGCGGATTACGCTTCGCTAATTCGCCCTACAAAGTCGATCACGATCGAAACTGCAAACGTGTTGTCAAGATTTTCGCCGTGCTGATTTGTTCGACTCCGATTCGTTCTTTGCGAACAAAATGGAGTCGGATCGAGAACGCTTACGGTGCGGACCGAAGAAAATTCGAGACTACATCGTTGAATCGATCCGCCTGCTCGACATTGAGGATGTGAACGCCGGGCAGCAGAACGAGCTTTGCGTCGGGGATCGCCGCTGCGATTGCCTCGCCGTGATTGGCCCATGTGACGGTGTCGCTGTCGCCGCCGATGACCAGCGTCGGCGCCGTGATCAGCGAGATGACGCGGCGAACGTCGACATCGCGCAGTGCGGCGTAACAGCCGGCGAGGCCGCGTGGCGGAGTGGTGAGCACCATGCCGCGGAATTCTTCGACAATCGCGTTCGGCGCAGCCAGCATCGTCGCGGGAAACCAGTTGCGCTTGCCATCAGCGATCGCGTCCATGTCGCTGGCGGCCAGCACGGCGCGGATCTGGTCGTCGAACGGCAGCTCCGACGCAAGATAGGACGCGGTGTTCGAGAGGATCAGGCGATCGATGCGTTCAGGCGCGAAGATACCGAGCCACTGCCCGATGAACCCGCCGAGCGACAGGCCGAGGAAATGTGCGCGATCGATCCCGAGGGCGTCGAGCAGTTCGACCACGTCGCGGCCGAGCCGATCCATAGAATAGGCGCCCACCGGCGCGTCTGAACCGCCGTGACCGCGGGTGTCGTAGCGGAGCAGGCGAAAGGACCGGCTGAGGGCCGGCACCGAGCGGTCCCACATGTGCAGGTTGGTGGCGATCGAGTTCGATAGCGCGAGCACCGGCCGATTGTCGGGACCTTCGATACGGTACGCAATCCGGCAGCCGTCCCCCGTCGTGAAGTGTCGATCGTCGCTCATTTCGTCAGTCCCTTATGCTGGTGGAAGCCCGCGGCTTCGCGTCGAGCCAGGCTAGGGCTCGCGCCCGGCAGAGGAAATTACTAAGATCGATCAATCTCTGTAGGATTTATGGACAATGGACCGGATCAAGCTCCACGACTTGCGCTGCTTCGACGCGGTCGCGACCAAGGGAAGCTTCCAGGCTGCCGGCGCCGCCCTGAACCGCTCGCACCCGTCGGTGTTCGCGGCGATCGCCCGCCTCGAGCAGCAGCTCGGCCTCACGCTGTTCGATCGCAGCGGATACCGTGTCGGGCTGACGGAGGCTGGGCGGACGTTTCACGAGCGCACGCGGCTGACGCTGCGCGAACTCGATCTGCTGCAGACCTATGCGGACCAGCTTGTCAGCGGGGAAGAGGTTGTCCTGCGTGTCGTCATCGGTGACCTCTGCCCACGGCCGCCCGTCCTACAAATGCTCTCGGGGTTCTTTGCCAAATATCCCAACACGCGGGTGCGCGCAAAGCGCCGCCCATGATGCGCGGGCCGTAACGTGTCGGCACGACGTTATCGAGAGATGTCGGATTGCGCTTGCGCTGATCCGCCGTACGAAATGCATCCGCGGCAAGTTATGCAAACACGTTGTTAAGAATCGCCTTGCGCTGATTTTTCGATTCCGATTCGTTCCTCGCGAACAAACTGGAGTCGGATGGGGAACGTGGCTGTGATGCGATTCGTCGCTTGATCGGTGAAGCGATCGACCGCAGTGCGCTCGAAATGCGCGGAGATATTCCGTGCCGGGAGCAATTATCCCATCTCGGGACAACATCAGCCGCTCGGACACGTCGGGTGCATACGTATTGTTAATGCCTGAGCCGCGCCGATTTTCTCGATTCCGATTCGTTCCTCGCGAACAAACTGGAGTCAGATGCAGAACGGAGCTGTGGCGCGCGATGCGTTTCTCTGCTCCACTCGGTGCGCACAAGAGAGATCGCATTGATGGCCACGAAGACAGGCAAGAAGACAAGCAGGAAGACAGCGAGGAAGACGACGAAGCCCGCGTCGCGCCGGACGGTGCTGGCGATCGACATCGGTGGCACGCATGTGAAGGTCATGACCGACAAGGAGCGCATCAAGCGCGAATTCGAGTCAGGTCCAACTCTGTCCGCCATCGAGATGGTGCGGCAGGTCAAGGCGCTGACCAGTGACTGGTCCTATGACGTGATCTCGATCGGCTATCCCGGACCGGTGGTTCACAACCGTCCTCTGACGGAGCCGCATAATCTTGGCCGCGGCTGGGCCGGCTTCGATTTTCACAGCGCGTTCGGCCGGCCGGTGAAGGCCGTCAACGATGCGCTGATGCAGGCGATCGGAAGCTATCAGGGCGGGCGGATGCTGTTTCTGGGCCTCGGCACCGGGCTTGGCTCGGCGATGATCGTGGAGGGGGTTTACGAGCCGATGGAGCTTGGGCATTTGCCTTACCAGAGGGACGGGACGTTCGAGGATTACGTCGGCGCGGCCGGCCTCGAGCGGCGCGGCAGGAAGAAATGGCGCAAGAGCGTCGACGACGTCATCGCGCGGCTGTCGGCGGCGCTGGAGCCCGACTACATCGTGCTCGGCGGCGGTAACGCCGACAAGGTCGACAACCCGCCGCCCAAGGTAAGGTTCGGCGACAACGCCAACGCATTCGAGGGTGGTTTCCGGATGTGGAAGAAGGCAACGCGCAAGTCGCGCAGCGCGCGTCGGTGAAACTGGAACTGCCACCAAATTGCCGCAACTGCTGAAGCTTCGCGCTGCTCCGTCACCTCTGTTGCCGGAACTGATTGGGGGCGCCGCTCGTTTTATGCGGCATGACATCCCGTTCCATGAGGAGTGACTGATGCGAAGCTATATTATTTCCGCCATTGCGGCGCTGGCGATCGGCGCAGCGACGCCGGCGATGGCCTATGATTCCGGCAGCCAGATCTCGATGGAGGCGGCCCTCGACGTCGCGACCAATCTCGGCATCGTGACGGTGTCCAACACCCAGTTCCTCGGCGACGAGTGGGAAGTCGAGGGCCGCGACCGGCTCGGCCGCTGGATGCAGGTCGATGTCGATGCGCGGACCGGCGAGGTGCGCAATGTGGATCGCAGCTGGTAGCCGTATTCACCGCAGCGTGAGCAGCCCGCGCCGGCGATCGGTCCTGATATCGCCCGCTAAGTGACATCACGCACGCGCGATGCGAGCAACGGTTTTCAGACGGCCGGCCGTGCAGGGCGCACGCCGGCCGTTCGTTATCCAGAGTGTTCGATGCAGTGTTTTGGCGGAATGGCACAAAGGTGGAGTATGCTTGCGGCAGATTCTTAAGGGCCTGCCGCACATGCGACGGTCCCTCGAACAAGGAGACTGGCCGTGGTCAAACCGTTTCCGTCCAGAACCCACATCGGCAATCACCTGCTGCATCCGGAAACCCAGATGCTGAACTACGGCTACGATCCGCAGCTGTCGGAGGGCGCCGTCAAGCCGCCGGTATTTTTGACCTCGACCTTCGTGTTCCGGACCGCCGAGGACGGCAAGGACTTTTTCGACTTCGTCGCGGGCCGACGCGAGCCTCCGGAAGGCATGGGAGCGGGGCTGGTCTATTCGCGCTTCAATCATCCGAACAGCGAGATCGTGGAGGACCGGCTCGCGATCTATGAGCGCACCGAGAGCTGTGCGCTGTTCTCCTCCGGCATGTCGGCGATCTCGACCACGGTGCTGGCTTTCGCGCGGCCCGGCGACGTCATCCTGCATTCGCAGCCGCTCTATGGCGGCACGGAGACGCTGTTCAGCAGGACGCTGGCGGGGTTCTCGATTCAAGCCGTCGGCTTTGCCGACGGCCTCGACGAGACCATCGTCCGCGCTGCTGCCGACGAGGCCATGAAGAAAGGCCGCGTCGCGATGATCTTCATCGAGACGCCGGCCAATCCGACCAACGGCCAGGTCGATATCGCTCTCACCCGGCGCGTCGCCGACGCGATCGGCAAGGCGCAGGGCTTTACCCCGATCATCGCCTGCGACAACACGCTGCTCGGGCCGGTGTTTCAGCGCCCGATCGAGCACGGCGCTGACCTCTCGCTGTACTCGCTGACCAAATATGTCGGCGGCCATTCCGACCTGATCGCGGGCGCGGCGCTCGGCTCGAAGAAGCTGATGAAGGACGTCAAGGCGCTGCGCGGCGCGATCGGCACCCAGCTCGATCCGCATTCCTGCTGGATGATCAGCCGTTCGCTGGAAACGCTCAGCCTGCGCATGGAGAAGGCCGACCGCAACGCGCACATCGTCGCCGACTATTTGCGCGACCATCCCAAGGTGGCGCAGGTGCATTATCTCGGCCATCACGACGCGGCGTCACCGGCGGGGCGCGTGTTCGCAAGCCAAAGCTCTGGCGCCGGCTCGACCTTCTCGTTCGACATCGTCGGCGGGCAGGCGGCGGCGGAGAAATTCCTCAACAGCTTGCAGATCTTCAAGCTCGCGGTGAGCCTGGGCGGCACCGAGTCGCTCGCGAGCCTGCCTGCCACGATGACGCATTCCGGTGTGCCGGCCGACATCAGGAAGAAGATCGGGGTGCTGGATACGACGATCCGGCTCTCGATCGGCATCGAGCATCCGTCCGATCTGGTCGCCGACATCGCGCAGGCGCTGAGCAGGGTGTGAGCAATAACGTGGGCGGGTTGGCCAGCGGGGCCGCCCGCAGGCGGCCGATTACAGCCTCCGAGTGATCCGCCGAACGGCTGGAAGATGGCGGACTACTCCTTCGGCTACTAATCCGCCCTGCGCATGTTGCGCTGGCTAGGCCTTCTTCACGAACTCCGACTTCAGGTTCATGGCGCCGATGCCGTCGATCTTGCAGGCGATGTTGTGTCCGTCGCTGCCCTCGGTGAGGCGGATGTTCCGGACCTTGGTGCCACCCTTGACGACCGATGACGAGCCCTTGACCTTGAGATCCTTGATCACGATGACGCTGTCGCCGTCCGCCAGCGGATTGCCGTGCGCATCACGCACGCCGGCCTCTTGCGAAGCGTCCGCAGCCGCCTCGGCGCTCCATTCGTGGGCGCATTCCGGGCAGACCCAGAGAGCGCCATCCTGATAGGAATGCTCGGAATTGCATTTCGGGCAGTTCATGGCCGCGTCCATCGTCGAGATCCGTTTCCGTCGTGACGGGCGGCACCGTAGGGGCGCGTGCGGGCAAAGCAAGGGAAAACCCGCCGCGAAGGGCGGCGGATGACGCCTTTGGCTCATCGCAGGATTGCGACAATGGTCAGCCGCTGATGCCGCCGGCCTCGGCGATCAATTCGAACGATCGCAGCCGCTTCCGGTGATCGTAGACGTCGGACACGATCATCAATTCGTCGGCGCCGGTCTCCGCGACCAGCGCATCGATGCCGGCACGCACCGTCTCGGGCGAGCCGATGACGGAGCGGGCGAGCATCCGCATCGCCTGCACCTTTTCGGATGGCGACCAGTAGGTCTCGATGTCGTCGATCGGCGGCTGGCTCAGGCCGCGCGCGCCGCGGAAGATGTTGGTGAACGACATCTGCTGCGTGGTGGCAAGCCGCCGCGCCTCCGCGTCAGTGTCGGCGGCGATGATGTTGACGCCGACCATCGTATAGGGGCGCTCGAGTTGCTCCGACGGCTTGAAGCGCGCGCGATAGATCCCGAGCGCCTGGATCAGGAGCTCGGGGGCAAAGTGCGAGGCAAAGGCGTAGGGCAGGCCGAGCTCGCCGGCCAGCATCGCGCCAAAGTTGCTCGATCCCAAAATCCATAGCGGCACGTCGGTGCCGGCGGCAGGCACCGCCTGGATGCGCTGGTTGGGACCGGCTGCGGCGAGGAAGGCCTGCACCTCGAGCACGTCCTGCGGAAAGTTCTCGGCGGATTCGGGCGTGCGGCGCAGCGCGCGCAGGGTGAGCTGATCGGTGCCCGGCGCGCGGCCGAGGCCGAGGTCGATGCGGTCAGGAAACAGCCGCGCCAGCGTGCCGAACTGTTCGGCAATCACGTAAGGCGCGTGGTTCGGCAGCATGATGCCGCCGGCGCCGACCCGGATGGTCTTGGTGCCCGCCGCGATGTGCCCGATCACGACAGACGTCGCGGCGCTCGCGATCCCCGCCATGTTGTGGTGTTCCGCCACCCAGATCCGGCGATAGCCCAGCGCCTCGGCGTGCACGGCGACATCGCGCGCGTTATAGAGCGCGCCGCGTGCGTCGGTGTCCTCGGTGACGCGTACGAGATCGAGAATGGAGAGGGCGGCCACGAGAGCTCCGGAGCGTTAGGGACGGGGAGCCGGTGGTATTTGGCTGTGTCCAGGTGGGCGAAACGGCGGGCTTCGGCCGATTCATGCAGATGCATATGGATACGGTCGCCGTGCGGGTCAATCCGCCTGATGCGACCCGACGAAGCAAAGCCACGCTCCCCAAAATATCGAAAACAACCCCATGCAAAGTAGCAGTGGCCGCGGGGACTCGGAAAAGCGACTTGACGCGTCGGGCAAATCAGCGGTAGTTTTCCATTATTCCGAAATTGTGTGAGTGCCCGCCGCCGTTCGACGGCCGCCACCGGCGAAACGCCGCGTCACGCCCCAGACAATCGCTGCCGTGGCTGCCGTCGCGATCAGATGCTTCAACGTGTGTCCGCTGACGAAGCCGAGCGTGTTTGCGATCTGATGGTCGAGCACCTCAGCGATCTTGGCCAGCACGTACAGCGCCATTGCGGTCGCGAACGCGATGCGATCGGCGCGCGGCGCGCGATAGATCGCCTGCCAGAGCGGGATGAGGACGAGCGGCAGTACCTGCAACAACAGATACGGCCGCAGGTCGCCCGCACCATGTCTGTCGGTCGTGACCCACCATGCGACGCTGGCGACGGCGAAAAGCCCGAGCACGATCGCTTCGATGTTCGTCTTCGATCCCGGCTGGGTGTCGCCGCGAACGCCGACGAGCAAGCCCGCGCCGGCGAGCGCGATCGGCAGCATGTCCCAGGTCAGCCGGCCATTGCCGGGAGCAAGGTGAAAGAAGGCGGACCCGAAGGCGGTCAGGAACAGCCCGATCAGGAACAGGCGATAGCCCGGCCATCCGGCGCGCCGCTGATCGCTGTTGCGGCAAGGGCGCAGCGCCAACCAGCCCCAGATCGCGACCAGAGCGAAGCCTGCGTTCGACAAGACATCGGCTGCGTGGGGGATGCCGAAGAAGGCCGAGTGGTCGGCGAAATTGTTGTAGTTGGCCGGCTGCGCGATCCGTCCGTGCATCGCGAATGCGGCAATGATGCCGATCGTGATGATCGTCGGGGTGTATTTCATCCACGGTTTCACGGGCCGCTCGGACCTGGTCAATCCGTCCATCCGGAAGGTCGTCTGCATCGTCGGCTCCAGTAAAAATGAACATTGTTCAATAATAGATCAAGAAAATGAGCAATGTTCAAGTTCTATTTTTCGAGGGATCGGCTGACGATGCCAATGGGAGGAGGTGCCTGGAGACCTCGACCAAAACCTCAACGGCCTTCGGCGTTGCTGAGACGAGGGCTGCGACGGCGTCAGCCTTGCTTCAGCCAAGCTAAGAGTGCGCAGGGCGTTTCAGCGAAGCGTCACTTGCCGAAAATGTGCTGACGATGGCCGCTTACGCCTGCGGCCGATCCACCCTACCTTCGCTGAGCGCCCACCGCACAGCCCACCGATCCAATCCGGAGCGAACCTATTCCCCAGCTCATCTTCGGCCTGACCAGTCTGCTGATCCTGGCCCGCTTCATCTGGCCGCTCGATTGGCCGCTCCCGGCAAAGATCGTCGCAGCGTTGCTCGTGCTGGTCGCCTTGCAGTTTCACCGTTGGAACAGATGGTCGTCGGGATCGGAATTCTCGCCGGAGTTTCCGCGTCCGGTGGTCGCTCTCTTCAACTGGGCATTCGGTGCGATCGTCCTGCTGGCGCTGCTGCAACTGGCGCTGGATGCTAGCCTGCTGGTCGCAGCGCTGATCCACGGCGGCTTCGTCGGCGCGCCCGACGGCGTCCGCTACGCGCTTGCTGCGCTCGCGGCCGTTGCCGCCGCGATCGGCGTCCATCAGGCGATGCGCATTCCGCCGCTGAAAGATGTCGAAGTCGGCATAAGCGGACTTCCGCGGCAGTTCGACGGCTACACCATCCTGCAACTGACCGATCTTCACATCAGCCGGCTGTTTCCCGCGCCGTGGGCGCGCGAGGTCGTCGCGCGATCGAACAAGCTCGGCGTGGACCTGATCGCGATCACGGGCGATCTGATCGATGGCACCGTCGATGCGCGGCGCAAGGACATCGCGTCGTTGCAGGATCTCGTGGCCGCCGATGGCGTCTACGTGATCTCGGGCAATCACGAATATATCTTCGGCTATGACGCCTGGATGGCGCATTACGAAGCGTTGGGCCTGCGCTCGCTCGAGAACCGGCACATCGTCCTCGAACGTGGCGGCGGCCGGCTCGTGATCGCGGGGTTGACCGATCGCGCGTCGCGCCACCGGGGGCATTCCGTCCGCGACCTTGCCGCGGTTCTCGACGGCGCCCCCAAAGGCGCGCCCGTCGTCCTGCTCGACCACCAGCCGAGCGACGCACGAAACGCAGCTCGGCTCGGCGTCGCCCTGCAACTCTCCGGACACACCCATGGCGGATTGATCCGGGGGATCGACCGCCTGGCCGCGCCCGCCAATGCCGGTTTCGTCTCGGGCCGCTACGACGTCGACGGGATGACGCTCTACGTCAACAACGGCACCGCGCTGTGGCCGGGTTTTGCCTTGCGGCTCGGCCGCCCGTCCGAATTGACGCGGATCACGCTGCGGGTGGCTGATGACGGGATGAAGTTGGCTTGAATCGATTTGGTCGCAGGTTCGATTCACCTCTCCCCAGCGGGGAGAGGTCGATTTGCGCAGCAAATCGGGTGAGGGGCCGCAGCTCCAACGAGAGACCGTAACCCCTCACCCGGCGCTGCGCCAAAGCCGAAGCTTCGCTTCGGCGTTCTCTTCGTGGACGGCCGCCGCAGGCGGCCTATGCCTCTCCCAAGGGAGAGGTGAACCTCCGACGCCGCTCCAACTCAACCTAATCTCATCATGCTATGAGTGATTTGTTCCGCATGCGATGATGCGCGCGCGGCCATCACAAAAATACCGCAGCGATGAACACGCCGCACCGATCGCGCGGCTTAAGACATTGGTCATCTCTTTGCTTGCATTTTCACGACCTCATTCAGAAGGAGGCACCATGTCCGACATCACCATTCCCGGCGGAAAAATTCGTTCCTTCGTCGAGCGGATCGAGAACCTGGACACCGAAATCCAGGAGTTGAGCGAGCAGAAGAAGGAAGTTTTCTCGGAGGCGAAGGGCGAAGGTTTCGACGTGAAGATCCTCAAGGAGATCATCAAGCTGCGCAAGCAGGACCAGGACGAACGCGACGAGCGTGAATCCTTGCTCGATCTCTACATGCGCGCGATGGAGACGGCGCCGGCAGAAGGCAAGACCGCGAAAGCGGCGTGAGGTCTGCGGAGGCGTTGTGTGCTTTCATCGGGAGGCAGCGAGTAGGGCGGGTTAGCGACTTGTCCGCCGGAGCTCATCGAGCGAAGGCGGAAGCGTAACCCGCCGCGACTGTTGCCAGCGAAACGGCGAGTTACGCCGAAGCCTGTCATCGGGCCGCGCTGTGCGCGGACCCGGTGTGCTAACCAATCCGCCCTACGCTTGCTGAGCAGTCCCCGCCAGATAGCCAGTGCATCAATTCTTTGATCTCATTTCGGACGCTTTTGTGCGGCGACGGGTGTCGAAAGACGCAGGCAGGGTGATTTGGACGTGGTGATGCTTTCGCGAAGGCTTGTCATGGTTGCAGCTATGCTCGTGCTCGGCACTTTATCGGTCCGCGCGCAGCAACGCGCCGAGTATGATGCGTGCATAGACAAGGCAGAAGGGGTGTCAACGAAGATGCTCGATTGCGGCAAGACCGAAATCGACAAGTGGGACACGAGGCTCAACACAGCTTATCAAGCCCTTCTCGCCAAGTCGAAGGGCGAGGCGCACGCGCAATTGCTGACGGAGCAGCGGGCCTGGCTGAAGCATCATCTCAGTGAAACCCATCGCCTCGCCGCGGACCCCAACAACGGGTCCGTCGCGTTCCTTGACTCCCAGGCGTTCGAATTGAAGGACATCGCCGACCGCACGCTGCTTCTTGAAAGCCGCGCCCACGCCTCGCGGTAGATGGTACCGTTTTGATCTTCAGCGAGTAGGGCGGGCTAACTTGTCAGCCGCAGCTCATTGAGCGAAGGCGGAAGAGTAACCCGTCGAGACTGTTGCGGGCGAAGCGCGGACTACGCCTTCGGCCAATTGCCCTACGCTTGCTAGCGAAGGAATTTGTCGAGCCTCTTGAGGAGTTCGTCCTTCTCTATGCCGCTGGCCTTTAATCTGACGACCGCATGTTCAAGCGTGCGCAATGCATGCTTCTTCGATGTCTCAGATGGCTCTTGTTGGATTGCACGTGCGATGGCGTCGGGCGAATCGCCGCCCTGTTTGGCGGAATGAAGCAAATGCCGCGCAAGTGCTTCTATCGAAGGCAACGCAAAGGTCCAGTCGATATCCGAAGGCTTACGAAACAAATGATTTGGGTCCAAGTCTACGTAGAGAGTGGTATTCCGAGGGAGAGCACCATAACTGGACAACAGATCTAAGCCGGTAAGAGCTAGCTCGTGGTCCTCAGGCTTCTCGTCTCTGAGTGGAATGCGGGCGCGAACTTCGATGTGCGCGAGTTTGGAGTCGTGGCTTCGGAACCGTTGCCAAAAGCGCCGCCAGTTGGGTGGGTCGCCTAATGCAACTCTTTTCCCTGCAGCTTCAAAGATGAAAAACTTGGCCAGTTCTTCGCTCGCGGTATAATACAAAAAGAAGGCTCTCGCGGTGTGCCCCGCTTCGACTAGCAACGCCGCCTCTTCAAGAAGCTCCTGCGAGTTGGCAAGACAGGCTCCCATAGCCGTTGAAATTTCCGCGATCGATAGGGCCTGATCTTTTGAAAGGGCGTTCATCATGAATGTATCTTAACCGCGGAATCTGCAAATTTTGCCACGCACCCAAGGTTGAGGGTAGGCGTGATCAGTGAAGCGTTCTGAGAGTCAGCTAGCTCCGGTTCGCCTATGATGGGGCATGTCAGCGACGATGATTTGCTGAGTGGCTGCATCCCAGGCGTAGTAGATGCGAAGGCAGCGCGTCGGATCTCTAGTGTTCCCGCCATTTTTGATGTGCCAGTCGGCCGTGTATCGATTGCCCTGCCAATCGAAGTCGAAGGCATCATTTCCACAGTGGGCGTTGCGAACGCCTTCCTCAACAGGCTCGTCTCTGATCGAGCCTTCTCCTCCGTTTATTCGCGCGGACCTGCCCTCGTTGGCTAGCCAAAGCAAGCAGCGCGCGGCTTGCGAGTAATCGTCAAAGGATGGAGACCTGACAGACCGCCTCGCTGCTGGGCTAAGAGCGACTCTACCCGCTAAGTTTACGTCACACCAATTTGCAAATTCCCCCCATGACACAGGCATCGGCAAATTCGCATCAACCGCTTCGCCCCTCGCTTTGATCTGATCCAGCAGTTGTTGAATTCGAAATGCCGAAGCCCGCTGCTGCTCCTCAGCCGTCTGAGCTCTTTGCTCAGCTCGCGCGTGCTCACTGGCAAAGTAATCAAGCGACGCTTGTTCGTCCTCTACTTGCTTCTCAAGGGTTGCAATCCGAAGCTCCGCTGCCTTGAGCTGCTCGATGTCGCTTGCGCCTTCTGTAGCCAAGCGCTGTTGCTTTAGCTTCAGACTGGAGCTTCTGATTGCCGCGAACGCGAGTATTTCATGCCCAATCCGGGCGTGACGGATGCTTTCGCTCGCAGCGACCGTACGCATCCATCGAGCACATTGGGTTGGGCCGTCCTCCGAGAGGAGATAGTCGGCTAGTGCCAACCGATGTTGGTAAGGACTGGCATCCTCCGTAAATCCCGGAAGGTAGGCCCTTGCCGCGCCCCCGAACACCGATCGTTGCTTGCCAAAACGCTCGGTTAAGACCCAAGTGAGTACGGCTGGAACGATTACTACCAGAGCCATCCCAAGAGTCGCGCGGGCGAGGGATTTGGCGTCGATAAGCGGCTGCGTCTCGTTCGCCGCGCCCTCCGGAACGGTAAGCACGAATAGGGGCAGCTTGCGATTTGGATCGACCATCATTTCGCAGAGCTGATCCGCGTCGACATAGTTGTCGATCAGTCGGGGCTCACGGTCGAGGGCGTACGCGCCGCGCGTCAATCCGCATTTGTTTGCTACTTGTTGGACGAACCCTGGAACGTGAGGCTCTATGTCCAGTTCACTCTCAGGGGAGTTCGCCAGCAGCCGCGCGCTGAATCGCGGAGGTTGACCTTCTAATACGCCAACCACTACTTCGGTAGTCCAGACTCTGCCTGGAATCTGCTTGTCTGGGTCTTCGGCTCGAATGGCCCAAATATCTGCACCGTCTCGTTCCAAACGGACCGCGATACTGTTTCGTCCACCCGAAAAATGCTCGAAATCTTGGTGTTGCCACGCTTCCCTTGGAAATCGGCCACCGCTGCGCTTTTCTGTCCATGCGAGTACTTCTCGACGTGCAGCGCTTGCGACGTTCTCCGCGAAGTCATCGCCCACGGTAGCTGCTACCCGAAGTACTTCGTGCTCACGTACTGAGCGTTCTAGTCGTGCGGCTGCGGGACGTAATGCATCCCAAATTGGCGTTGATGCCATTGGTTATCCAGAACGAAAGCGATTGAATGTGAGTCGTAGCTCACTGGTGGTTAGGAATAGGCGTACTCTACCGCAGATTGTCGCGCGTAAGAAAGGGGCCGTTCGTCTGAACGGCCCCCTCCAATAGTCTCAGTGAATAGCTCAGTCGGACCTCACGAGCACCCCGTCGTCGACCCGCAAGTATCGCACTTCATGCAGGTCCCATTCCGCACCAGCGTGAAGTTGCCGCACTCCGAGCACATCTCGCCTTCGTAGCCCTTGGCCTTGGCTTCGGCGCGACGCTCCGCCTTGGACGGGGCGGCGCCTGCGGCGGTGCCGGGCTTGCTCCAGTTCTGAAGCGCCTCGAGCTTCTCGGTCGGCGAGAGGTCGTGGCTGACTTCCTGCTTCAGGGCGACTGCACCTTCGATGGTGTCGGAGGCGCCGCGGGCGGTTGCGCCGTGCGGCGCCAGCGCCGTGACGCGGCTGCCGCCGGCAGGCGCGTTGTCGGCATTGGCGCTCACCGCGGCCGAGCCGCCGCGCATGACGACGAGGTTGTCGGTGCGCGACCGGGTCAGACCCTTCGACAGATACTTCGTCGCCTGGTGCTGGGCGGGGGCCTCATCCGGCTCCTTGCCTTCCTCGACGCCCTTGCCGAGCGCGTCGAAGCCGCTTTCGTTCGGATCGACATGGGCGAGGTCGAAGCGGCTCATGTAGCTCACCGCGAGCTCGCGGAAGACATAGTCGAGGATCGAGGTCGCGTACTTGATCGAGTCGTTGCCCTGCACCGGGCCCGCGGGCTCGAAACGGGTGAAGGTGAAGGCGTCGACATATTCCTCCAGCGGCACGCCGTATTGCAGGCCGAGCGACACCGCGATCGCAAAATTGTTGATGAAGGAGCGCAGCGCCGCGCCTTCCTTGTGCATGTCGATGAAGATCTCGCCGAGCCGCCCGTCGTCATATTCGCCGGTGCGCAGATACACCTTGTGGCCGCCGACAACGGCCTTCTGGGTGTAACCCTTGCGGCGATCGGGCATCTTCTCGCGTTCGCGCATCACCACGATGCGCTCGACCAGTTTCTCGACGATCTTCTCCGAGACCTGGGCGGCGCGCGCCGCCATCGGCTTCTCGTAGAGCGCCTCGACCGCGTCGTCCTCGTCCTCATCGTCGGAGATGAGCTGCGAGTTGAGCGGCTGCGACAGTTTCGAGCCGTCGCGGTACAGCGCGTTGGCCTTCAGCGCGAGCTTCCACGACAACAGGTAGGCGGACTTGCAGTCCTCCACCGTGGCGTCGTTCGGCATGTTGATGGTCTTGGAGATCGCGCCCGAGATGAACGGCTGCGACGCCGCCATCATCCTTATGTGGCTCTCGACCGAGAGGTAGCGCTTGCCGATCTTGCCGCAGGGGTTGGCGCAGTCGAACACCGGGTAGTGCTCGGCCTTCAGGTGCGGGGCGCCTTCGACCGTCATCGCGCCGCAGATGTGCACGTTGGCGGCCTCGATCTCGCGTTTGGTGAAGCCGACCGCCGAGAGCAGGTCGAAGCCCGGCGCGGAGATGGCCTCGGAGCCGATGCCGAGCGTGTCGCGAATGAAATCCTCGCCGAACGTCCACTTGTTGAAGGCGAACTTGATGTCGAACGCGGTCGGCAGCGCCTTTTCCACCTTGGCGATGGCTTCGTCGGTGAAGCCTTTTGCCTTCAGCGTCGTGGCGTTGATCCCCGGCGCATTCGACAGCGAGCCGTGGCCGACGGCGTAGGCCTCGATCTCCGCGATCTCGCTCTCGCGATAGCCGAGCGCGCGCAGCGCCGCCGGCACCGCCTGGTTGATGATCTTGAAGTAGCCGCCGCCGGCGAGCTTCTTGAACTTCACCAGCGCGAAATCAGGCTCGATGCCGGTGGTGTCGCAATCCATCACCAGGCCGATGGTGCCGGTCGGCGCCACGACCGTGGTCTGGGCGTTGCGATAGCCGTTGACCTCGCCGAGCGCCAGCGCGTCGTCCCATGCGAGCCTGGCATGCGCGACGATGTCTCCTTGCGGGCACGAAGCGTGATCGAGCGGCACCGGGTTGACCGAGAGCGCCTCGTAACCGCCCGCGTTGCCGTGGGCGGCGCGGCGGTGGTTGCGGATCACGCGCAGCATGTGCGCGGCGTTCTTCTTGTAGCCCGGGAAGGTGCCGAGCTCGGCCGCCATCTCGGCCGAGGTCTTGTAGGAGATGCCGGTCATGACAGCGGTCAGCGCGCCGCACAGCGAACGGCCTTCCTTGCTGTCATAAGGCAGGCCCATGGTCATCAGCAGGCCGCCGATATTTGCAAAACCGAGGCCGAGGGTGCGGAATTCGTAGGAGAGCTCGGCGATCGCCTTCGACGGGAACTGGGCCATCATGACGGAGATTTCGAGCACGATGGTCCAGAGCCGGCAGAGGTGCTCGTAGGACTCGATGTCGAACCGCTTGGTGGTCGTGCTGTAGAACGTCAGCAGGTTGGCGGAGGCGAGGTTGCACGCCGTGTCGTCCAGGAACATGTATTCCGAGCACGGATTGGAGGCGCGGATGTCGCCTGACGCCTTGCAGGTGTGCCAGTCGTTCATCGTGGTGTTGAAGTGCAGGCCGGGATCGGCGGAGGCCCAGGCGGCGTAACCGATTTTTTCCCAGAGGTCGCGCGCCTTCAGCGTCTTCGTCACCTTCTTGGTGGTGCGTCCCACCAGATTCCAGTCGCCGTCGGTCTCGACCGCGCGCAGGAAATCATCCTTCAGCGACACCGAGTTGTTGGAGTTCTGGCCGGAGACGGTGAGGTAGGCCTCGGAATCCCAGTCGGTGTCGTAGATGTCGAACTGGATGTCCTTGTAGCCTTGCTTGGCGAACTGGATGACGCGCTTGATGTAGTTGTCGGGCACAAGGCTGCGGCGCGCGAGCTTGATCTCGCGGCGGAGCGCCGGGTTCTTCTCGGGATCGAAGCAGTCGTCGCCACTGCCTTCGCAGTTCACGCAGGCCTTCATCACGGCCTTGAGGTGCTTCTGGTTGATCTTGGAGCCGGTGACGAGGGCGGCGACCTTCTGCTCCTCCTTCACCTTCCAGTCGATATAGGTCTCGATATCGGGGTGGTCGGCATCGACCACGACCATCTTGGCCGCACGACGCGTGGTGCCGCCCGACTTGATCGCGCCCGCGGCACGGTCGCCGATCTTGAGGAAGCTCATCAGGCCGGACGAGCGGCCGCCGCCGGAGAGCTTTTCGCCTTCGCCGCGCAGGCTCGAGAAGTTGGAGCCGGTGCCGGAGCCATACTTGAACAGGCGCGCTTCACGCACCCAGAGGTCCATGATGCCGCCCTCGTTGACGAGGTCGTCGCCGACGCCCTGGATGAAGCAGGCGTGCGGCTGCGGATGCTCATAGGCCGACTTCGACTTGGTGAGCTTGCCGGTCTTCCAGTCGACATAGTAGTGGCCCTGGCCGGGGCCATCGACGCCATAGGCCCAATGCAGGCCGGTGTTGAACCACTGCGGCGAGTTCGGCGCGACCATCTGCTTTGCCAGCTGGAAACGCAGCTCGTCGAAGAAGGCCAGCGCATCTTCTTCCGTGGAGAAGTAGCCGCCCTTCCAGCCCCAATAGGTCCAGCAGCCAGCGAGGCGATCGAACACCTGTTTGGCAGAGGTCTCACCGACGATGCGCTCGTTCTCGGGCAGGAGGCTAAGCGCCTCGGTGTCGGGCACCGAACGCCACAGCCAGGACGGCACGGTCTCTTCCTCGACCTTCTTCAGGCGCGCGGCAACGCCGGCTTTACGGAAATACTTCTGCGCCAGCACGTCGGATGCGACCTGCGACCAGAACTCCGGAACCTCGACGTTCTCGGCGCGGAACACGACCGAGCCGTCCGGGTTGCGGATCTCAGATGTGGTCAGGCGGAAATTGATCCCGGCATAGGGAGACTGTCCGCTGGTGGTGTTGCGTCGTTCGATTCGCATGGTCGAGCCCCGTCTCTTCTTCTGCCCGGCCCCACGTTATTCGCAGCTTGCCGGAATGTTATCTGTTCGCGGACTCAGGGAAAACGCGTCAGCACGCCTCCCGTCATCCGCAGCTCAGCCGGTGGATCCGGCCTGTTTTCTCTCATCCGCCAAGTGCCGGTTCGACCCGGCCCAGCGGCGGCATGATCCCCGGGCGGCGCCCGACTGGTCGGGTCCTCCGGGTCATGCATTCAACGCCCCAAACGCTCACGCGACACGTCACGCGTACGCTCACTTGCGGGCCGGTTTCGGCCTCTGTTTCCGGGTCCTTCTCGGCCCGTTCTGTCGTCCCGACCGCAGCCCAAAATCAGGGCAGACAAGCCCTTCACCCGCGGCCCGAAGGCCTGGCGGAGTGGTCATTTTGGAACCCTTGTGGGAGCGACCGGCGGGGACCCAAACACACTCGCGCCGAACAGGTTGAAAGCTAGGCCATGTCCGTTGCGCCCGTCAAGGACTAGTACGAGTTTCTGAATCAAACACTAAATATGGTGGATGGAGGGGGATAACAGGGGGCGGTGCCGCGCCTGTGATCGAGCCAACTATCGGTGAGTCCTCAGGGATTCCCAAGCCAAAAAAATTCAGCTCCCCTGTGGATTGGAGGTTCGCCCCGCTGTTCACAGGCGAAGTTTTTATTCGCCGTGGCGGATTGAATTTTTGGGACTCACGTAAGGCTACGGGCAAACTACGGATCAGGCATGTCAGCGGCGTGATGGTCGGGCGACAAAATCGCGGGCAAGGTGAGGCCGACTCACATCCTCTTCACACCCTTGCCGGGTTCCATGACAGACCAGAAGCCTTCCGCGCGGCAGCGCCTTGCGCCCGCCGGCCTGATGTTCCTCGCCATCACCTCGGTGGGCTGGGGGTTCAACTGGCCGTCCACCAAGTTCCTGCTCAGCGAGCTGCCGCCGCTGACCTTGCGCGGCATCACCGGCGTGATCGGCGCCGTGCTGCTGGCCGCCCTCGCGCTGCTCCGCGCCCAGAGCTTGCATGTCGAGGCCCGGCTGTGGCCGCGCCTCGTGCTGTATGCGGCGCTCAACGTCTCCGGCTGGATGGTGCTGATGGGGCTCGCGCTCTTGTGGCTGCCGGCGAGCGAGGCCGCATTGATCGCCTACACCATGCCGGTCTGGGCCTCGCTGCTGGCCTGGCCGGTGCTCGGCGAGCGGCCGACACTGTTGCGGACCATTGCGCTCGTGATGGCATTTGCAGGCCTTGCCGCGATCATGGGCGGCAACGGGATTTCCGCGAGCAAGGACAAGCTGCCGGGAATCATCATGGCGCTCGGCGGCGCGTTCGGCTTTGCGCTCGGCACGGTGCTGGCGAAGAAATATCCGCTGGTGATGCCGCCGATCCCGGCCGCGGCCTGGCAGATCGGCCTTGGCTGCGTGCCGATCGCAATCATCGGCCTCCTGATCGAGACCACGCATCTCGATCGCGTCACGACGGTCGGCTGGTGGCTGCTGGTCTATTCGACGCTGATCCAGTTCTGCGTCGCCTACGTCGCATGGTTTGCCGCGCTTGCCCGTTTGCCGGCGTCAGTGGCGGCGATCGGCACCATGGCGGTGCCGGTCATCGGCGTGATTGCCTCCGCAGTCGCGCTGCATGAGCCGCTCGGACCGACCCAGATCACAGCGTTGCTGTTCACGCTCGCCGGCGTCGCGCTGGCGACGAGGTAACTTGATCTCGCTCCGCGTAGAATCGCTTTGGAATGCGTTCAACCCCGTCATCCTGAGGTGCGAGCGGAGCGAGCCTCGAAGGATGAATCGGCCACAGTGGGGCCGCGCATCCTTCGAGGCTCGCCGAAGAGGCTCGCACCTCAGGATGACGGGGCCGATGGATCATCCAGGCAGGCACACGTCACATCACTCGCCGAGCGCCTGCTGCAGCATGCTGGCTAGCTGCGCCTTGCGATAGGGTTTTGCCAGCAGCAGCACGCCTTCGTCGAGGCGGCCGTGATGCACGATCGCGTTCTCGGTATAGCCTGAAGTGTAGAGCACCTTCATGCCGGGCCGCCGTTTTGCCACTTCGTCGGCGAGCTGGCGGCCGTTCATGCCGCCGGGCATGATGACGTCGGTGAACAAGAGGTCGAACTTCTCGCCCTTGTCGACCAGCGCCAGCGCGGCGCGGGCGTCGGGTACGGCAATGGTCTTGTAGCCGAGGGCGCCAAGCTGCGTGACCACGTAGTTGCGCACCAGCTGGTCGTCTTCCACGACCAGGATGACTTCGCTGCCGCGCCGCGGCGGCTCCGGCGCAGGGGCCTCCACCTCGACCTGGCCGCGGGCAGGCGGCAGATAAAGCTTGATCGTGGTGCCGTGGCCTTCCTCGCTGTAGATCTTGATGTGGCCGCCGGACTGCTTGACGAAGCCGTAGACCATGCTCATGCCGAGGCCGGAGCCCTTGCCGACCTCCTTGGTGGTGAAGAACGGCTCGAACACCTTGTCCTGCACCGCGTGCGACATGCCGGTGCCGGTGTCGCTGACCGCGAGCAGCACGTACCGGCCCGGCGTGATGTCGGGATTAACAGCCGCATAAGCGTCGTCGAGCACGATGTTGCTGGTCTCGAACAGCAGCTTGCCGCCGTTCGGCATCGCGTCGCGGGCATTGATCGCCATGTTGAGCAGCGAATTGGCAAGCTGCGACGGATCGATATGGACGCTGGCGACATCGGGCGCGAGCACCTGATCGATCTCGATCTGCTCGCCGAGCGTCGGCCGCAGCAGCTTGGCGATATCGACCACGGTGCCGTTGATGTCGACGGTGCGCGGCTCCAGCGGCTGGCGGCGGGCGAAGGCGAGCAGATGCTGGATCAGCTCGCGGCACCGTTCGGCGGCGCGGTCGATCAGCTCGGCGGTTTGCGCAAGCTTCGGCTGGCTGCGCAGGCTGTCGACCAGCGTCTCGGTGGTGCCGGTGATGACCGTCAGCATGTTGTTGAAGTCGTGCGCGACGCCGCCGGTCAGCTTGCCGATGGCGTCGAGCTTCTGCGCCTGTTGCAGCTTGTGCTCGGTTTCGCGCGAGGCGGTGATGTCGTGATAGATCAGTGCCGCGCCGGTGATGGTGTTGCCGCCGTCGCGCAGCGGCCGGCCCGACACCACGAGGTGAATCTCCGGCGCGCCGCGCACCGGCCGGGCGACGAATTCCAGCCCGTCGAATTCCTCGCCGCGCAGCGCCTTGGCCGAGGGCATGTCGTTGGCCAGCATCGGTGTAACGCCGTCGGCCTGGAACACGTTGCTCATGGCGCGCAGCTCGCGGACCGTCATGCCCGGTCTGTAGCGCAGCATCTTCTCGGCGGCCGGGTTCGAGAGCAGCACGGTGCCGCCGCCGTCGATCACCAGCACCGCCTCCGCCATGCTGCGGAACGTGGTTTCCATCACCGAGGTGGAACGGCGGAGCTCTTCGAGCGCGGTGCCGAGATCCTTGGTGCGTTCGGCCACCTTGCCCTCGAGCGACAGATTGGTCGCCTTGGTCGCGCTGAGCGCGCCCTGCAGTTCGCGGCTGGCGCGCCGGGCCGCCAGCGTCAGTGCGACCGCGAGCAGCAGGATCATCACCACGCCGGCAAGGTCGACGGCCAGCAGCAGCCGGCCATTGGTCTTCGACTGTTCGGTGCGAATCCCGAGCAGGCGCCGCTCTGCGGTGACCAGGCGGTCGAGTGCCGCACCGACACTGTCCATCAGCGCGCGGCTCTCGCCCGCGGAGATCAGTGCCGCGGCGCCGGCCGTGTCGCCCGCCGTGCGCAACCTGATCAGTTCGGCACCGAGCGCAACGGCGCGCTCGACCTGTCCCTTGGTGCCCGCGATCAGCTGCGCCTCGTCCGGGGCCGACTTCACCGCAGCCATCAAGTCGTCGAAGGCGGCGGCGAGGGCGGTGCTCTGCTCGCGAAACTCGTCGGCGAAGGAGGCGTCGCCCGTCAGCGCGAACCCGCGCGCCGCGCTCTCGACGCCGCGCGGCAGCGAACGCGCATCCGAAATGCGCTTGAGGATGCCGAGTGCGTGATCGACCGAATCAATCTCGCTGCGCGACTTGACGTCCAGCCCGATCGACGCCGCGCTGATGACGAGGAGGATCGCAAGGCCGCTGCCGAGGATGAGACGCTGGGAAGCCATCGACGATTAGTACGAGCAATTATTTGGAAAGACGAGCAGAAGGAGCGGACTTCGCAAGACATTCGTTAACGGCGGCAATCAGCGCCTGCGGGGTAAACGGCTTGCGCAGGCAGGCTGACGCGCCGAGCTCGATCGTCATCCGCAGGAAATCCGGCGCACGGTCGGCATTGGCGAAGGCATAGCCGGACATCGCGATCACGGGAATATGGGGGGCGCGCTCGTGGAAGACGCGGATCGCCTCGAAACCGCGCATATGCGGCATGAAGACGTCGACCAGCATGACGTCGAACGACGCCTTGTCTAGCGCGCGCATGCCCGCTTCGCCGCCGTCCGCGACGGTGACGTCGAAGCCCTGGCGCTGCAAACACACCTCGATGGCAACGCACACCATCGGGTCGTCATCGACCACGAGAACGCTCGGCACGATGCATCCTCAATCTGCGGCCTCGCGTGCCGTCGACTCGCTTGGCCCGTCTGCCGATTAAGGCGGAACCTGGATGGAAAGTCTGTATCATAGAATGCATATGCTGTTTGCTGACAAGCAGATTTCCAGCTAGCCCTGACACCATCACTGGTATTTGTCCGCCCACATTACGACGGGTCCATGACCGCAGTTCCAGTCGCCGGCCGCGCCCCGCTGTCACCGCTCGGCCTCGCATTCCTGGTCGTCGCGTCGACCGGCTGGGGTCTCAATTTCCCGATCATGAAGTTCCTGCTCACGGAGTGGCCGCCGCTGTCCTCGCGCGGGCTCTGCGGCGTGGTCGGCGCGATCGCACTCGGTCTGGTGGCGGTCGCACGCGGAAAGGCGCTGCGCGTCCCTGACGGCATGTGGTTGCGGCTTGTCCTGGTGTCGACGCTTTCGATCGGCGGCTGGGTCGCGTCGATGGGCCTGGCGCTGATCTGGCTGCGGGCCAGCGAGGCGGCCGTGCTCGGGATCTCGATTCCGGTGTGGGTCGCGGTGGTGGCCTGGCCGGTGCTCGGCGAGCGTGTGTCGCTGCCGCGCGCGCTCGCGCTTGCGGTGGCGCTTGCCGGCATTGCCGCGCTGATCGGCGGTGGCGGTCTCGACGCGAGCCTCGGCAAGTTGCCGGGCCTCCTGTTCGCGCTCGCGGGCGCACTCTGCGTCGGGCTTGGCACGGTGCTGACCAAGTTCTTCAAGCTCGCAATGCCGCCGCTGTCGCTTGCGGCCTGGCAGCTTGCGATCGGCTGCGTGCCGATCGCGATCGCCGGCGTCCTGATCGAGCAGCCGCAGCTTGCGGCGCTGTCGCAGTTCGGCTGGGCGTCGATGCTCTACATGACGCTGATCCAGTTCTGCCTTTGCTATGTCTGCTGGTTCGCGGCGCTGGAGCGGCTGCCGGCGGCGACCGCGTCGATCGGCACGCTGCTGGTGCCCGTCGTCGGCGTGCTGGCGGCCGCGGCCATGCTGCGCGAGCCGCTCAGCACGAGCGACATCGCGGCGCTGGTGGTGACGTTCGCAGCCGTCGCGGTGGCGTTGCGGACATGAAAAAGGGCGGCGTTGCCGCCGCCCTTTAGCTTCTGGGCATGATCTTTTGGGAAAACCGCTTCACACTTTTCCGGATCATGCCTTCAGGCATTACGGGCAGGGGTGCCGCAGGCCGTCAAAGCCGAGATAGGTGCCCGAACCCGGGTCGTAGGACCTGTAGCGCTGCGCGCAGTAGTTCGCGTCGCCGCCCGGGGCGACTTCCACGGCGACAGGCGCACTGTCGTCGTAATAGCCGTAGCTGTCGTCATAGTAGCCGTATCCGGGGCCATAACCGCCGTAATACGCGCCCGAGGCGAGCGCTCCGCCGACGACTGCGCCCGCAACCGCGCCCGGCCAGAAGCCGCCGCCGCCACGGTGATAACCGCCGTGCCAGCCGCCACCG
>NZ_JACMYP010000142.1 GCF_020889705.1 Bradyrhizobium altum | reverse complement strand
CTGGCTGGCCCGGTGTCCGGCACCGGCGCGTTCACCGGCGCCGGCGTGCCGGCGATGCCCGGCTGCGTCGCCGGACATTTCATCGACGCGATCGACATCCCCGTCTTCGCGGTCCACGACTGCGAGGTCGCCGTCGATCCGGAAACCGGACATGTCGAGGTGCTCAGCTATCGCGTGGTGCAGGATGTCGGCCGCGCGCTCAACCCGCGCGCCATCCATGGCCAGATCCAGGGCGGTGTCGTGCAGGGGCTGGGTTATGCGTTGCACGAGGAAGTCACGATCGGCAGCAACGGTCGCGTCTGCCAGAACGGTTTCGAGACCTATCGCGTGCCGCTGGCGCTCGATGTCGTGCCGGTGGAGATCAGCCTCTACGAGGGTGCGCCGTCGATCGGACCGCTCGGCACCAAGGGTGCCGGCGAGGTGCCGATCCTGAATGTCGGAGCGGCCGTCGCATGCGCGGTTGCCAACGCCACCGGCAAGCGCATCCAGGCGCTTCCTTTGACCCCGCCACGCGTGCTCGAACTCTTGCTCGATCGCAAGCAGGATCTGACCCTTCCCCACATTGCCGATGCGTGGGCCGACAATCTGATACGTTCGCATCAGACAGCTGCCGATACGTAGCGACAAGCTGGCGGCAGGTCGGCCGCGTGCTGACATCTGCCTTCGCGATAGCATGGGAGCCGCCAGCCAGCGCAGCTTCGCTTCAGGCTCGCCGCGCCTCCGTCCAGCTCTCAACGCGGGTCGGCCGTGTCGCTAGACCCAGCCGCCGTCGACGATATGGCTCTGGTTGGTGCAGGCGCCGCTGTCATCGGCGGCGAAAAAGAGGACGACGCGGGCGATGTCGTCAGGCACGAGCTTGCGCTTGAGGCATTGGCGCTGCATCAGCTCGGCCACACCTTCGGGCGTCAACCACAGATCCTGCTGCCGCCGGGTCATGATCCACCCGGGCAGGATGGAGTTGACCCGCACGTTGTGCGGTCCGAGATCGCGGGCCAGCGCCCGGGTGAGGCCCTGAACCGCTGATTTGGCCGTGGTGTAGCAGGGCATATTGCCCTGACCGATCACCCAACTCACCGAGCCGATGTTGACGATCGAACCGCCCCCCGCCTGTTTCATGTCGGGTGCGACCGCCTGGGCGCTGAAGAACTGATGCTTCAGGTTGACGGCGATCCGCTCATCCCAGAATTCCGGCGTCACGTCCTCGATCGCGTGACGGTCGTCGCGGGCCGCGTTGTTGACCAGGATGGTGATCGGCCCGAGCGCCTCACGGATGCCGGCAACCGCGCGCCGCAGTGCGGCGATGTCGCGCAGGTCGGCGTGCTCGAAGTGCACGCGGGCATGCGCCCCCAAATCGGACAGCAGCTGCTCCGAGGACGTCACATCGATATCGATGAATCCGACCCGCGCGCCCTGGCTGATAAACTGGCGGACGATGGCCTCGCCGATGCCGGAACCGCCACCGGTTACCAGGACGGTCCGGTCCTTGAGGCTTGGATAGATGGCACCCTGCATTGGCATTCTCTCGCTTTGGCGCCTGAAGCGCGTCGGTTGCGTTGCTGCGGCTCCAGCCAAGAGCCACGGCTCCCGAGGTTCACTCGGTTGTCTCCATGTGGTTTCGGTCCACGACCCGCAGCGTCCGCCGCACCATGCCGTCGACAATCGTCGCCGACTCGCTTGGACGCACATGGATCGCGGTAGACTTGAGCAGCCACGGCAACACTGCCCGCTCGAGCCGCTCCTCATAGGCACTGCGCATCATGTCGAATGCCTGCAGGCCCGGACCCGCGAGGATGATGTGATGCGGGCGCAGCACCGATATCGTCGTGGCGACCGCATCGGCAAGCGCGTGGCCTGCCTGCCGGAATAACTGCTCGAGACGGGGATCGCCGGCGCGCGCCCGCGCGCGCAGCAGAGCCATCTGCGCCTCGGACGGCTGCTGCGACACCGCCGGCGGCAGGTCGAGAAAGGTACGCGCGTCGCGGTAGAGCGCATAGTCGGCGAGATGGGCCTCGATGCAGCCGCGCTGACCGCAGCGGCATTGCGGACCGTTCGGCGCCAGCTTGACATGGCCGATCTCACTGCCTGCACCGGCACCGTCGCGCGCTTCCCCGTCGACAACGACGCCCATGCCGACGCCGTGGCCCACCATGATCGTGGCCGTGAGGCCCTGCGCCAGCGCCGGCTCGGCGGCTGCGAGGGCCAGCGCAACCGCAACCGCATCGTTCGCCATCACGACTTCGACGCCGAATGCCTGGCGGACCGGCGTCGCCAGATCGACATCGGTGATCGACAGCGCCGGGCTCCACAGATGCCGGCCGGTGTCGGAGTCAACGATGCCCTGCAACGCAATCCCGATTCCCAACAGCCGATCTCGCGGCGTGGCCGTCGCATCAATCATGGCGTCGATCTGCGCGATCACGAGATCGCACAACGCGGCTGCATCGAGCCCGCGCGTCGTCAGCTCAAGTCGCGACTGCGCCAGGGCGGAGCCGCTGAAATCGGCGATCAATGTCTCGATCAGATTCATGCGCAGCGAGACCGCAATGACGCGGCCAAACTCGGGGTTCAGGGTCAGCAAGACCGCCGGCCGGCCGCGGCGGCGGCCGTTCAGGCCATCCGTATCCTCCTCGTCGGTATCGTCGGGCCACACCGTCGCCGTCTCTGTCACTGCTTCGCACAGCAGGTCTTCCGCCATCAGTTTCGACGTGATGGCCGATATGGCCGGGAAGCTCAGCCCCGTGCTGCGTGCGAGCTCGACGCGCGGCAATGGCCCCTGACGCCGCAAGACTTCGACGAGCCGGCCGCGATTCGATCCGCGGGCCAAACTCGAAGCGCGTCTCAGCGGTTCGGGCTGTTCATTCATATCGGCTTTTTTAATTCTCTTGGTGAAGTTATTCAACGCGAGCAACTCATATAACGCTCAAAAGGCGTCGATTGTGGCAACAATACATCACATACACACTATTCATGCTTGAAGATACGAGCAACGACATCCTTGACTGGACATTTTGTCGCGCTAATTTATTAGGTACGTGAATAAAATAAGGCGTGAAAAGCGCCGATCGTGAAATCCCCTCACCGGGGGTGTCGACAGGGAGGTGCATATGAATGACTCAATGAAACGATTGATCGTGCCGCTATTGGCGGGCGCAGCCGCGCTCGCGATGGCAACAGGGATAGCACAGGCGCAGCAGAAAAAGACCATCGCGCTGGTCACCAATGTCGCGGCCGACTTCTGGACCATCGCGGGCCGCGGGCTCGAGAAGGCGCAGAAAGAGCACCCGGAATACAATATCGAGCTGATCGTCACCAACGAAGGCACCGCGGCTGGCCAGCGGCGCGAGTTGGACGACCTGCTGGTGCGCGGCGTCGCCGGTATCTCGATCTCGGTCGACGATGCGCCGCATGCAACCGAAGAACTCAACAAGGTCGCGGCCAAGACCGTGCTGATCACGACGGACAGCGACGCGCCGCAGAGCAACCGTCTCGCCTACATCGGCACCGACAACGTCGCGGCTGGGCGGCAGGCCGGTGAGGAGATCAAGAAGGCACTGCCGAACGGCGGCAAGATCGCGCTGTTCGTCGGAACGATGGACGCCGACAACGCCCGCGAGCGCGTACAGGGCATCAAGGAATCGATCGCCGGCACCAAGGTCGAGCTGGTCGACGTGTTCACCGACCAGGTGGACTTTGCCAAGGCCAAGGCGAACATGGAGAACGTGCTCGTCAAATATCCCGACATCGCGCTGCTCTCCGGCCTGTGGAGCTACGAGACCCCGCTGATTTATGATGCGGTGAAGGCCGCGGGCAAGGCCGGCAAGGTGAAGATCGTCGGCTTCGACGAGGACCAGCGGACGCTGCGGGGCATTTCCGATGGCACGATTGAATCCACGGTCGTGCAACAGCCCTACGAGTTCGGCTATCTCTCCGCCACCAACATCATCAAGACGCTGAACGGCGACAAGTCCTGGATTCCGAAGGACAGCAAGCTGATCGTGCCGACCAAGGTGATCAGCAAGACCAACGTCGCCGAGTTCGCCGGGCAACTGAAGGAACTGCTGAAGAAGTAACTTCAGTCGGCTTCACCGCCCGGCCGCGACAGGCTGCCGGGCGGGATGCAGGAGGACAAGCCGAATGCCGGAGACGCTGCTCGAACTCAGCGGTATCAGCAAGACCTATCCCGGCGTCAGGGCGCTCGACGACGTCAATCTGCGCGTCTGCCGCGGCGAGGTGCTGGGCCTGATCGGCGAGAACGGCGCCGGCAAGTCGACGTTGATGCGCGTGCTGGCCGGCGTGATCGCGCCGAGCGCGGGCGTGATCCGCATCGGCGGCAATGACCACGCAAGGATGACGGTGAACGAGGCGACCTTGGCCGGCATCGCCTTTGTGCACCAGGAGCTGAACCTGTTCGAGAATCTCGACGTCGCGGCCAATGTCTTCATCGGGCGCGAGAGGCTCGCCGGCGGCCCGCTGAAGCTGGTGGACAACGCGGAGATGCGCGCCCGCGTGACGCCGCTGCTGCAACGGCTGGGCGCCGATTTCACGCCGAACACGCTGGTCGACAATCTGTCGATCGCGGAGCGTCAGATGGTGGAGATCGCCAAGGCGCTCTCGATCGATGCCCGGGTGATCATCATGGACGAGCCGACCTCCAGCCTGACGATTTCGGAGACGGAGCGGTTGCTCGAGGTGATCGCCGACCTGAAGGCCCACGGCATCTCGGTGATCTACATCTCTCACCGGCTGGGCGAGATCATGAGCTGCGCCGATCGCGTCGTGGTGCTGCGCGACGGGCGCACCGTGGGCGAGCTGGCGCGCGACGAGCTGAGCCATGCGGCGATGATCCGCCTGATGATCGGCCGCGACCTGAAGGCACTGTACACACCCCCGGCACGCTCGCCGCAGCCGGGCGGCTGCGATATCGCCGGCGTTGTGACGACCGCCTTTCCCGACCGGCAGATCGACCTTTCCGTGCGGCGCGGCGAGATCCTCGGCCTCGCCGGACTCGTCGGCGCCGGCCGCACCTCCCTTGCCCGCGCGGTGTTCGGCGTTGACCCGCTGCTGGGGGGCGAGATCAGGATCGACAACGAACCGGTCGGTGTCGCCTCGCCGCGCGATGCGATCCGGCAGGGAATCTACCTCGTGCCGGAGGACCGCAAGAAGTCCGGGCTGGTGCTGGAGCTGCCGATCCGGGAGAACGTGACGCTCGCGAGCCTGCTGGATCATGCGCGGATGTGGCTGGTCAACGGCGCGGCCGAACGCAGAATCGCGAAAGACCAGGCCAGGAGCCTGTCGATCAAGGCGCCGAGCATCGACATCGAAGCCGTAACGCTCTCCGGCGGCAACCAGCAGAAAGTGGTGCTGGGCAAGTGGCTCTCCATGCAGCCGCGCGTGATGTTCTTCGACGAACCGACCCGCGGCATCGATGTCGGCGCCAAAAGCGAGATCTACGCGCTGATGCGCAGCCTCGCCGACCGGGGCGTTGCGATCGTGATGATCTCCTCCGACATGGAAGAGGTCATCGGCGTCTCCGACCGCGTCGCAGTGATGCATGAAGGCAGTGTCAGCGGCGTGCTCGAGCGCGACCAGTTCAGCGAATACAACGTGTTGAGGCTGGCGGTCGGCCAGGCGCTCGAAACCCTGGAGACCGCTGCGCCATGATGAAGAAGGAACTCGGCCTGTTCTTGCTGCTGGCGGTGATCTCCGCCATCACCGGCGCGATCAATCCGGCCTTCCTGTCGTTCGTCAACTTGCTGAACATGGCCAATTTGATCGGCCTCTTCGGCGTGTTCGCACTGGGCGAAGGTCTTGTCATCATCACCGGAGGCATCGATCTTTCGCTCGGCTCGATGTTCGCACTGCTCGGCGTCGTCTTCATCGACCTTCTGACGACGTATCAGGTGCCCTGGCCGTTCGCGCTGTTGCTTGTCCTGATGGGCGGGCTGGCGCTGGGCGGCATCCAGGGTTTCCTGATCACCCGGCTGAAAATGCAGCCCTTCATCGTGACGCTGTGCGGGTTGCTGATCTATCGCGGCGCCGCGCGCTATTATACCAGCGATTCGACACGCGGCTTCGGCTATGGTGACGAGGCCAGCACGCTGGGCAACATCGCCTCCGGCAATATCGCGGGCATTCCGAACACCTTCATCTTCCTGATCATCCTGGCGCTGATCCTCGGCGTGCTGCTGCATCGTTCGGTCTACGGACGCTGGCTTTATGCCGTGGGCAAGAACGAGGAAGCGGCGCGCTTCTCCGGTATCAACACAAATATCGTGATCGCGACCGCCTATGTCATCAGCGGCGGCCTCGCCGGCGTTTCGACCGTGATGTTCGTCTTCTACACCAACTCGGTCTCTCCGAGTTCCTTCGGCAATTTCTACGAACTCTATGCGATTGCGGCTGCCGTCCTCGGCGGCTGCAGCCTGCGCGGCGGCGAAGGCTCGATTCTCGGCATCGTGCTGGGCACAGCGCTGCTGCAGGTGCTGCAGAACCTCGTGAACATCCTCGGCATTCCGAACTCCCTGAACTTCGCGGTGATGGGGACCGTGATTTTGATCGGCGTGCTGGCGGATCAGCAATTGCAGGCCCGCCGGCGGCGCAAGGCGGCGCTGGCCGGCCTCGCCCGCACGGCGCCTCGAGCAAAGGAAGCCACAATTCTGCAAAGCGCATCTGCGCACGGCGCGACGGCGTTGCCGACGAGCGCCGGCGATCAAGCGTGACTCGACTGCGAAGAACCACGATCGGGAATATGGCCGCGGCGACTTCGGTAGAGGAACAAGGGGAAGAGAGTTCAATGCGCAAGACTGATCAAGCATACGACGCTCGCGTCCACGTTGGCCCTGCACGCCGAACCCGGTGGGGCCGCGGACAGACCCTCACCACCGTCGTGAAAGGCTTTGGTGCGCGCGCAGTTTCTATCTCAAGTTGACGGGTCGATACATTGATTGACGGGGCACGTTCCAGGCCGAAGGGCTTTGGGCAGGGACGTGAGACAAAAATGGACAAAGCCGGGGACGCTGGGAGTGCAGAAAATGTTGCATAGGTCTGTAAACACCGCGCGGGCATGCGGCGTGGGGATCGCTTTGTTATCCTTGTTCGGCGGCGGCGCGCATGCGGCCGATCTCTTAACGAAAGCTCCGCCTATTCCTTACGCAGAGACCGATGATTTCTGGACGAGACCGTATCTGTTCGGCGATCTCGGCAGAACGCAACTGAAGGAGCGGGGTATCTCGCTGGCCCTGACGCTGGGCGACGAAGCCGTCGGCAATCTGTCGGGCGGAAACAAGAATGTCGGCGCCAACGCCGGACAGCTGTTCTTCCAGGCCAAGTTCGACATGGCGAAGCTTGCCGGCATCCAGGGCGGCCTGGTCGGCCTTACGCTGGTCGACCGCTTCGGCCACAATCTGAACGACGACGCAGGCATTCCGGCCTTGCAGCTGACCAACGAAGTGTTCGGCCGCGGCAATATCCTGCGCCTCACCGAACTCTACTACTCGCAGAAGCTGTTCGATGACCGCCTTGAACTCAAGGGCGGCCGTCTTCCGGTCGGCTCCGACTTCTTCTTCGGCCTGTGCGAGTTCATCAACCTGACCTTCTGCGGCGGTCAGCCCGGCAACATCCAGGGTGGCTACATCTACAACTGGCCGGTGAGCCAATGGGCCGGTGTCGCACACTACAACTTCGCCAAGGAATGGCAGCTTTCGGTCGGCGTCTACGACGCCAATCCGAACTATCTGACGACGTCGGACTCCGCGACCTACTTCCTGCCAGGCGTCCCCGGTTCGAGCCGAGCCTCCGGCGTGCTGGTGCCGGTCGAGGTGGTCTGGGCGCCGAGCGGTCCGCTGAACGGAACGTGGCGGTTCGGCGGCTGGTATGACAGCGCGTCGACGATTGACGGTGGCCTCCCCGGTATCATCGCGATCGCCCCCGGCATCGGCGGCGTCCCGGACCAGAATCTGGGCGATCAACGCGGCCGCTATGGCGTCTATGAATCAATCCTGCAGCGACTGACCGTTGAGGGTGCAAAGGCACAGGGCTGGTACATGTTCCTCAACACGACGGTCGCCGATCACCGGACGTCGTATCAGGACTACCAGGTCGCCCTGGGCTTCCGGCACACCGGAACGTTCTCCTGGCGTCCGGACGACGAAGTCGGCTTCGCGGTGGGTACGACCCACGTGAATTCGGCTGCGCTCACCCTGAATGCGGGCGGAAACGAAGTTCCGATCGAAGCCTGGTACGGCTGGCAGGCGACTGGCTGGATGAACCTCAAGTTCGACGCCCAGTACGTGATCAATCCCGGCGGGCGCGGCTATAATGCCGCCGGCATCAAGACCGAGAATGCCTGGGTCCTTGGTCTGCGCACGCTGGTGCACTTCTGAGCCGGAGGGGGGTTGCCAGCATGTCTGAGCGAGGCCCGCCATGGTAACCCCTCACGACGCCGGGCTGGCCGTCCTGGAGTTGAAGGGCATCGGCAAGGATTTCGGCGCCATTCGCGCGTTGCATGGCGTCGACCTGCGCGTTTCTCCCGGCGAGGTGGTCGGCCTGATGGGAGACAACGGTGCCGGCAAGTCGACGCTCGTCAAGATCATCGCCGGCAACTTCCCGCCAAGTCACGGCGAGATCCGCTTTGACGGCAAGCCGGTTCATTTCGCCCGGCCGATCGATGCCCGCGCGGTCGGAATCGAAGTGGTCTATCAGGACCTCGCGCTTGCGGACAATCTCACGGCAGCGGCCAATGTCTTCCTCGGCCGTGAGCTCAAGCGCAAGCTTGGTCCGTTCGCGTTTCTCGACCACAAGGCGATGGCAGCCCGCGCGCTGGAGCTGTTCGGCGAGCTGCGTTCGGAGACCCGACCGCACGATCTCGTCAAGCAGATGTCGGGCGGCCAGCGTCAGGCGGTCGCGATCGCACGGACTCGGCTGTCCAATGCCAAGCTCGTGATGATGGACGAACCGACGGCCGCGATCTCGGTCCGCCAGGTCGAGCAGGTGCTGAGCCTGATCCATCGCCTGAAGGAACAGGGCGTCGCGGTGATGCTGATCTCGCACCGCATGCCCGACGTGTTCGCGGTCTGCGACCGCGTCGTGGTGATGCGCCGCGGCGAAAAACGTGCCGACAAGGCGATCGGTGACACCAGCCCCGAGGAAGTCACCTCCCTCATCACGGGGGCGAGAGAGGCTGCGTAATGGCCACGCCCCTGGAATCTCCCATCACCTTCACCAATGTCGGCAAGACCAAATGGTGGCAGAGCGGGTTCTTTGCCTCGCAGACCGGGTACGTCCTGCTCGCGCTGGTGGCGCTGTTCGTGGTGATGAACTTCGCCAGCCCCTATTTCCTCACCGAAGGCAATATGCAGAACGTGGCGAAGAACTTTTCCTTCATCGCCATCGCCACGCTCGGCGTGACCTTCGTCATCATCACGGGCGGCATCGATCTCTCGGTGGGCTCGGTGATGTGCTTTTCCGCGATGATCACCTCGATGGTCATGACGCAAATCTCGACACCCGGCATGCCGGGCGCGGAGTGGTTCGTGCATCTGGCCGACGACGGCAAAACCGTGATCGCAAATATGCCCGGCTTGATCCTGCTCGTCTCGATCCTGGCAGGACTCGGCGTCGCGCTGATCGTCGGTCTCGTCAATGGCTTCTGCATCGCAGTGCTCGGGCTGTCGCCTTTCGTCACCACGCTCGGCATGCTTTCAATCGTGCGCGGCCTCGGTTACGTGGTCTCCAACGGCCGCGGCAGCTTTCCCAGCGGCCCCGAAGCCGATTATCTTTACGCGCTGACATCCGGCGTCGTATTCGGCATGCCGGCGCCGTTCATCTATCTCGTGGTTCTTGCGGTGGCGATGGCGATCGTGCTGCACCACACCGGTTTCGGCCGCCACGTCTTTGCCGTCGGCGGTAACGAGAAGGCGGCCGCGCTGACCGGCATTCCGGTCGTGCGGGTGAAGATCGAGATCTATGTGATCTGCGCGCTCGCCGCGGGTCTGCAGGGCATCATCATCTCGGGCTGGCTGGGATCGGCACCGGCAAACATGGCGACGTCCTACGAGCTCAACGTGATTGCAGCCGCCGTCATCGGCGGCGCCAATCTCGCCGGCGGCGCCGGCGGCCCGCTCGGGGCGATCGTCGGCTGCGTGCTGCTCGAGGTGATCCGCAACGGCCTCGTGCTCGCGCAGATCAACTCCTACTGGCAGCAGACCTTGGTCGGCGTGATCATCATCGCAGCGGTGCTGGTCGATCGTCTTCGCTCGCGCATGGCCTGAAGAGTTCGTCCTGGAGGATCGTAATGTCCGCCTATCCGCCTCCGGAAGCCGCTGATTTCAAGGGATAGGCACAAAAAATGTGGAGGGAAACAATGAAGAAGGCACTTCTTGCCGCTGCGGTCCTCGCCATGATGGCGACACCCGGCTTTGCCCAGAGCTACAAATTCGTGATCGTGCCGAAGGCGATGAACAATCCGTTCTTCGATTTCGCGCGCGACGGTTGCCAGAAGCGCGCCAAGGAACTCGGCAACATCGAATGCATCTACAAGGGTCCCGTCGAGCACGAGCCGGCGACGCAAGCGCAGATCATCCAGGATTTCATCACCCAGAAGGTGGACGGCCTGGCCATCTCGGTGGCCGATGTCGCGGCCATGACCAAGTCGATCGAGGCGGCAAATGCGGCCGGCGTTCCCGTCATCACGTTTGACGCGGACGCGCCGGGCTCGAAGCGGATTGGCTATATCGGCACCGACAACAAGGAGTTCGGCGTCGCGCTCGGCAAGCAGTTGCTGAAGCTCCGGCCCGATGGCGGCAAGTACGCGATGGTCTCCGGCGGGCCGGGTGCGAAGAACCTGGCCGAACGCGTCGATGGCGTGCGGGAAGCGCTCAAAGGCTCGAAGTGGACCGAAGTCGGGGGCTCGCCGACGTTCTGCAACGACGACCCCGCGCTGGGTGTTCAGCAGATGACCGATCTGCGCACCGCTGTTCCCGATCTCGCGGCGATCATCCCGGTCGGCGGCTGGCCGATGTTCGCCCCGGAAGGCTTCAAGGCGTTCGCCAGCAAGAGCAAGAAGGACATCGACGCCGGCAAGTTCACGCTCGTCGTGGCCGACACCCTCAAGATGCAGCTTGAACTTCTGAACGAGGGCTATGTCAACGCACTGATCGGCCAGCGTCCGTTCGAGATGGGCGAGAAAGCGATGGATACGCTGCTTGCCATCAAGAAGGGCCAGAAGGTGCCGGAGATCATCCACACCGGGCTCGACGTCGTGACAAAGGACAACGTCGGGGCGATGTTGAAGTAGGCACGGGCGCCCGATCCGGCGCCGCAGTTTCGAGGAGAAATCGCGGATGGGCTCGGAGATTCCGAGCCCTTGGTAGCCGGGGTCCGCTACATCGCCAAACCTGCCGTCGGCCGGCCTGTCTTGGTGAAGGCCCGATCTGTTGCGCCGAACCGAGGTCCGGACGTCCCGTCAGTTGCGGCACCGCCGCTCGAACTCCTCGCGCGAAAGTTTGACGGAGGGCATGCCCTTCCGGATCTTGCCGGCGCGGGGTGCGCGCCGCCAAAATATCGAAAACAACCCCATGCAAAGGAGCCGGCGGCGGCCGGCGTTCGACGAGGCCGATTGACATGTCGGGCAACTCAAGGATATATTTCCAATATTCCGAAATCATGCAGGCACCGCCTCGCCGCGCCAACGGGCCCGCCGGTTGCACTTGCGTCCGCACATCCTCCGCACACGTTGAAAGTCCACCGACAACCCGTTCGGCACGAGGCTGTCACCCGTGTCTCATGGTACGATCTGCTACCCATGTCTCCGGGCTGCACCAATGGGAAAACGGGAGACGCTGCGCTCCATCCTAGCCGGTAGTGGCCCCTTCGTTTAGGTCGCCGCGTTGTTTTGAGACAGAAGCAGAGGCCCTCGGAGTCCGGAAAACCCATTCGTCAGACAGTCTTTGATGGCTGACAAAATGGCATCTTTGTTCTCGGTACCCTTGTCCCAGACGTAGCCGTGAGCGAGACTAATCACTATGCCGCTGCTCAGATGCAGCAGGAAGCCACCGGGAATAGCTGTGATCAGCAGAACAGTGGCTCCGCTGCGCGTGAGTCCTCTCAAGGCCGGTTCAATTAAGCCCTGGAGATCGTCTTGCTCAGATTTCCTGATTAGGAAATAGGCTCGACCGAGAGCGACTAAACTCACCAACGGTGCGACTACGTTTGCGTAAACAATCCCGCTGCATTCAGTCGCCGTAGCAGACGCCACCAATTTCGCTGGGTCGTTCCAGTTGCAATAGATTGACACGCCGCAAAGGTCGCCACCCACAAGCTGAGCGACATTCACGCTATCCAGGTACTTAAAATATTCGCTGACCTGATGAACCTGATCGATTATCAGAATCGGCATGCCGCGCGCAGTGATTAGGTCTTTCCAATACTCGTTTGCCCATGTGCCAAGTTTGTCTAGCGCGCCAACGTCGGGCAACGCCGAGCTAACGGCCTTCCAACTACCGGCAAGGGTATGACCGCCATCGCATAGTCTGTGCCAACCGCCACCCACGTGAGTGCGAAGATACTCAGCGTCCATAGCCTTACTAGCGATGGTCGCGCACTGGTTACTCAGGTGGTTTGTCAGCCAATTGCTAAATTCGCTGTTGTTCTTCCAATCAAGCGCCGCCGTGTATGCCTCGCCAGCAACAGAGGCCGTTGCGCTCAATCCGCCTGCTACCGAGGTACCAATACGCTCAGAGACTAAGCGGCTTGCATCCCGCAAGCGGGATACGGCGCTCGCGGCGCGCTCACGCAAACCCTCCTTAGAATCCATATGGCCCCCGCCCCAATAATCTCAAAGTACCGTTCAATGTCAGTCAACGTTCCCGAGCGCAACCGCCCTAACTAATACCTTCGTCGAGACGCTTCGACGCGATCTTATGTCGCAAGCGCACCTCCCGGTTGATATTGGTATTCGATCAGGAAGATTTTGGGGGCCTCGAATGCGGACAGTTTCCACGGCTTTTGCTTTGCTTGCGGTGAGTGCGACTTTTGCAGCGATACCGGTTCAGGCCGGAGACAACGCCCCTAGCAGGCCAGACAGTATCACCAAGTCTGCCCGCGAGCTGATGCCTTCAATGCCATCCGTCTGATTGCCGTCAATACCAGACTTATCCCTTCCCGATCTGTCCGATCCAACCGGGAGACTGATGGCTGAGTTTAGTTCGTTCACGCAACAGGTCGGGGACGCTTTGCCCCTACTCGAACAGATGGGTTACGAGGTGACGACGTTTAAAGCCACGTGGGGCATTCCACCTAAAGCGCGGTTGCGGTTGAAGTCTAACGGCAGCACCGACCCGCAGATGGTGAGCGCTATTGCCGCAAAGGCTCCGAACAATAGCATATTAGTATCTACTCTGATTTCCAGTGCGGTGACCGCTAAGCGCATTCAGAGCAGCATGAAATTGGGGGCTGCCGTTCTTGATGTAGACTTCGCCGTCCCGCCGCGCGTGAATATGAAGTTCGTCAACTCGAAGGACATTATCAAAGACTATGCCCGCGACTTGGATGACTTGGAGGTTGTCTGTAAGAACTAGGGGGTTCGTCACTGCGTTCGCGCGTCGTCCGAACAGCTTCCGGCTTGCCGCCCTGGTAGCAAGCAGTAGAATGCCTATTCTTATTACTTCTTTCCGAACATCCTTGCCCACCCCAACGAATCTTCGAGCGAATATTTTCTAAGTTTACATCTGCATCCTTGCGGTTTGGCTTTGTCTGATTGACTGGCTCCTCTACCCAAAGAACCTTTTCGGTGGTGCGATCTATTGTAATCGTCGTGCGAAAGCAGCCGAGATCGCCGGGATCGTCTTGGGCAATAATCTGGTTGGTAGACCATCGGACCAATGGAATAGAATTTGGGCCGTCGATCCTGCCTATCTGGCGCGGACCAATCTGATTCACTTGAGCGATGAAACATTCCCTGAGTTCGGCCCAACAACTAAGTCCATAGGTGTTGTTCTGATACGCCATTCCGTTGCCCACCATCGATCCCGAGACCGACACGAACCCGCCTTCGATTGTGCGACTATCGTAGAAGCTCTTGGGCGCGAAGACGATCTCGTCTTGCCCGGTGGCATTTCGTGTTTGCAGGGAGATGAGCACGAGAGCACCGCCCAACGCTCCGACGATTAAACCAACAGCGAAGTACAAGAATTTGCCCATTCCCTTGCCCGTTCAGCCACAGGTTGCTCTACCTTTTGTGATACACGCTTGACTTGCTTAGAACGGAATGAGAACTTTGCCCAGGGATTTCGGGGGAAATCAAACGCCGTAAATGCGCTACGGTTGCTTTGGGTATTGTTCATTTTGACATTGGTCGGTGGATGTTCTCCGGGCTTTTCGAGCGAGGACATCGAAGCCATGAAGAAAACTATCAAGCAGGAGTTTGAAAAGCGCGACGGCATTGCTGTCGTTGACGTAGTGATGATTAAAGAGAGCGCAGCGAAGGCGACCGACTTCGTCAAGCTGAGCGTTCCGCTCTTCGGTGGGGTAACGAAGGCATGCTCTGCCACTATGGGCGAAGGCTCTCAATACATTTGGAGGTGCGAGTGAAAGGCCGCGCCGAGCGCCAATGATGAAATTCATCCTAGGCTTTTCGGACTCGCGCTTCCAATTAGGTAGCCTAGCCGCCTTTACCTGCAAATGCAGCTCAGAGAGAACGGCGTCGATATCACGCGCCTTTCCACACGCCGCATTCAGGACCTAACCGACTATTGCATCTCGGAGACCAAGCGTCTTTGGCAGCCGTCGGAGACGCTTTGGAAGTCGCGCATTCCTGCCGCAATCGATGGTCAGGCAGTCATGATTGTCGACGCCATCGCTGAGGGCACCGCTCCCGCCGACGTGGTCGGACCGAAACTGCGAGCCCTAGAGGCTGAACGGCTATCGCTCGAAGAGCAGCTCGCCGCTGCGGAGGATAAGGCTAAAACGGTCGCGCTCCACCCGGCAGCGATCCGGAACTATCTGGCGGATGTTGAGGCTCTAAGATCGGTACTCGATGACGAGGAGGCCACCGAACGGCCGGAACTGATCGCGCCCCTACGACGGCTGCTTCACGGCGTTGTGGTGCACGCTGAGCCGGGGATGAAAGGTCCGTTCGACGTCGAGATCAAGGGCAGGTTGCAGCAGCTGCTGGGCGCTCCGTTCTTAAGACGTTCCCTGGGTGGGGGACCGTTGGTAGCGGGAGACCGCTACATCGCGAAACCCACTATTTCGGAGCCAGTGTTTTCTTATCGACGCGCAGTGGAGCTGGCTTAACGGCGAGGTAACCGCCGGCCGCCCCGTCTGCTCATCCAGCGAAAACGACGACCATGATCGAGCCCCAGGTCGTCAGCAGAATGTTCGAGATCGGATAGGCGGGCGTATAACCAAGCACCACCACGGAGCTGCCCGAGCGCTCCTGAATGGCAGCCATCGCGGCCGTTACCGTCTGTGCTCCAGTCAATGCGCCGAGCAAGAGGATCGGGTTCATGCGCAGCACGAAATGGCCGAAGCAGAAGCCGACGATCTGCGGCAACAGGGTGACGATCATGCCGCCCAGCAACAGGCCGATGCCCGACTCCCGTATCGCGGAAAGGAAGATCGGCCCGGCATGAATCCCGGTCAGGCCGACAAAGGCAGCCAATCCAAGCGACGTCATCAGGCTGATGGCGCCGTCGGGAATCCGGCCAAAATACGGCAGACGGGTGCGGAGATAGCCGACCAGAAGTCCGGCGAGCAGCGTACCGACGCTGGTGCTCAGCGAGATGGTGATACCGCCAACCGAGAAGCTCACGAGAACGCCAACGAGGCCGCCGAGGAAAATCGCGAGCCCCAGCACCACGAAATCGATGCTGGTGCTCGGCGCAACAATGACGCCGATGCTCTTGGCCGCATTCTGGACCACTGTTTCAGGACCAACGATGCGAAGCAGATCGCCGCGCTGCAGGATCACGCCGGCGGCGATAGGGAGTGCTTCACCACCCCGGCTCAACGAGCGCAAATAGAGGCCGCGGGTCCAGTCCTGTTCCGACGCCCGCTCGAGACTGGTGCCCGCGAGCGTCGGGTTGATCAGGAACACGTCGGCCGAGATCAGGGGAATATCGAGCAACTCCCGGTCTTCGACCTCCTCGCCGCGCGGTTCGATCAGCTGTACGATGATCTGACGCGGTGCGGACAGCGCGATCACATCGCCTGCCGCGAGCATCGTTTCAGGCTCGGCTTCGAGAATGCGTTCTCCGCGGCGAATGCGGTGAATGAACACGCGCTGCCCGGGCACGCGAGCTTCGGCGGCGGCAACCGTCAGTCCGGTGATCGCCGCGTGATCATCCAGCCGGTAGGCACGTAGCTCGAATTTGCGCCAGGCGGACGCCAGGCCCGGCTTGGCGCGCGTGATGCCCAAGGCCTGTTCCAGCTTGAGCGCCTCCGTCTTCAGGTCGATCTTCAGCAGCGTCGGGACGACGATGGTGCAGAATGTGATCACGCCGGCATAGCCGAAGATGTAGCAGACCGCATCGGCCACCGCGATGTGCGAGACAAACAACGCGCGCTGTGCTTCGGACACCGGCAGCGAATTGACCGCGTCGGTTGCGGTTCCCATCGCAGCGCTCTGGCTCAGGGCGCCTGACATCAGCCCGGCCGCAAAGCCGGGGTCAAGTCGCAGCACGCGAGCCACGGCGATCGCCGCCGCAAGGCCGGTGAGGCTCACGACTACGGCCATCAGCATCGGCTTCAGCCCGTCACGCTTCATCGCCAGCACGAATTGCGGACCGACCGAATAGCCCACTCCGAACAGAAACAGCAGGAACAGGAACGATTTGGTCATGCTGGAGACGGGCACATGTGCGAAATCGCCGACCGCCAGTCCGGCGAAGAGCGCACCCGTCACGGGGCCAAGGCTGAAGGCGCCGATCCTGAAGCTTCCGATCCAGTAGCCCGCCGCGATCACCAGGAACAGCGCTAGCTCCGGATAACGGACCAGAAACTGCTGCAGCCAAATCAACATCGTGCTGGCCGCGGCTATGTCATCATCATCACCAGCACCATGCCCCAGATCGTCAGCAGCGTGTTTCCGACCGCGTAGGTGACGGTATAGCCGAGGCCGGGAATCTGGCTCTTCGCGCGGTCGTTGATCATGCCCAGCGAGGCGGTCGTCGTGCGCGCCCCTGAGCAGCATCCGAGCAGGATCGCGTCGTGGAAGCGGAACAGGTATTTGCCCACGAACATCGCCAGGATCAGCGGCACGGTGGTCACCAGGACGCCCCAGAGGAACAGGCTGAAGCCGAGCTTTTGCAATCCGGCGACAAATCCCGGTCCCGAGGAGATGCCGACCACGGCAATGAAGACGTTCAGGCCGACCGAGTTCATGAACCACACGGTGGGTGACGGGATGCGGCCGAAGGTCGGGTGTACGGATCTGAGCCAGCCAAAGAACAGACCGGAGATCAGCGCGCCACCTGAGGTAGACAGGGTGAGCGGCACGCTTCCGATTTTGTAAACGAAGGCGCCGACAAGGGCGCCGATCGCGATGGCTGCGCCGATGAACGCGACGTCAGCAATGTCGGTCGCACGATCCGGCCGGCCCAGCATTGTTGTGGCGGCGGCGACATCGGGCGTGCGGCCCACCAGGGTGACGATGTCGCCCCGATTTATCTTCGTGTTCGGCAGGATCGGAATCTCGGTCGCGATCGCGCCTCGGGTGATCCTGCGCAGGAATACGCCGCGGGCGCCCGGTGCTTTCGCCAGTTCCTCCAGCGTCTTGCCATCGACGTCCTTGCTGGTCACGTAAACGTCGACGCCCTCGATCGGCACCGCCAGCAGCTCACGATCGTCAACTTCCTCTGCCTGCTCGCCGATCAGCTGCACGAGCACGTCGCGGCGACCGGCTACGGCGACGACATCGCCGGCATGAATCACGGTGTCGGAAGTCGCCTCCGTGATCTTCCCGGCTTGCCGAAGCCGGAGGACGAAGATGCGCTGGTCGGGAAGCAGCGCCTCCGCCTGCCCGACCGTCTTGCCGGCGACGGGCCCGCGCTCATGAACGCGGTAGGCGCGCACATCGAACTGGTGCCAGGCCGTTCCCGGGCCGCCCAGCTGCTTCTTGCCGCCATGCTCTTCCTCATACTTCTTGCATGCGGTCTCGAGATCGATCCCGAGCAGCGCCGGCCCGAGCAGGGCCAGGACGATCGCCGACCCAACCGTGCCGAAAATATAGGTCACGGCATAGGCGACCGGCATGGCATCGAGCAGCTTCTTGGCTTCGTCTGCGGGCAGACCAAGGCGATTGATCGCGTCGGTTGCGAGCCCCATCGACGCGGAGATCGTCTGCGAACCGGCATAGAGCCCGATGGCCGATCCAACGTCGTAGCCGGCGACCTTCGCGCCGAGATAAGCGGACAGAAGACAGAAGACGCAGACCACGGCCGCGAAAATTGCCTGCGGTACGCCGTCCTGCGCGATGCCGCGCACGAATTGCGGTCCGACGCCATAACCGATCGCAAACAGGAACATCAGAAAGAAGAACGGCTTCAGCGGACCTGAAATGGTGATTCCGATCTGGCCGATGATGACCGCGGCGACCAGCGTCGCGGTGACCGCGCCGAGACCGAGGCCCTTATACGTGAATGATCCGAAATAGTAGCCCAGGGCCAGCGAGAGGAAGATCGCGATTTCGGGATAGGTGCGGAGCGTCTGGAAGAGCCAATCGATCATGACATCACCCGTTCATGCTGTCCCGGGGCTTCGGCATACGCCCGCTTCGATCTCGCGCAGGTGGCCGAAAAAGGGCGAGCAACTGTATCGGTCGACATCAGATGGCGGTTGACGAGGGGGATATTGATCTATGTCAACCGCAACGGCGAGAGCTTCGCGATTTCATCGCTTTGCCGGCACCGCGTGCGTCGAGCGCACGCTGCATCGTGACGCGGCTCTCCGTCGCTGCGGTCGTGCCTGCGCGAGACCGTTGACATAGATCAAGGCTCCTCACCGGCTCCCGATCATGCTGCGCACGATTGCGCAGGCAGCAGAGCCTGTCGCTTCCGTTCCAACAGCTTGCATCGCTCCGGGAGTATCAAATGGCCGATCTTCTGACCTTAAAGAAATTCGAGGCGTTGAGCCCCTTCGAGATCAAGGACGAGCTGATCAACCTCGCCAAGAGCAATTCGAAGCGGAGTCAGATGCCCTTCCTGAACGCCGGGCGGGGCAATCCGAACTGGGTGGCCACGACGCCGCGCGAAGGCTTCTTCCTGCTGGGGCAGTTCGCCATCACCGAGAGCAAGCGGGCGATGGAGCATCCGGCGGGCATCGGCGGCATGCCTCAGGCAAACGGCATCGCCGGGCGATTCGAGGCCTGGCTCAAACAGCACAAGGACATGCCCGGCGCGAGCTTCCTGACCGAGATGCTGCCCTTTGCGGTCAAGAAATTCGGCTTCGAGCCCGACGCCTTCGTTCACGAGCTGGTCGATTCGATCATCGGCGACAACTACCCGGTGCCGGACCGCATGCTGGTGCACAACGAGAAGATCGTGCACGAATACCTGATGTGGGCCGTTTGCGGCGAGCCCCGGCCGGCCGGAAAGTTCGACATCTATGCGGTCGAAGGCGGCACGGCGGCGATGTGCTACCTCTTCAAGTCGTTGAAGGCCAATCGGCTGCTGGTGCCGGGCGATACGATTGCCCTGGCCACTCCGATTTTCACGCCCTACATCGAGATGACGCACCTTGAAGACTACGACCTGAAGGTCGTTCAGATCAGGGCGCCGCAGGAAAACAAGTTCCAGTTCACCGACGAGGAAATCAAGAAGCTGGAGGATCCGAAGGTCAAGGCCTTCTTCGTCGTCAATCCGTCCAACCCTCCGGGGATGGCGTTGAGCAAGGAGACGATTGCCAAGTTGGCCAATCTGGTCAAGACCAAGCGGCCCGACCTGATGATCCTCACCGACGACGTCTACGGAACTTTCGTGCACGACTTCCGTTCGCTGCTCGGCGAGCTGCCGCACAACACCATCGGTGTCTACTCCTATTCGAAATATTTCGGCTGCACCGGATGGCGGTTAGGGGCCATCGCGATCCACGAAGACAACATCTTCGACAAGAAGATCGCCAATCTTCCGGACGAGGCCGTCAAGGCTCTCGACAAGCGCTACGGGCCGCTCACGCTTGAACCGCGCAAGCTCAAGCTGATCGACCGCATCGTCGCCGACAGCCGCGACGTGGCACTCAATCACACTGCGGGATTGTCGTTGCCGCAGCAGGTGATGATGAGCCTGTTCTCGCTCGCCGAAATGTTGGACGTGAAGAAGGCCTATCAGGCCGCTTGCATGGAAATCGTCAACAAGCGCCTGTGGTCGCTGCTCGATGGGCTCGGGCTTGCCGACAAGCTGACCCCGAATCCGAACTACGATGCCTACTACGGCCTCATCGATTTCGAGTTTTGGGCCCGGAAGAACATCGGCGACGATGCGGTTGAACACCTGAAGAAGAATGTCCACCCGCTGGATCTCGCGTTCAGGCTGGCCGAAGCCCACGGGATCGTGCTGTTGAACGGCGGCGGCTTCGACGCGCCCGAATGGTCGCTTCGCGTGTCGCTCGCGAACCTCCCCGACGATGTCTACGACGATATCGGACGAGGCGTTCGGACGATCGCCAGAGGCTATCGCGATGCCTACGAGGCAGCGAAGGGCGCAGCCGCAAGGCGTTGACAACGCTGATCGGCCCCGGTGACATCGGGCTGGCCCCGATGCGCCGTCTCCATGCCCGGGCGGCGGGTTCGGCCGCCCGGTTCTATCTAGCGCACCTTCGATACGCGCGTTCGTGGTGGATGAAGGATGGTGTCGATTGGAACGACGGCACGCATCGCGCCGAACGTCCTTTTATCGAGCGATCCGCACCGTCACTGACAAACAAGTACCGGGGTCTTCGCTTGCGTCAGCACCTTGTTTGTCACACTGCCGATCAGAAGCATGGAAAGCCCGCTGCGTCCGTGCGATGACATGACAATGAGTTCGCAGCCTTTGTCCGCGGCTGCTGCGACAATGGCCTGATGGGGGTGCCCGCTCTCCACCTGGCTTGTCTCGCAAGCAACACCGGCGTCCCTCGCCGCGCGTGCCGCGCGATCCAGCGCGCTGGTGGCCTCTTCCTTGCGTATCTCGGCATATTTTGAGAGCAGTTCCCGGTAGCGCCCTCCAACTTCCGAGATGGGTTCCACGACGAAGATGACCGATACCTTGGCACCGAGGGATTTCGCTAACGCCACTCCGTGCGTCACCCCGTGCTCCGCGAGTTCCGACCCGTCTGTCGGAATGAGAATATGCCGGTACATGCTTCCACCTCCCGCTCATCTGGATGACTTACGCTGCCTGCCGAATGCGAGCTGAGCGTTCGCTTCGGATCCGGTCTTGAGATAGATCAATCCATCGTTCGGCGCGCCGCGAGCCGGATGTCTCATCATCAGGCGGCGCTTAGGACGCACCTCGCGCCTGTGGCTCACCGCAGCGAAATCGTAAGGCCGCCGAGATTGGCCGCAAATTCCAGCCCTGCTTTCGGCCCCTTGAGCATCAGCACGACGCCGTGTTCATTTCGCAGGCTTACCCCGCCTACGCCCCCGGCCCATGCGCCGCCTCCTCCGACCAGCGAATAGCTGCCGGCGAAATCGTTGACATCTTTGATACCCGAGGCAGTACCTTCCAGCCAGTTCACGGACGTGCCCGCGGTTACGCCGACACTGAAGCCGGACGCGATGAACCGGTAGTGCCGCCCGCGGTAGATGAGCGTGCCGCTGCCTCCGCCGCCCCCCACGATGAGAGCCGCCTTCACGAACTTGACCTGGACGTGGCCGGTGGCCTGCGCGAAACATGGCGCGACCAACAGAACCAGCGGGACGAACGCCAGTATGACGGGACGGATCATGCCTCGCATAACTGCAGCCCCTCTTCGCTCAGGGATTTGTCGGATCCACTTTCTTCCAGGTGTGATCCGGATCGAAAACGATCATGCGCTTGGCGAGGAAATCGGTACGTGAGCCGAGATCCTTTTGATAGACAGTGCCTGCGTGATTAACCAGGAACGTCATGACGCCGGAATTGGCGTATTCGGCGGGATAGGCGACCAGCGCAAATCCGCCGATCATCTTGCCCTTCACGACATAGTTCAGCGCGCCGCCCGGGGCGTCGGACCCCTGCGCCTTCAGGATCCGATAGTAGTATCCGTGGTACGGCATGCTCTGCTCGCCGACCTTGTAGCCCTCCGCAGCGGCTTGCGCTGCCAGCTCACCGAGCGGGCTCGGGTCCTTGTCGTCGCGCCAGAACAATCCGTCGGTTTTGCCCGGTTGGCTGACGATGCGCTGGGCATAGGCGCCCGCGCCCTCGCCGCGATCCTTCTCGGCGTATTCATTCTGCGCATCGACATAGGCAAGACAGGTCTGGATCGCAGCAAGCTCGTTGCGGCCGATCCTGCGGTAGAGGATCTCGCGACGTCCCGCAGCCGCGTCGAAGCTCCAGCCGTCGTTGGCGTTGACGAGAGGAATCGGGAACGGGAAATCGTCCGTCCCCAAGATCAGCGTGGCTTTCTTGTTGCCGTCGGCCCTGATCGAATGCTTGGCGTCGTAGGCCGACAGGAAGCTCTGTCGCGCGTTTTCGTCAGCGACGTCGTCGCCCGATGCGATGATATCGGCAGCGTCGCGGCCCAGCACTTTTAGCATGGCCCGGCTCGTGCCGGCCTTGACAGCGGTTGCCAGGGCAGACGCCGCGTCTTCAGGGTTGGGGAAGCCCTGCTGGGCACGAGCCGGAGACAGCAGCACGGCGAGCGCCGTTGCTGCAGCCATGCTGATGGAAGCAATACGATCCAATCGCGAGGAGCCTGTCATCGTGATGCCTCCGACGGAGATGGAATCTTTGCGCCGGCGGCAAGCCAGTCGTGATAGCTGCGGAACTTGATCCCAAGCCGGTCGTAATAGACCCTGAGATAGCCGTCGGCGCCGCGCGTCACCGCCTCTGGCATGACTTGCTCGACCTCCTGCGCCATCACGCCGACATAGGCCTTGCTGCTGCCGAGATAGCTGAAGCGATAGTAGCCGAGGCCGTTGGCAAGATGCCCAAGCAGTTCGATATCGTGCTTGAGCGCGATGTCGGAGCGCCGTCCACCGCCGCCGCCACCACGGAAGCCGCCACCTCCACCACCACCGCGGAAACCGCCTCCGCCGCCGCCCCCGGCGAATCCTCCGCCACCGCGCCCGGCGAAACTTGCGCCGCCGCCGCGCGGCATGCTGGCCATACTCGATCGCCCGCGCGCCGATGCCGCCGAAGCTGCCCGTCCGGACGACACGTTCATGGCGCCG
>NZ_JACMYP010000141.1 GCF_020889705.1 Bradyrhizobium altum | reverse complement strand
TCGCCAGAAGTGGTGATAGCGAATGAGAGAAAGCCTCGCCTCGGCGGGGCCTTCCCGCCGACGGCGGGATTGGAACCCTCGCTGAAGCGGCAAGTTCATCATTGTCGTCGTCGCCACAGCAGTAAGTCCAATGCCGATCACGGTTCCTCCGAGCAAAGCCGATATTGCCGTTGTCCGGGTCGTCATACAACGCGGCCAGCCGGGCGTTTGGCATCGATCTTGACATGGGTGGCTGACGAGCATGTGGTCTGCGGCCTAGCGCTCAGTTGGTGATTATGGTGTAGGAGCAGACCACGGCGCAACGGCTGGGCGAGTGATCACCTCCTGGTCATAGCGGTCGCGGCGTCGTGCTACCACATTTTGCTCAAGTTGCTGTTCGATCAGGAACGGCCGGACCGACCGACGGTACGCGGGCCATCCGCAGGGCATTCCATTCTCAGGAAGGGCGGAGGACGCCTTCCCGCATGGGCATGCAGCTCAGGTTGGCGCGCTGCTCTCGGCGGCCAGCCGGCTTCCACGGTCGGAGCGCGGAGTGGGGAGCGCGCAGTGGTCTGGGCTCTCGGGATAGGGCCTACGTCAACGCGCGTCGTGCGCCTGGCGCATTGGGTGAGCGAGTTGCCGCAGGCGTGGCCATAGGAACTGCGGCCTGAGCGGCGAATCCGATTCGTTGCGGGATGAGGTGGGCGGGCCGCGTGAGCTACGAAAGAGCTGTTTCGAGCCATATGCTGCGCCCCTCCGTAAGCAACGCGGCCAGCATGGCAAATCGCAACGATTCGCTACCTAATCGTTTCTTATGCATGGAGCAACGGTTGGTAGGATTGCTGGGAACTGCATAGCCAAGAATACTGCATCGCCAAGAATGGAGCAGCCGCATGCTTGATCCCTCAGATTTGGAACTATCCCGCCGCCATTTGTTGATTGTCGGAGCAGCTACGCTCGCGGTGTCGTCTATCGCGCCACGCGCATCGTCGGCAGCCATCGATCCCGCGACCCCAACCGGAACACCCGTGATGACGAAAGTATCTTTTGACGTGAACGGGGAAACCCATCGGCTCGAACTCGATACCAGGACCACGCTGCTCGATGCCCTGCGCGAGCACCTGCATCTGACCGGGACCAAGAAGGGCTGTGACCACGGCCAATGCGGCGCGTGTACCGTGATCGTCGACGGCCGGCGGATCAATTCCTGCCTGACGCTTGCCGTGATGCATCAGGGTGACGAGATCACGACGATCGAGGGGCTCGGCACGCCGGACGCGCTGCATCCGCTGCAGGCGGCGTTCGTGGAACACGACGGTTATCAGTGCGGCTATTGCACGCCGGGGCAGATCTGCTCGGCGGTCGCCGTGCTTGCCGAGGTCAAGGCCGGCATCCCCAGCCATGTCACGGCCGATTTAAATGCGCCGGTGCGGTTGACCAACGCCGAACTCCGGGAGCGCATGAGTGGCAACATCTGCCGCTGCGGCGCCTATTCGAACATCGCCGAGGCGATCAGTGAGGTCGCCGGGAGGAGCGCATGAGATCATTCAGCTATGAGCGGGCCACCTCGCCGGGCGCGGCGGCCGCGGCCGCCGCCGGCACCGCCAATGCAAAATTCATCGCCGGCGGCACCAATCTGCTCGACCTGATGAAGCTCGAGATCGAGACGCCGGCCCATCTGATTGACGTCAACGGCCTCGCCCTCGACCGCATCGAGGAGACCGCCGAAGGCGGCTTGCGGATCGGCGCGCTGGTGCGCAACACCGATCTGGCCGCGGATGCGCGCGTACGGCGTGACTATGGCGTGCTGTCGCGCGCGCTGCTCGCCGGCGCCTCCGGCCAGTTGCGCAACAAGGCGACGACGGCGGGCAATCTCCTGCAGCGGACGCGCTGTCCTTATTTTTACGACACCAATCTGCCCTGTAACAAGCGCAAGCCCGGCAGCGGCTGCGCCGCGATCGGCGGCTTCAGCCGCCAGCATGCGGTGGTGGGCGCGAGCGAGGCCTGTATCGCGACCCATCCGAGCGACATGGCGGTGGCGATGCGCGCGCTCGACGCTGTGATCGAGACGGTGCGGCCTGACGGCGGCACGCGCAGCATTCCGATCGCCGACTTGCATCGGCTGCCCGGTGACAACCCGGAGATCGAAACCGTTCTGCAGCCGGGTGAACTTATCACCGCGGTGGCGCTGCCAAAGCCCGTCGGCGGGACGCAGGCCTATCGCAAGGTTCGCGACCGCGCCTCTTATGCCTTTGCACTGGTCTCGGTTGCCGCGATCGTGCAGCCCGACGGCACCGGCCGCGTCGCGCTCGGCGGCGTGGCGCACAAGCCGTGGCGGATTGAGGCGGCGGAAGCGGAATTGCCGCGTGGCGTCAAGGCCGTCGCGGCGCGGCTGTTCGCAGATGCGAAGTCGACCAGGGACAATGCCTACAAGCTGCCGCTCGCCGAGCGAACACTGGCGGCAGTGCTTCGCGAGGCCAGAACTTGAGATGAGGACTTAAGACCATGCGTTTTGAACATCCCGCGACCTTCAATCCGATCGACCAGCTCAAGGTGATCGGTCATCCGACCAACCGGATCGAGGGGCCGCTCAAGACCACCGGGACCGCGCCTTATGCCTATGAGCGGCACGACGTCGTGGCGAACCAGGCCTATGGCTATGTGGTCGGCTCGGCGATCGGCAAAGGCCGGATCGGTTCGATCGATCTTGAAGCCGCGAAGGCTGCGCCCGGCGTGCTCGCAATCGTCACGGCAGACAATGCCGGCAAGCTCGGCAAGGGCGAGCGCAACGCGGCGCCGCTACTCGGCGGGCCCGAGATCGCGCATTATCACCAGGCCGTCGCCGTCGTCGTCGCCGGGACGTTCGAGCAGGCGCGTGCCGCGGCACAGCTCATCCGGATCGATTACGCAAAGGGCGATGGCAAATTCGATCTCGCCGCCGAACGCGACAATGCGAGCACGCCGGATCCGAAGATCGGTGGCCCTGCCGATACGGCCGTCGGTGATTTCGCCGCTGTCTTCGCGGCCGCGCCCGTGCAACTCGACGCCACCTACACCACACCCGATCAGTGCCACGCGATGATGGAGCCCCACGCCTCGACCGCGGCCTGGGATGGCGACAAGCTCACGGTGTGGACCTCCAACCAGATGATTGCCTGGGGCGCGGAGGATATGGCGAAGACGCTTGGCATTCCGAAGGAGAATGTCCGTCTGGTGTCGCCCTATATCGGCGGCGGCTTCGGCGGCAAGCTGTTCCTGCGCGCCGACGTGCTGCTCGCCGCGCTCGGTGCCCGGGCGGCAGGCCGCCCGGTCAAGGTGGCGCTGCAACGTCCCCTGATGTTCAACAACACCACGCACCGCCCGGCGACGATCCAGCGCATCCGCATCGGCGCCGAGCGCGACGGCAGGATCACCGCGATCGGTCACGAAAGCTGGTCCGGCAATCTCAGCGAGGGCGAGCCCGATATGGCGGTGAGCCAGACGCGGCTGCTTTACGCCGGCGCCAACCGGATGACGGCGACGCGGCTGGCGGCGCTTGATCTGCCCGAGGGCAATGCAATGCGTGCGCCCGGCGAGGCTTCGGGCATGATGGCGCTCGAAATCGCAATCGACGAGCTCGCCGACAGGCTCGGCATCGATCCGGTCGCGCTGCGCATCACCAATGACACCCAGGTCGATCCGGAACATCCAGAGCGGCACTTCTCGCAGCGGCAGCTCGTGCAGTGCCTGAGCGATGGCGCCGCGCGCTTCGGCTGGGACAGGCGCAACCCGAAACCCGGGCAGCTCCGCGACGGACGCTGGCTGCTCGGCATGGGCGTCGCCGCGGCGTTCCGCAACAATCTCCTGACGAAATCCGCGGCACGCGTTCGTCTCGACCAGCTTGGAACAGTGACGGTCGAGACCGACATGACCGACATCGGCACCGGCTCCTACACCATCATCGCGCAGACCGCGGCCGAGATGATGGGCGTGCCGCTGGAGAAGGTTGCCGTGCGGCTCGGCGATTCCGACTTTCCGGTGTCCTGCGGCTCAGGCGGGCAGTGGGGCGGCAACAATTCTACCGCAGGCGTCTATGCAGCCTGCACTAAACTGCGCGAGACGATCGCCCAGAAGCTCGGCTTCAATTCCGAACAGGCGGTGTTTGCCGACGGCACGGTCAGCTCCGGCAATCGCAGCGTGCCGCTGGCGCATGCGGCCGGCGACGGCGATCTCGTGGCGGAGGATGCCATCGAGTATGGCGACCTCGCCAAGACCTATCAGCAATCGACCTTCGGCGCGCATTTCGTCGAGGTCGGCGTCGACGCCGACACGGCGGAAATCCGGGTGCGGCGGATGCTTGCGGTCTGTGCGGCAGGCCGCATCCTCAACCCGAAGGCGGCGCGCAGCCAGGTGATCGGCGCCATGACCATGGGCGTGGGGGCCGCGCTGATGGAGGATTTGGTGGTCGACAAGCGTCACGGCCTGTTCGTCAATCACGACCTCGCCGGATACGAGGTGCCGGTCCATGCCGACATTCCGCATCAGGATATGGTGTTCCTCGACGAGACCGATCCTATCTCGTCGCCGATGAAGGCCAAGGGCGTCGCCGAGCTCGGCATCTGCGGCGTGGCCGCCGCGGTCGCCAATGCGGTGCACAACGCCACGGGCGTCCGCGTGCGGGAGTACCCGATTACACTCGACAAGCTGCTCGACACGTTGGAAATCGACTGAGCACCTCTTTGTCGATCAGCCGACCGTCATGATCGCGAAAGATCGTCCAAAGCAATATTCAACGGTCGTCTGGAGTCGAAGTCTCTCTCGAGCAATCGACATGATTCCCAGCATGGCCATGAGGTTCGGGCCGCTCAAGCAACTACGTCCGGGTCAGAAAGTCCATCAATCCGAGCCAGAGAAGGATGCCCAGCCAAACTAGCCCTGCGCCGGCAAACAAGCGCGTCAGACCGCTTCGGTGCCGCAACCCCATGAAGATGCCAACAACAAGTCCGGCCTTGATGATTCCGATCCCGAGCGCTACGAGTGCGTTCGCCGCTCCAAGCGGCACATAGGCCATCGTCACGGTCAGTGCGAGCACGCCCAGCAGGCCGAGCCATGCGGCAATGAGCGGAAACGACGGGCGCAATTGCGTCATGAGATTGACCTTCCCGGCAGATAGATCAGCGCGAACAAGAAGATCCATACCATATCGACGAAATGCCAGTACAGTGCCACGATGTGGAGTGCCGCACGGTGCCGTGTTGAGGGGACATTGCGGCACAGCAGCGCGAGAATCGCCAACAGACTGATTCCGATGATCATGTGGAGCGCGTGAATTGCCGTCGCGATGAAGTAGTAGATGAAGAATAGCTGGACGCCGTTGGCGAGGTCGCCCTTGAACCGGAAATCGATGCCCGGCACAAGGTGCTCCTCGTACTCCCCATGATACTCGATGCCCTTCAGCACGATAAAGGCGAGCCCGAGGCAAATCGCGCCGACGAGAAGTGCTGCCGTCAACTTCCGCGCCTCCGCGGAGAAGATTTCGACAGCCCAGGCGACCAGGAAACTGGAGGTGAGCAGGATCGCGGTATTGGCCGTTCCGATCACGACCTCGGTGTGACGGCTGCCGGTCGCAAAGCCCTGCGGATAAGCGTGCCGATAGACGAAATAGGCAAGCAGAAGGCCGCCGAACAGCATCACCTCGGTCGCGATGAAGACCACATGCCGAGCTCGGCGGTCTCGTCGCGATGGCTGACAGAAGAGAATTGCGGGGCGAAGGCGGGGTTGTCAGGCATTCTGCGGCCGGCATGATCCAGACCGGACCTGTGACGCTGCGATCGCCAATCCGGACCTCGACGTGATCGCCGTTGGCGACCGAGATCCGTTTCGCCAGATCAGGGACGATGGCGACGACGTTACTCCAGGTGACCGTTGTCAACGGCTTCGGCAGTTCCTGCAGGATGCCCGGTGCATGCGACGCACAGCCCCGAAGGGCTCAACCAGATGGTCTACAACCGCTGCATCGGCACAAGGACCTGCTCGAGCTACTGTCCCTACAAGATGCGGCGCTTCAATTTCTTCGACTACCGGGCGCCAGCCGATTCTCCGACACAGGCTGCGCACAATCCGGACGTGACCGTGCGCTCGCGCGGCGTGATGGAGAAGTGCACCTATTGCGTTCAACGTATCGAGGCGGCCCATGTCACCGCTGACAAGGAAAGCCGTCCGCTGCGCGACGGCGAGGTCGTGACTGCCTGTCAGCAGGCTTGTCCGACCAAGGCGATCGTGTTCGGCGACATCAAGGATCCCAATTCCGAGGTGGCGCGGTTGAAGCGGGATGGCCGGCACTACGTCCTGCTGGAGGAACTCGGGACACGGCCCCGCACCACCTATCTGGCGCGCTGGCGGGATGACGGCTCGGGGAGCGGGCAGGGATGAGCGATCACTCCGAGATCCTGCCCAGACGCCAGAGCATGGGCGGCATCGCCGACCAGCTCACCGGCATTCCGCTGTATTTCCCGGCGAAACGCCGCTGGGTGATCGCGATGACTTTCGCGAGCGCGTTGCTTCTGCTGCTGATGATCTCGGTGGTCGAACTGTTCACGCGCGGCGTCGGAATCTGGGGCATCAACATCCCGGTCAATTGGGCGTTCGCGATCCACAATTGCGTCTGGTGGCTCGGCATCGGCCATGCTGGCACGCTGATCTCGGCGTTGCTGCTCCTGACCGGCAGCGAATGGCGCAACTCGCTCAATCTTTTCGCCGAGACGATGACGCTGTTCGCGGTCGTTTGCGCCGGCATCTACCCGATCCTGCACCTCGGTCGACCCTGGTACGTCTACTGGATGTTTCCCTATCCCGCGACGATGGGCGTCTGGCCGCAGTTTCGTAGCCCGCTGGAATGGGACATTTGGGCAGTGCTGACCTATCTGACGGTCTCCCTGGTGTTCTGGTACACCGGGCTGATCCCGGACCTCGCGGCCGCGCGCGACCGCGCAACCGGACGCCGCTGGCAGATCTTATTGCGCAGCGCGATCTATTTTGGCTCTGGATCGGGCTCGCGACGTGGCTCCGCCAGGCGTGGCGTGACAATGCCGCCATGGTGCGTGCGGCGTCAGCCGGATTGGTGATCTACGCGCTGACCGTATCGCTCACCGGTATCGACTGGATGGAATCGCTCGAGCCCAACTTTCATTCCCCGATCTACGGCTTTCTTTTCCTCAGCTTTACGCTGCTCAGCGGCCTCGCGTTTATGCTCGGCATCAGCCTGCTATCCGGACGCCGCATCGGCCGCAGTGCCGGTTACAGCGGACTGCTGCTCTCGCTCATCCTGCTATGGGCCTACCTTCACGCCATGCAGTACATCGTGATCTGGTCGGGCAACATCCCGGTATCAGGCGCGATCCGAGCAGGAGTGGCAATATCCGCTTGCCGGGCTCGCGCTTGGACAGTTCGTGCTGCCGTTCTTCGCGCTGCTGAGCGTGAAGGTTCGATCGAGCCCGCGCGCTCTTGACGCTCTGTGGACTGACCTTACTGATGCGCTGGTGCGAGGCAGCGATTCTGATCCTGCCGGCGATCCACTATGTCGCACCATTGACCTCGGCTCTGATGCTCCTTGCCGCGGTGCTCTTCGTTGGATCGTTGCTGTGGCTCGCTTTTGACCGGGCGTTGGCGAATCACGGCCGCCTCTTTAGCCGGGCTTGGGCGAGGCGTCCCGCCGGATCAAAAGTCCCACCAGCGCGATGAGCGAGACCATTGTAATCACGCTGCCACCGGCCAGCATCCGCCACACCGCATAGCTCGCGACCGGGTGCAACGATCTTCAATGGATGTTCGGCGCGATCAGTTCCAGCGAGAGCTGCTCTCCCGCTTGACGGGCAATGACCATAGGCACTGCTGAGGCCCGTCGCGGATGTCGGAGGAACGCTTCGCCGCTATCCGGTTTGTTTCTGATCCTAGGCCTTTTGGGGGACCAGACGGAAGGAGGAAGCTATGCGGATATCGACTCTCACTGCGCTGGTTGCAGTTGCCGCCTTTGGCTATCCGGCGGCTGCTCAACAAGCGAGCCCCGGGCAGAACCTGCAGAGCGAGGCCGACAAGGGCGCGAAAACCCAAAACTCGGGCGCTTCGGGCTATGTCGGCGATCAGGAAAGGCCCGGCGCCGCTGCTCATCCGCCGGGCGAGCCCGGGGTCACCACAGGCGCAAGCTCGACGACGGCGCCGAGCGCACAAAACTCCGGAACGGGCATCAGCGGTTCACCCGGCAACAAGAACGGAGCCGCCGCCCAAAAGGGCACGGTCGGTTCAAGTCAGCAAAACCTCTCGGTGCAGGAGCAGGATCCCTCGAACATCAAGGGTCTTCCGGGCGGCAAGAGCGGAGCAGCCACCAAGCAATCACCCCGTTAGGGTTGCGTCGAAAGATCAGTTCCAGGATAGAGCCGCGCGCCGCTGCAATTGTCGCGGCGGCGTCTCTATGGAGGAGGTCGACGCTCCTTGAGATCAATGAACATCCCGTAGAACATCATCCCGGCAACCTTTCGCGGTGTTCGGGTAGCTCAGCCAAGGTCATTTTCCAGCGCTGCCGTCATGATCTTTGGCGCGCGAGATGCGGCGCCGCAGTGCCGGGCTCCGTCAGCCATGCGGCCGGTGGTCCTTATCGGGAAAGCATGCGTCCAGGTGCCCTTCGGTTGGATTTTGACCAGGACGGCCCAGTATTGCCGCCTGGACTGCAGGCGGTTGAGGGCTCCACTCGACAATCGGTCACTGATCGCCTCCACGACGGCTTCAATTCTGAACTTCAGTGCCGTGCCTTTGCTCCTCGGCGGCGAGAATTCGGCGCTGCGCGTATCGGGCGGGCGAGCGCCGAAGGGGCGCTTGCCCGTGTCCCCATTCTTCACTTTGCAGGATTCGAGCAGTTCAATCCGGACACCATCCAAAGGGTCGACGCACACCTAGACTGGCGCGACGAGCGTGCCGGCATCAAGCATACCTTCTCCTGCACGATGCGACGGGCCAGCGAAATGCCGTGGCTGGAGCGGATCATTCAGGTGGGACAGCGTGGCTTGGCGGCTCGCGGGCCGGCGATTTTCCAGATGCCCGCGCTTGGGGCGCAGCCCTTTGCAGCGCAGCATCGGTTCGGCGGCACGGCGTGCCACCGATCATTGAAACAAATCTCTTCGGGTAGCTGCTGTATCATCACGCTTGACTGCGGTGGTCTTGATCCAGGTGTGATCCCCGTGGTTCTCGCGCCGCAACCGGGCGAGCTCGACATCGTCGAGCTGCTGCATGGCATCGGAAAGCGTGCGCAGATTGTTGGCTTCGAAAAACCCTCTTTCACATTTGCCAGGAGCAGGGGAACCCGGATCGGCAGTGGCGCCGGGACTCTCCGAGCCGGATGGCACGGCAATCTGTGCCTGATCGAGTCGCGCTTTCTTCGAAAATGCATCTTGAATCTGACCAACCGGTAGGCGTCGGTCACGACTTCGAATCCAATTCTTTCCGGACGGCAGCTGCCCAACGCCCGCTTCACCAATCGCAACGGCAAGGAACGCTGAGTAATATCCTCGACTCATCCGCCGGAGCGCGGCGATCGCGGTCTGAATTGTGCAGATCTCAGGATGTGTTAGTTGCCCTCGTTACTGTTACGTGGAACCCAGAACGCAGACTTGGATTAATCTACGGCGCAGCCACACCGTCATTGCTGGCTGCTCTGCTTCAGGCCTAAGCCTGTGCGGACCGCGCCTATAGGGAGGTGCAAATGGCAGAACCCACAGAACATACAGAAGAAGAATTACGAACGTACGCTCATCAGCTCTGGGAGAAGGCTGGACGGCCCGAAGGCCGCGATAAGGAATTTTGGGATTTGGCCGAACAAGAATTGCGGAATAAGGACAAATCCTCGCCCATCCGAACGCCAGACAATCTGTAAGTGGATAGGGCGCCGGATGGCGCCGGATCTGTGGGAACGTTGCGGTGAATGCCGAAGCGCTAAGGCTCTTGTTGCCTTGGTGGTAGCTACCCGGGGCGTCGCAATTCTAGCACCCGAAACGGTTCCAGTGCAGGTGACAACCGACATGGTCGCATCTTGCCGAATTTCATGCAGTGCACCCGCGTCGTCGCGGTAGGCCGAATCTTCTCAAAGTCGCGCCGCGCAATCGGGCCCGGTCCGCGTCTTAGGCCGTCAAGTGATTGAACGTTACCGGCGCGACGTACTCCGCGAAACTCTTCACAGCGGTATTTTCTTGCGGACAAAGGTTCTTCGGCGCCTTAACCTGGACGCGACCCGGCGCATGGAGCGTTCCAGGGACGATCCGCCGCCACAGCGCCGTATTCAGAATCGCTCCGGCAACGCCGTGAGTTAGGCCTTGTCCTGAATCGCCATCACGACATGGACATTCTTGCCGCCCGGATCTTGTCCGATGAAGCCAGCGCGTTCGATGGTATCGAGCACCTTGTCCGATCGGCGATGAGTCGCCTGGCCAATTCCCGAGATCAGGTTGCGCGCCCAAGCCTCGAAATGCCTGAAGCTCGTTCCGCATCGTCGCCTCTCCGCTCTTGTGAGCCTCGCAGCCGATGTGCGCGTAATCGATACGGTCCGGCCAGGCCGCAGGCGCGCAACGTGATAACGGCTCTTCGGTGTCCCAGTGCATTGCTGCGGGTAGGGCGCCGCGTTCAATGCGGGGCCCGTTGCATCGCATGGAGCACCGCGACGACACACGGCGAACACTCGCGGGGTCACAGGGCACGCCCCGATGATCGCGAACAGGACCTAGCGACGAGCCCGAGCACGGTCTGGGGCAATGCCGTCGGGACGGTCTGTTCGGGCGGTGAGGCTTGTAGATCTGCCCCCCAGGATAGCCCGCCGGTGTCAACCTGCGCGCTTTTCGCTTTTGCTGGGAACGAAAGTACGGCTTGAGCGGTAGGCTTGTCGAGGGCGGGCAACCGGAGCGCCCAAATGAACGAGATACCCAGCCAAACTGCCGAGCCGGCGATCATCACCGTCGGCGAATTGAAGGCCGAGCTGAACCGATTGCCGGATCACGCCGCGGTCACGTTTCGATGTCCGCTCAAGGAGCAGGAGTTTAGATTTTATCGCTTTCAGAGACCATCGCCGCATGTGATTGAAATAGAGCTCAACCAGTATCCAGAAACCCCACCAGTCGTGCCATCGTGATCGGAGTCAGATGTGCCTGCTGATCAAGAATTCCTGCTCTATCCGCCTAGACACGGGCGAGGACCCGCCACGTCCGTTCTGCGGCCAGCTCATGCTGCTCGCGTCTGGCGAGACACGGGATGGCAAGCCCGACCTTCTTACCTTCCGATGTAGTCAATGTGGCCGGTCTGAAAAGTTAATTTGTGAGGAATGATCGCAATCGAGTCTCTCGCGATCGAGCCCGGCGACAACGACTTCATAGGCACTGGCGCTTCAGGAAACGCCGGGCCCAGCCTCTGTGATCCCTTCGAGCAACGCATGAATTGTTCGCCCCCAACATCGATAGCGGCAAAAAGCAGAAGTTCGTTGAGCTGATCGAGATGTTCTGCGATGTCACGGGATTGGAGAAAAGCCGCACACGGCCGCCGCGCCACAAGATCATCGGGACCGCGCCTGGAAGCGGGCCAGTTCCAACGGCGCGTCGTCGAAAGTAGCAGATCGTGGACGACGGCTTTAGCGTCGACATCGTCGATGACAATGACGCGTCAAGCCGGACGACGCGACCCGTCAGGTCGCGCCCGGCAAAGCAGCTCAAGCTCAATCAAGAAGCAGATCGTGACTCTGGGCAGCAATCGGTCGATCCCGCGGAAGATGACAAGCTAAAGGCAAGCTTACGATTTGCCGCGGCTGCAAGTAGCAGGGGCCACTTCGGCTGCGTTTGTTAACTGGCGACGGGGCAGGCGCCGCGTTCGGGTGCTCGCGCCGCAATTGCGCAGAGGCTGACCTGACGTGGGGGTATGCTCGGACGCCAACTAGCCGGGCCGGCTGTCACCCGTCGCGACCGGCGCGGATCAGAGCAACCTCTGCGGTTCTGAAATTGGGCCCTATCGCCTCCGTTTTTTCCCACGTCGGGGATGTTCTTTAGCAGGCGCTCAAATTGTCAGTCGGTCCGTGGCATCGACTACTGTGTGCTGAGCGACACCCCGAGGATATGCGCCTTGGCAGCTGTGGCTCCAGGAGTGCGATTCAGCGTCTTTGCAATTTTTGTGACACCAGCCTTTTGTTTGGCGAGTGACTTCAGCGTCTTCACATCATCCTTCGTCCATTCGCGACGAACGTTCATTTTCTTTTTAACCAAAGCATCATTCCTTCATCCGCTTTCGTGGCGGCCTTTTAGCATGCGACAAAGGCAATTCAAGCGACCACCGAGGTTTTCAGATGATCGGTCTCCATAAATCCTCCGCCGAACCCAACCCAAGTGACAATCGAGTGCATAGCTCGTTGGGATTCAACGATACTGGCACCGAACGGCGATCGCCAAAAGTCGATGACGAGCGCGCTGAGGCTGAACCAGAAGACGAAATTGGCGTTCTCGTGTCCGACACGACGAAAACTCCAGGACTATCGGCACTTGGGTCAATCTTGGTCATTCGCTGCCATGGCGCGGAGCTCGCTACAACTACACTCCGCGCCCGACTTGTGTTGCGCCTGGACATAATGTGTTGAGCGATACGCTCCCGCTAAGCCAAATCCTTTTGACTGATCGCGGACGTCTCGTTTTTCTGTGAGAATTATGTTTGGCACAGCGATTTCAATACTCGTTCTTTTGGCTGTCGATTGCGCTTGTGCGAAACGACGCCACCCCTTCATGGCGCTGCTCCTGCTGTTGTTGGGCGGAAGCGCTAACCGGGCGATTCATCACCGATAAAACCCAGCGAATAGATACGTCCGATCGAACTTCCACTCGAATGTCACGCGACCGATTGGTGGAATGGGCTATCGGGTGATGGTCTTGCCAAGCGCAGGGTAGTCCCCTAGCTCAGATCTTCTCCGCAGCACCGGCGCGGTCAAATACTGGCGTCTTTTCGATATCGCTGGATCCATTGCCGGACGGCGTATCCTCGGTAGCGTGCCGCAACGACTCGGTGCTGGCGTCTAGTCCATCAACGGTTTCGTTTGCCTGACTGCCGGAGTCGTGCGGGTGAGCGGGAACGTGTCCGGCACCGGAACCCGTAACGGGGTCCATTACGCTCGACCGACGTGGCGTCCGATTTTTCCGTGCCATCGAAATCTCCTGACGATTCAACTCTTTCGCTCGCTGCAGGTTCCTCCCAGCACGCTGGTGACAGGTGTTCCGGAAAATACAAGCCGGCATTTTCGCCATCGTTCGCTGTCGCTCTCCCGGTCATCATGTTGACGGAGGGTGCATGGCGGATATCTTGTTGGTTCGCAACGCCACCAGATGGCTGCGCTTGAAGATGACCGTGAGCTCTCGAGCAATCCTTGCAGCGCATGGACCGTTCCAGCTCATAAACCGGCGTCCATTTTGATCGCCTGACGATATCGAGCGCAACTGTCTGGTGCGTTTCGCATCCAAGGCACTTCACTTCGAGGCAGCCACTAGCCGGCGTGAGGGCTTCATCGAGAGCGGGGATGGCTGAGCGGGTCCTTGGAAACTGAGCATGCGGGCATTCCATGCCTGGCAGGCGACGGGCCTGACTGCACGACTGTTTAATCGGAGCGGCCTCGTCACGGCTGCTCGCGCAAGCGAACCGGCTCTGCTCTTGTCGAGAAAAAGCAGACTTACCAGTATGGCCACCGAAGCCGCTTTTCGCATTTGCGTTGCCGCAAACTGTTCTCTTCGGGCTGACCCGAAAACAACTGCGTCATAAAGTTGTGCAGAGGCGGGATCTCGAAGGTTCGACTGTATCGCTGCACACTCCTTCGCGATGCTTGCTGGCTCGTGGTCAGCTGAAGCTGGCCACGAGACTCGGGCAAACGCGATTTCGACTTCACCAACTCCTTGATCCCTTCGGCCGACGATGACGGTAAAGCGCACCGGCAACAAAACTCAGGGCGGCAAGTGCCCAGACCGAGCGGTTCATTGCAATGCCCAGAATGAAAGCGGTAGCGTACCGCAACCTAAGCGGACGGGAAGCTCGGTCCGGACCGGCCGCAGTCGTGATTTTACGGTGGAGAATGCCGGACGAAGTATCACCCTTGCTCAGTCAGATGTTTCAGAAAAGCTTCGCAGGCATTCGCCGCCTCAGCGAACGTCTTGAATGGTGATCCGCCCACCCTCACGGCGGGCCTGTGCAAATCTATGGGTCCCCATGACGCGACGAAGCCCGGTGGCCCGTGGAGACCTGGGCCCCTGCGGCTCTCGTTGCTAATCACGAACGAATAGCCACAATCGCTCGCGCTCCAGATCTCCAGATCGACTGTCGCACGGCGGAAGTGCAGGGCCATTTCACCCTCCACTGACAGGCCAAAGTCCTCTGCGGTTTTCCAGATGGACGATTCAACCTGCTTTTGTACGGTTGGCCGTTTCAGCCTCGCGCGCCAGCCGTTCTGCTTTCAGGCGTTCTCGATTATCATCCGGCGCTTTTTGCGCTTTGGCGTAATCGGTCAAAGCTCCTTTCGCTTCGGCCTGCCTGAAAACCTTGCGGACTTCGCGTTCCGCTGCTGTGGGGGCCCGCCGTTCTCGGCCACTGATCATCATTGACCTCCATTTTGGGCTTACGAGTCAACGCTCAGAGCTCGCTTTCGATCCTATTCAGCTTGAGGGACCACGAACTTAAGGCTGCGATCATTTTCGGTTTCTGTCGCGGAGCACCTTCTGAAATTCCTCGGGCCCTTTGATGAGCTTGCGCTTGCGGCTGGCTTGATCGACTGGGCTGACTGTGGGCTCGGTCACCTGGCGTGGTTGCGCGAGCAGCGCGCCAAGCTCTCCAGGAACAACGATACGACGAAGGCGATCAATTACTGCCTCAGCCGCTGGGATGCATTTAGCCGCTTCCTCGATCGGACGGCTTTGCATGTCGAACAATGCCGCCGAGCGCGAACTACGGGCGGTCGCTCTGGATAGAAGAAATTGGACCTTCGCCGGCTCCAATGAAGGCGGCCGGCGTGCGGCTGCGATCTACACCCTCATCGCCACCGCCAAGCTCAATGACTTCGACCCTCGGGCTTGGCTTGCCGATGTGCTGGCGCGCTACCGGATCACCCTGCCAAGGGCATCGACGAACTGCTGCCTTGGAAGTGGCAGCCTCAAAGCGCTGCTCACGCCGCTTAAGGGCGATACTGTCGAGACCCCCGATAAGGTCTCCTACGGACTGGCTTTTGGACAGCCCGCGATGCACACTCCCAGCCGCGAGCGACGAAAGGACGAGCGATGGCGTTGGGACCGGGCAAATATGACGAGCTATGCCGCGAGATCCGCGAGAAGGTCGGCCTCGGTGGCGGGGAAATCCCGCAAAGCGGCGGCGTGCTGCTGATCGTGATGGGCGGCGAGCACGGCAACGGTTTCTCGTGTCAGGCCGACATGGATACGACCCTTGCGCTCCCGGATCTGTTGGAGCGCGTGGCTCGCCAGATCCGGGAGACGGGTCCGTTCATTCCTAACCGAAGTAGTAAACCGCGATGAGCAAGAGAGGGCCAAAGCCCCGAGCAACTAGTAGACGACGCGATCCGACAATGCCGACACCTTCAGGCTGCGGAGTTCGGTGTCCCCGCCAAGCCGCTTAAGCGCGATCAGCCTTCCGCCAAAAAACGGGTTTGCGCTGGGCCCGCGCCGGATGCGTACTGAAAAAGCGAGCGCGTTGATTGATACAGAAATTGCGCCCTAACCCTGCGGCAAGATTCACTTCGGTTATTTCCGGAACCCAACTTTGCCAGAATCCCCAACCGTATGGGCAGGTGATTTTCATTTCCAATTTTTTTAGCCCTAGCTAGGACGGCCGCTGACTTCGACAACCAGCGGTTCGGCAATGAATCTGGGCTCCAGCCAGTCCTCTCGCTGGGGCCTTTTTGGGAATAAGGGGCGACCGGCGCGGTTGAAGTCTCGCTTTGAGCGGGATGAGCCTTCGGCCTCAGCGCTCTCCGCGGGCGCTGGGGCCGTTTCTTTCTGCCTAGCGAAAAAGGTTCACAAGCTCAGCCTTCGCCGAATTGCACTTTACCATCTCCGCCACGGCCGACGCGTTTCCACTCGGTGCAACTGTAGATTCCCGACCAATGATGAACAGGCTTGCCGCATCCAGGGCAGCTAAAAAGGCCCGACCTGTTCACAGGAGCATCGCCCCATTCCTGAAGGGCAGAATAAAGATTGCCGCAGTCGCGGCATGAAAAGTAGCCGATCATTAATTTTCCTAACTCCAAAGCACTGTTTGAAACGCGAATAATCGGTCGCAGGTTGCGAGGGCGCAACAACCTGCTATAGTCGTAAGTTGAAATTTTAATCAGTGGTTGTAGAACGGCTCGCGCCAGGCAGCTATTCTGCCGCCCGGATCTGAACGTGAGGGGATTGCTCCGGAAAGCGCACGAAGCCGAACGCGCGATTTGCGAGCATTTAGCTGTGAAGCCGGGTCTTCAGTTAGCGCGGTAGCCGCGCTGACAGTCAAAACACTATCGAAGCGCGATGCACAAAGACGCAATCATCGACGAATTAAAGCAGATCGAACTCGCTGTTGTTGAAGGCGAGAGACGGCTTGGGGAACAAGCGTCGCTAATGGTTTGCTGAGAACGGCTCTGACGGCCTCGCTTTCGAGTAGGAGGGGTGCAGTTGGTTCTACCTACGGGAAAAGCTGATCTCATCACTCATGATTGCCATCGGCCTCGCGCTGGTGCTGGTTGGGCTTAGGCTTTCTACGACCACTTACACTGCTCCGTCCTTTTGTTTATCCGAAGGCCACATCGCCTAGGAACCTCGGCGCTGACAGCAGGTTGTCTGCCACCCGTGTCCTGAATCGAGGTCACTGTAGAAAGCATGATCATCGTAAAATTCGACTTTCGCCGCGGCGATCGAGCAAATGCGGCATTACACGATAGGACGAGTTCGTGTAGCCAACGGGCGTCGCCTGCATCCCTGGAATGCGTCCGGCTGACTCGGACAGGAATGCCGCGTCGAAAGTGTGGAGTGGAGCGAGCGGCCGGAAGTCCGTTCGAAGCGCGTTGGTCGGCTTTTACGGGGAGGATCCAGAACGGATCCTCACGGATCGTCGGCGCCAAAGCCGTTTGGACAAGTGAGAAACCAGCACATGCAAGACTATCCAAAGCCGCCCTTTCCGAACCAGCGCCAGTCCATGCCGGGCTCGACTGCCAAGATGAATCCGCGCCCGGACCACGGCGAGACCAGCTACAGAGGCTCGGGGCGGCTTCACGGCAAGCGCGCCATCATCACGGGCGGTGACAGCGGTATCGGCAGAGCGGTCGCGATTGCGTTCGCCCGAGAAGGCGCAGACATCCTGATTGCCTATCTCAACGAAACGGACGATGCCAAGGAAGTCGCCGCTCTCATCGAAAAGGACGGGCGCAAAGGCCTGTTGGTCGAGGGCGACCTGCGGACGGCCGATCACTGCCGGGCCGTTGTCGACCGGGCTGTGAGGGATCTCGGCGGCGTCGACATCCTCGTCAACAACGCCGCGCACCAAGCGACCTTCGCAGATATCGGGGATATCAGCGACGAGGAGTGGCGCATGACTTTCGAGGTGAACATCCATGCGATGTTCTTTCTCGCCAAGGCCGCGGTTCCACACATGAAGCCTGGCGGCGCCATCATCAATACGGCCTCGGTAAACTCCGACATGCCGAACCCAATCCTGCTCGCCTACGCGACGACGAAGGGCGCGATCCAGAACTTTACCGGGGGCTTGGCGCAGATGCTCGCCCCGAAGGGCATCCGGGTAAATGCCGTAGCCCCCGGACCCATATGGACGCCGCTCATACCGTCGACCATGCCCGAGGACGCCGTGAAGAACTTCGGCAAGCAGGTGCCGCTCAGGCGAGCCGGCCAGCCGGCGGAGCTCGCCACGGCCTACGTGATGCTCGCGGATCCTCTGTCCAGCTACACTTCGGGCACGACCGTCGCGGTCACCGGGGGTAAACCGTTCATCTGAGGCATGGCCGGCATCAAGCATCCCGTGACGCCAGACGGACGCTATTTCGTCGTGAAAGGAAAGCTTTGGCGCCTCAGCAATCCCGCTCTGGAGCCGGGGGAGAAGGCGCGCCTTGTGAAGGCTCTCATGTATGCGCGACGGGCGGTCAAAGCGGCCAAGGGCGCCGGAGATCGCGACGCCGAGCTAGAAGCTCATCGCAGCGTGGACGATGCGAAGCGCGGTCTTGGCGAGCGTGGGCCCGTCTGGTGGGACGACGGCGCTCCTGACTTGAATCGCCACGACGTCAAGGACACCCCGTATGCCGATTGGTACTCAAGGGTGAGGCGGGGCTCTTGACCCGCCCAATTATGCCTCGGGCTTTAATGCTCGAAGCCTCTTGTGAAGAAAGGCGAGAACCATGATCTCGTCCGAGGTCAGCTTGGCATACTGCCGCTTGAACTTCTGACTGATCTTCGCATCGAGCATGTTGACGAGATCGCCGGACATGTAGGCGCTCAGGATCTCCGGGTGCACGTAGCTTTTGCGGCAGATGGCCGGCGTATTGCCGAGCTGCTTTGCCACCCTTTCGATAGCCGCGACGACGTTGCGCTTCGCTTCGGCCTCGCTGTCGTACTTCCTGAACCCCGATAGAGCGAGCGCCGCCAGGACCGTAGCAGCCCACGTCCGAACGTCCTTGGCCGTGAAATCCTGCTTTGTGACCTCCTTGATATATGCGTTCACTTCGCCGGAATCGACCGTGCGCGCCTCGCCATCGTCATCGAGGTATTTGAACAGCTCGTGTCCCGGAATCTCCGCGCAACGCTTCGCGATGTTGGCGATCCGCCTGTCCTCGACCTGCAGCTTCCATTGCTTGCCTGATTTTCCTGTGAAGTCGAAGCGCAGCATGCCATGCCCGATCTCTACGTGCCTGTGCCGCATCGTCGTGAGGCCGTATGACTTGTTCTTCTCTGCATATTCCGCGTTGCCAACCCGGATGAGCGTTTTCTCCAAAAGGCTTACGATCGTGGCCAGCACCTTATCTCGCGGAAGACCTTCGAGTGTCATGTCCGACGCCACGCGGGCGCGCACCGCAGGAAGGGCCGCGGCAAATTGCATCACGTGCTCGTACTTATTCTGCTCCCGCAGCTCGCGCCACTTCGGGTGGTACCGGTATTGCTTGCGGCGGCGCGCATCGAGACCGGTCGCCTGGATGTGCCCGTTCGCCGAGGGGCAGATCCAGACACCTGGCGGAATGCCGATGGACTTGATGCGCCGGATCACCGCGGCATCCGTAATGCGCTTGCCTTCCTTCGTAGTAGCTGAACGAGGTGCCGGCGCGCTTGCGTCGATAACCGGGAGCGGCGTCGCTTACGTACCGCAGGCCTTCCTCCGCGATGGTCGAGGCGACGTCGGGGTGGTCCCGTACGTCATCGTCCTTGCTGCCCTGCCGGAGCATTTTATTCCTTTGGATCCCGACAAATCGGATGCCAGGAAAATAAGGGCAGATGCACCAAATGGTTCCATCTGCGCTGCGCGCGCGATGGAATGGCTATTGCAAGGTGCGAGCCCGCTCGCGGACAACGTCTCTGGCCCGTTTGTCGTGCCTGAGACCGAGATAGACGGGCTGGCGCAATTCGCCCTTGCTCGTCCACTCCGCAAACTTCACTTCGGCGACCAGCGACGGCCGGACCCAAGTCGCCACCCCTTCGTCTTTGACTCTGGCGGGGAAGGGCGATTTCGCGGTCTTCAGCTTCGTCAGCCTGCCGTGAAGTTCTTCCAAAATCTTGTGGCTGAAACCGGTCCCCACATGGCCGATGTACCGCCATCCGCCGTCCTCACGCACGGCGAGAACGAGAGCCCCGAAGCACGGCCTGGTGCGCTTCGGCGCCGTGAAGCCTGCAATCACGACCTCCTGCCGCTGCATGGTCTTGACTTTCAGCCAGTCGGCGGTCCGGCTTCCGGACGCGTACTGGCTGTCGACGCCCTTGGCCATGATTCCTTCGAGGCGCTTGCGTTCGGCCTCGGCGAAGAACTTCCTTCCGTTGCCTTTGCGGTGGTTGCTGAACGCGATCAGCTTATGCCGAGGCAGGATGGCCTTGAGCCGTGTCTTGCGCTCGAGAAGCGGAAGCGTGCGCAGGTCCTTGCCATCGGCGAACATGAGGTCGAACGCGCAATAGAGCAGCTTGGCTTCGTGGCGCAGCGCGTTCTGCAGCAAGCGAAAGTGCGAAACGCCATCTTCGCCGACCGCGACGAGTTCGCCGTCGATTACGGCATCGGCCTTCGCGCCTTCGAGCGCTCGCGCGATCTCGATGTAGCTTTGCTGATGATCTTGCCGTTGCGGCCGTACAAAGCGACCTTGCCACGGCGGATCTCGCAAACCATGCGAAAGCCGTCGTACTTGTCCTCGAACACCCAGTTGGGATCGTCGAAGGGGGCATCCGTGAGCGTCGCCAGCATGGGCTGCAGACGCTTGGGCAGGGTCGACTTTCGGCTCATTTCGAAGCCGATCGCGGATGGATAGATGGCTCGTCCGGTTGGTCGGTACACCCGGACGACGAGGTCGTCCTATGCAGCTCCCCATCCCCACGGGGGCCGATCCAGCCTCCGACGTACCTCAAGGTGCCCCTCCGAACCCAAACGCATCCGTCCCAGAGCTTGGCGAACCAGGGAATCGTAAGAAGCTTGGGCTTCACGATCACGAAGAGCCGCTCGACGACCAGCAGGCTGAACGCATAGCAGGCGGCGATCATCGCCGTGCCGGTGACCCAGTGACCGTTGCCTGCCACGGCTACCGCGGCGAGCTTCAGCGGCTCGACGGTCGCCGTTGGCAGCACCAGCAGGAGCAGCGAAGGGTAGGCCCCGAGTCCTTCGATCGATCGTCTCAAGCTCATGCGGACGGGCTCCTCGCCTGGAGAACGACGGCGGACCACCGCTTGTTCCCACTGGCGGAACGTTCGGCGCTTAATCCGTTTAATGCGTGCAGCCAGGAGAGGAAACGCGCGCACCCACGATGGCAAGCGCGGCATTGGAGGATCTTACTCGCCGTATACGAGGCCGCCCAGCAGAGCAATTTGCTTGCCGACTGGCGGAAGAGAGCGCGCGAGGGCTGGATCGAGGGAACGGACCGGATCGCGCTTCTGCCGATCTCCGCCGAAAGCATGAAGCAATGGTGGCGCGGCAATCCATCAGATCCGAAGGCGGCCACCGCGTGGCTGAGGACGCTCAAAGCTGGCAACGTCTCCGACCTGTGTCGCACGTTCGATGACCAGTTCGCTTACCGCCTATCCCGGCCGTCCTTCTCTCTGCGAACGCTATTCGCGCTGCTGCGCAGCGGGCGATCGGTCTTGAGGCGCTTTCTCGAGAATCGCGACCGCATCTTCGGAGATGCTAGGGAAGGGCCGATGGAAGATGATCGATGTGACCCGGGCGACTGTGAACGGCGCTGGCCGCGTTCGGCGAAGTAGCCCCGGTGGGTCTCCACTATTTTGCGGCCGGCGTGCCGAATGCACCGAGCTCCGCGATCATCACCACCGCGTTCGCGATGATCCAGTAAGGCCCGCTCGGGAAGTCGAGCGGGCCTTTCGCATAGCGCCTTTTAGCTCAGTGCATGTGGACCAACAGGTAGCCGGCGCCACCGACGACGATGACGGCAGGGACGACCCACAGCAGAAGTACGGGCATGATCTTCCCAATTGCTAAGGTTCGGGAGGCTTACGCCGTCTCCGCAAAGCCCTATTGTTCGGTGCAAACCTTGGTGGTCTTTACCGCGGACTCGGCTTCGGTTTTGGTCTTGTAGACACCGTCGCCCACGACCGTCGTGGTGGTGGTCGTCGGCTTGGTGTCGACCACGGTGCACTTCTTCGTGGATGCGTCGCGGACGATGTAGAACTCGGCGGCGCTGGCAGCCTGGGTGCCGAGAACAAGCGCGGTGAGAGCGCCGCATACGATCAGCTTCTTCATAATTTCCTCCTCCAGGGGATGTTGATAGCGCGTCCCAACGGCGGATTCGAGGGAAGTGCCACTCTTTCCCGACGTGCTCCCGGATGGGCAGGCTCCAGCACGGATATGAGCGCTGGTCGCAGCAACGGCCGTTGCCGACTTATCCCGAATTGGAACTAGCCGCGTCACGCAATGTTGTTGGCCACCACGTTCAAGGAGTTCAGATGAACACCCGTTTTTTGCTGGCCACCACCGCCGCGGTTGCATCGCGACATCGGCTTTCGCGCAGTCTTCCCCGAACACTTCAAGCTCGAACTCGCCGGCCGCGCAGCGCCAGCAGGATTCCACATCGACGACGACACCGTCCTCCTCGGGCACGACCCCGCCCTCGTCGGCCACCCCGTCTTCGGGGGCCGGTCAGAGCAACACCACATCAACCAATTCGGCTCAAACTCAGCCGCTGGCTTCGACAGGCCAAAGCGCCACGGGCCAATCGTCCAATTCCGCCACTGACGCCGCCGCCCCGGCGCCGGCCTCGGGCAACTCGCCTAGCCAGGCGCAGACCAACCAGCCGTCTAACCAGACCAATCCGCCGTCAAACCAGGCGCAAACCAACGCGCCTTCGACTGGTCAGAGCCAGAGCGCAAATCCGCCGGCCCCGAACAACAGCAATCATGCCCAATCGCCGCCCAGTGGCGGCTCGACCAATACGGCCCAACAGCCGAACGGCCAGCGGGACACGGCCGACCGCTCGTCGAACACCAGCGTGAATGCGGCGGTCAACATCAACGAACAGCAGCGTACCCGCATCAGCACGTCAATCTCGCACCTCAACGTCCAGCGGCTGACCAGCGTGAACTTCCCGCTGTCGGTCGGCACGGCCGTACCTCGGGACGTGCGCCTGCAGCCGCTGCCGGCAGACGTCGTCGAGATCGTCCCGCAATATCGCGGCTACGACTTCGTCCTGGTGAAGGACGAGATCTTGATCGTGGAGCCCTCCAGCTCCAAGATCGTTGCCGTCATGCCGTATTCGGGCCGCGCGACCGCGGCGGCGCCGGCGCGCTCCGAGCAGCGCAAGATGACCTTCAGCGATCGCGATCGCGAAGTGATTCGGAAGCACGCCAAGGCGCGCCCAGTCGAGCGCGAGCGGCGTACCACCGGCAGCACCGTCCGCACCGAAATCCGTACCGGCGAGCGCGTGCCGGAAGACGTGGAGATCGAAGCATTCCCCGACGAGGTCTACCGAGATGCGCCTACATTGCGCGAATATCGGTACATCAATCGCGATAACCACACCTACATCGTCGAACCGCACGAACGTCGTGTCATCGAAGAGATCGACTGACGTCGTCAGGAAGGAGAAACGACGACCATTGTAATGGGAATACTTGCCGCCAGCGGGTGGGATCGGCTGCGACCGCCGCTCCGCTTAGCTCTGCCGCCGTCGGCTGGCCTGAATTCCGGAGTCGACCAGCTAGCACTACTTTGGCAG
>NZ_JACMYP010000140.1 GCF_020889705.1 Bradyrhizobium altum | reverse complement strand
TGTCCTCGACTATCTCGCCCACTCCTTTCCGGTCCAGCTTTACGAGCCCTTCACCGACTCGGAAGGCAACCTCTGCTCCCGGCCTGTGTATCGCGATGGCCAACCGGTCGAGAGCCGGGAAGCCGTTGCACGACGCGACCGCCTCATCGAGAAGCTCGCCTCGCTGCCGCCGGTACCTGGCGCATTGGACCAGGTCGTTCAGCGCTTTGGCACCGACATGGTCGCGGAAGTGACCGGTCGCTCGCGCCGCATCGTTCGCAAGGGCGACCGGCTGGTGGTCGAAAATCGAGCCGGTTCGGCCAATCTCGCCGAGACCTCGGCTTTCATGGACGACGTCAAGCGCATCCTTGTGTTCTCCGACGCCGGTGGCACGGGGCGGAGCTACCATGCCGAACTGTCGGCGCGGAATCGCCGGTTGCGCGTCCACTACCTGCTCGAGCCCGGCTGGAAAGCCGACGCCGCGATCCAGGGCCTCGGCCGCACAAACCGGACCAACCAGGCTCAGCCGCCCCTGTTTCGTCCCATCGCCACCGATGTGAAGGCGGAAAAGCGCTTTCTCAGCACCATTGCCCGCCGGCTTGATACGCTAGGCGCCATCACCCGCGGCCAGCGCCAGACCGGAGGGCAGGGCCTGTTTCGGCCCGAGGATAATCTCGAAAGCCAGTACGGGCGCGATGCGTTGCGCCAACTCTACATCTTGCTCGCGCGAGGCAAGGTCGGCGGCTGCTCGCTTGGGAGGTTCGAGGATGCGACCGGTCTGAAGCTCATGGATGCCAATGGGCTCAGGGATGACCTGCCGCCGATCACGACCTTTCTGAACAGGTTATTGGCGCTCACCATCGACCTCCAGAATGTGCTGTTCACCGCCTTCGAGCAGCTCTTGACCGCTCGGATCGAAGGCGCGGTTGCATCCGGCACCTACGATGTGGGGTTGGAAACCCTCCGTGCCGAGAGCTTTGTCGTCACCGACCGGCGGACGATCTATGACCATCCGGGCACCGGCGCCGAGACCCGGCTGCTCACGGTCACCCAGCGCCAGCGCAATCATCCGGTGAGTCTGGATGACGCTCTTGCTCGTCTTTCCGATCGTCAGGCCGTCCTGCTCGTCAATGAGCGCTCGGGACGAGCCGCCGTGCAGGTTTCCGCGGCGAGCGTCATGCTCGATGACGGCGAGATCGAGCGGCGCGTCCGTCTGATCCGGCCGATGGATCAGCACACGGTCCCCTTGACCACCATGACCGAAAGTCATTGGGACGAAGCGGATCGTGAACGCTTTGCCTCGACCTGGCTGGCGGAGCTTGCCGAGGTGCCCGAGTTCACGGAAAGCACGATCCACGTCGTGGCGGGCTTGCTGCTCCCCATCTGGAAGCGGCTACCGAACGAATCGACCCGCGTCTATCGGCTTCAGACCGATACAGGCGAACGCGTCATCGGCCGCAGGGTTTCGGCCGCGTGGGTCGCAAGCGTCCTTGCGACGGACGCGCCTGCGCTGACACCGGGCGCTGCCTTTGCCGCGTTGATGGAGGGACGGACCGTCCTCGATCTTGCGGAGGGCCTCCAGCTTCGCCGCGCCCGGGTGATGGGCGCGTATCGCATCGAGCTGTCGGGATTCAACGACACGATGCGCGATCGCCTCCGTGCTTACGGCCTCTTTGGGGAAATCATCTCCTGGAAGCTGCGCATGTTTGTACCCACGGACACGAGCGGCATCGAGGTCCTGTCGAGGGTGCTCGACACCTATCCGGTTACGGGCGTCAGTGAGCGGGAGGCCGCGTGATGTCCGGCGATGTGTCCGAGCTCGCACGCCGCCTCGCGCGCGAGGCCGAAGCTGTGTGCCGACACTATCTCCCCAATGGTAAGCGGGCGGGGCGGTACTGGGTGGTTGGCGACGTCCACAACACCCCGGGCCGCTCGTTATTTGTGCGGCTCCAGGAATCGTCGAAAGGCCCCGCCGGCAAATGGACCGATGCCGCGACCGGGGAGCATGGCGATCTCCTCGACATCATCCGCGAAAGCCTTGCCTTGCGAGACTTCCGCGAGCTCGCCAAGGAGGCGAGGCGCTTTCTGAAGCTGCCTCGTCCGGAGCCGCAACTGGTCTCGAAACCTGTTCGTTCATCAGCGTTGGCCGGATCGCAAGAGGCGGCTCGTCGGCTCTTTGCTATATCCGGTCCGATCGAAGGGACAGTCGTTGAAACGTATTTGCAGCGTCGCGGAATAGCCCGCATCCACCATGGTGGCAGCCTCCGCTTCCACCCACGTTGCTACTACCGACCGGACGAGCATTTGCCGACTGAAACCTGGCCCGCGATGATAGGCTCTGTCACGGACCTCGAAGGACGCATCACCGGCGTGCATCGCACCTGGCTCGATCCAGACGGTTTTGATCGCGTGCGGCTCGGCAAGGCTCCGATTGACACGCCACGACGGGCCATGGGCGACCTGCTTGGTAACGCCGTTCGGTTCGGCGTCGTCGATGATGTGCTCGCTGCCGGCGAGGGAATCGAGACCATGCTGTCCCTGCGCTACGTACTGCCGACCTTGCCCATGACCGCTGCGCTTTCCGCCAATCACCTCGCAGCCATGTTGCTGCCGTCTGGCCTGCGTCGGCTCTATATCGCCCGTGACGCAGATGCCGCCGGAGATGCCGTACAGGCTATTCTCGCCCAGCGCGCAGAAGCCGCCGGCATTGAAGCGATCGCATTGTCGCCCCGGCTGGCCGATTTCAACGAAGATCTGGACATTTTCGGCCTTGAGGCCCTGCGAGCAGCGTTGCTACTTCAACTCGTACCGGAGGACGTCGTCCGTTTCCTGCATTCGTCGATGGCAAGCGCGGACTAGTCCCGGCAATTCGATGGGCGTCGACAGGTCGGTCGCGGTGCGGCCACTGCCGGAAGAGGACGCGACCACGGCCTTCTAGAGGGCGATCGGACGGCAAGCGGCTCGGGCCGGCAATGGCTACGTCCGGCTATTTTCCGCCGCGCGCCGGCGACGAGAAGGCATATTAGCCGTCGGGCGAGCGCGCTTTGCATCGCGAAGCAAAATAGCCGGCCTTCGCCATCCTCCGCTGCCGCTTCGGCCCTCCGCTTCCGCCTACGCCCTCCGGGCTTCGGCGGACAAGCCGCTCCGGGTTCTGGCCCGTTCCGCTCGCCGTCTGAGTGATCGCCACGAAGGCCGCGATGGTCGCGGCCGATCCGGCAAAGGATCGCCTCCATGACCGACTACGATGACATCGAACTGCCGCACGCCACATCTCCCACCGACCAGGTTCTCAGCGAATTGCAGCTCTTCGGTTACCGCCCCTTCGACGACCAGCCCGATCCACGGCTGCTTCCCGAGGGCAGGACCATTGCCGGTGCCGTCGCTGACATCTTCGATGCCCTGGTCGCCACGTTGAGCGACACGCGGCTCGAGCCGGACCTCGACGATCTGCTCTGGTCGACTGTCAACCTGTTCCATCGTGCCGTCGACCGCATCGGTCGCCAACTCGACGACAACGAACAGGCGCAACAGAAGAGTCAGCGCGAGCAGGACGGTTCCGAAGTTCGATCCGTCGAACTCGAACGCATCACGGGGGAAGGCATCACGCTGATTGAGCGCCGCAACTGCCTGGAGCTCTTCCGTGACCAGGCCATAGAGCGCTTCGAGACCCACACCGGCTCATTCTGGCGCCCCCGGTCGGGATCGCTAGTGAACCATCGTACGCTGACCGCAGCGATGATCGACTCCCGCGACTTCGTCGCGGCCAAGCGCCGCGCCGAGACCGAGGTCATGCTGCCCGCTGGGCCGAAGATCGCGCTCACCGGAGGGCTCGACTTCAACGACCACCACCTCATTTGGGATCGTCTCGACAAGGTTCATGCCAAGCATCCCGACATGGTCCTGCTCCATGGCGGCTCCCCGAAGGGTGCCGAACTGATCGCATCCAAATGGGCGACGATCCGCAAGGTGCCTCAGATCGCCTTCAGGCCTGATTGGACGAAACATGCCAAGGCGGCGCCCTTCAAGCGCAACGATGCCATGCTCGAACTCCTGCCGATCGGCGTCATGCACTTCCCGGGCACGGGAATCCAGGACAACCTCGCCGACAAGGCGAAGCGGCTCGGCATCCCAGTCTGGAGGTTCGGCGGCGCGTGAGCGCCGTCTTCTCGACTGAAGTCTTCGAGGCGAAATTGCTCACGCCGCAACTCCGCCTCGTTTCGGTCCCAAATCCAGAGTTGCGCCGTGGTGGTGGTGGAAGGCGCAACTGGACATCTATGCACATGGAGCCACCACATGCTCGCTATTGGGCTTATTCTCAACACACTCGGCATCGGCCTATTCTGCTGGGCGATTTTCGCGCTCGCTGTGTATGCCCTGCCGTTTTTCGTCGCACTGAGTCTCGGAATGATGGCGTTACAGAGCGGCGCCGGCCTCATTGGCGCGCTGCTCGTCGCAACGGCCGGCGGAGCGCTGACGCTCGTCCTCGGCCAGGTCGCCGTCGCTGTTACTCGATCCTTGGCCTTGCGCATCGCGATCGCGACAGCATTCGCCGTTCCCGCCGCCGTCGCCGGCTATCATGCGGTGTTCGCCGTGTCCTATATCGGGGTGCCTTCGCTGGCCTGGCGTGACGTCTTCGCTTGCTTCGGCGCAGTCTGCATTGGCGTTACGTCATGGGCGCGCTTGATGGTTTTGGCGAAGACCAACCGTTCGAGCCGGGCGAGGTGGTGGAGAACCCGTCCTAACCAGTTCTTACGGCCGCATGGCCTAGCGGACCGTTTTCCGCCTTCATCGTCGAACAGGTGTGCGTAGATCGGCGCGGTCAATGGGGATGATCGAAACCTGAGCGCGGGAGAAGCAGTCCTCTTCGGAACCCCTCGATCAAGCTGCCCGCGTTCGGTCTGGCCCACGCAGCCGCGGCAGAGCGATGTTACGTCGATCGGTTCTTGGGAGACGATGCCGCCCTTTGCAGGAGATTGTTTCTCTTTCCGCGCCGAATCGTTCCGACCTCTTGTTCATCAAAACCGAGATAGCCACGCTTCTCCAGAGATCGTGGTTCAGCACGCGGACGCACGTGGCCTCGTTGATGGCTTGATCTGGCCGAAGACCGGCTTCGCCTCGATCGTCTGAGCCGCAACGCCGTTGATGCGACTTTCTTCCCCTGGGCTTCGCCCATTCCTCGCGAGACAAGAAAGTCGCCACAACGACGTCCTCCGCTGCGCTCCGGCCCGAGCGGGTGCGTCGCCGATCGTCCTCGGCCCTAGATCGCCATCGAGGCCGCGGTGGTCGCGGGCTCGAAACACAACAGGAGAAGTGACATGGCTAACATCGGTTCTTTCAAGAAAGTCGGCAATGATTTCCAGGGCGAGATCGTCACCCTGAGCCTCCAAGCCAAGGGCGTCCGCATCGTCGCCGAGACCAACCGCTCCAACGACAACGCTCCCAGCCACCGCATCTACGTGGGTCGCGCGGAGATCGGCGCAGCCTGGTCGAAGCGTTCCGAGGAAGGCCGCGACTACCTCTCGCTCAAGCTCGACGACCCCTCGTTCAACGCGCCGATCTACGCGAACCTGTTCGATGACGAAGGCGGAGAGGGCTACACCCTTCTGTGGTCGCGGCCGCGCAAGACCGGCGAGTAAGGGCGCCCCATCAAGCCCCGTCCGACCAAATCGGGCGGGGTTTCTTCAAAGCCTACAGGCCACTTCGCAGCTGCCTGGCCCATCCGCGAAACTGCGCTCTGTCTCTCGGAGGTCCGCTCATCGCGACAGAGCGGACCAGATTTGCTCAATCTGAGTTTTTCGCATTGTGACCCCTTGCAGACTTCCTCGCCGTAAAGGGAACGTGAGCGACAGTTACGGGGCATTCCTGCCGGTTATGATTCCCTAAAAACTTGCGATTGGACGCTGGTTCAGTGCGCGAGCTATTCCCCATCGTGAAGCACGGCTGCAAAACCTGATGGCATCGATCCATCGCCGCATGCTTCGTATGGGAGGAAACACGTGTCATCTCACGCCCAGGTGGAGAGCGGCGCGCACGCGTCCGGGTCGCTGGAGGCGATCCTGAAGGCCATCGGCGTTCCCCTCGCCGTCATCGTCGCAGCCGCGATCTGGTTTGCGCCGACACCCGCCGATCTGTCGTTGCAGGGCCACAAGGCGATGGCGCTGTTCGGCGGCATCTTCGTGCTGTACCTGACCGAAGCGATTCCGCTCGCGATTGCGAGCCTGATGGTAATCCCGCTCGCGGTTCTTTCAGGCACGGCCAACCTACGCACCGCGCTCGACGGCTTCTCGGCTTCTCCGGTCTATCTGATCGTCGGCGCCTTCATACTCGCGACTGCCATGGTGAAGACCCGGCTTGCCGAGCGCATCACCTACATCATTCTCGCAAAGTTCGGCAGCGCGCCGGCGCGAATTACGCTCGGCATCACGCTGATCAACGTCGCGCTCGCCTTTCTCGTTCCATCCTCGACCGCGCGCACCGCGATCCTGCTGCCGGAATGCCTCAGCATCCTGACCATCTTCGGCGTCGCCGCGCGTTCGCCGTTCGCGATCAACCTACTGCTGACGCTGACGATGACGAATGCGACCATCGGCGCCGGCGTCCTGACGGCGACAGTGCCCAATCCCGTGACGGTCGAGTTCATCGCCAAAGCCAGCGGACACACCATCACCTATGCCGAGTGGCTGCTCTATGGGTTTCCGCCGGCGCTTGTGATGACCTTCTTCACCTGGTGGCTGATCCAGCGGGTGTTTCCGCCGGAGTTCACTTCCGGCCATGAGAAGGTCGAGGCGCGGATTTCGCAAAACCTCGCCTCGATGGGCCGGATGTCATCCGCCGAATGGCGCGCGCTGATCGTGTTCGTGCTGGTGACGTGTCTGTGGGCGACACAGGGTCTGACTGGGCTCGACACCACGGTGGTCTGCCTGATGGGCGCCTGCCTGCTGTTCCTGCCGCGCTTCGGCGTGATGGACTGGAGCGACGCCAACAAGGGCGTTTCCTGGCAAGTGCTCTTGATTGCGGGCGGCGGCGTTTCGCTCGGCGACATCCTGCTCAAGACCGGCGCCGCCAACTGGCTCGCGAATTCGATCTTCCATGCGCTCGGTCTCGCCGGCGCATCGGCACTGGTCGTGATCGTGGTGGTGATGTTGATCGTACAGCTCATGCACGTGATCTTCGTCGGCACCACGGCCATGGCGACGAGCCTGTTGCCGATCATCCTGGCGATGGCCGGCACCGCAGGCGTCAATCCGGTCGCGCTGGCGCTGCCTGCCGGCATGATCATCGGCGGCTATCCGCTCTTGATGTTCTACAACACGCTGCCGAGTATCCTCGTCTACGGAACCGGCCGGCTGCGCGTCGGTGATTTTCCCAAGGTCGGCATCATTGCTTGCCTTGTCGCCTGTCTGATTTACGCCTTGTGCGCCGCGACCTGGTGGCACTGGCTCGGCCTCGTCTGACATCAAACACTATCCGGAGAAACTTTATGGCACTGCCACTCGCCGGCATTCGCGTCCTCGATCTGTCCAACGTCCTCGCCGGTCCGTTCTGCGGCTATCACCTCGCGCGCCTCGGCGCCGAAGTGATCAAGGTCGAGAATCCCAAGGGCGGCGATCTGGCACGCCGGCTCGGCGCCGATCCCGCGATGGCCAAGAAACTGATGGGCCTGTCGTTCGTCGCCGTGAATGCCGACAAGCAATCGGTCGCGATCGACCTCAAGGCCGACGACGGCAAGGAGATCTTTCTCCGCCTAGTCGAACAGGCCGACGTCGTGTTGGAGAATTTTCGTCCCAAAGTGATGGAGCGCTTGGGGCTTGGTTACGACGTATTGGCCAAGCGCAACCCGCGCATCGTCTATTGCGCGATCTCGGGATTCGGACAGGACGGCCCTTGGGCGGACCGGCCGGCATACGATCAGATCGTGCAAGGATTGTCCGGCGTCATGAGCGTCACAGGCAATGCCGAGACCGCGCCGCTGCGTACGGGATTTCCGATCGCTGACACCATCGCAGGCCTCACCGCCTCGTTCGCCATTGCCGCAGCGCTGGTCGAACAACGGCAGACCGGTCACGGCCGGCGTATCGACGTGTCGCTGCTCGAAGCGACGCTGGCGGCGATGGGCTGGGTGGTCTCGAACCATCTCAACGCCAATGTCGATCCGCAGCCGATCGGCAACGAGAATTTCACTGCGGCGCCATCGGGCACGTTTGCGACGGGTTTCGGCCCGCTGAACATCGCCGCCAATGAACAGAAGCAATACGAGGCGCTCTGCGACATCGTCGGCAAGCCCGAGCTGAAAGCCGATCCGCGCTTTCGCGAACGCCAGTCGCGCAAGGATCACCGCGCGGCCCTGAAGCAGGAACTCGAAGTGGCCCTTGCCGCCAAGCCGGCCGTCGAATGGGAGGCGCTGTTCAACGCCAAGGGCGTTCCGGCCGGTTGTGTGCTGAGCGTGCCCGAGGTGCTGAGGGAGCAGCAGGTCACCGGCCGCAAGTTCGTCGAAAGCCTGAAGGCCAAGGTGACCGGAGGCCAGACTATGCGCGTCACGCGGCCGGGCTTCCGCCTTGAAACAGATTATCCCGAACCATCGCCGCCGCCGAGTCTCGGCCAGGATACCGTGAAATGGCTCCGGCAGATCGGCTTCAAGGACGCCGAGATCGAAACCTTTGGTCAGCGCGGCGTCATCGCCTTCGACAACCAGCCGACGGTCAAGGAGACCGCCAAGATGCCAGACCTGAAGGCGCGCGCCGAAACGTCGAGCACCTGAGAGAGGAGATAGGCCATGACCGATCAAACCGCCGCGGAAGTTCTGCAAAAGGCCACCCAATGGTGGTCGACCGACATCATCGACATGAAACCCGGCATCATCCGGTTTCGAGGTTTCCCGATTGAGCAATTGATCGGCGGGGTGTCGTTTCCGCAAATGATCTGGCTGATGCTGAAAGGCGATCTGCCGTCTGCCGAACAAGGCGCGCTGCTGGAAGCTGCATTGGTCTCGGCCGTTGACCACGGACCACAGGCGCCATCGATCGCGATCGGACGGATGGCCGTAACCTGCGGCCTGCCGCTCAACGGCGCGATGGCATCCGCCATCAACGTGCTCGACGACGTCCATGGCGGCGCCGGCGAGCAATGCATGGAGCTCTATGCTGACATCGCCGCCCGCCAGGATGCGGGCGCGACACTTGACGTGGCCTTCGAGCAGGGCCTCGACGCTTTCAACGCAGCAAATGGCAAGATCGTGCCCGGCTTCGGCCATCGCTTTCACCCGATCGATCCGCGCTCGCCGCGGCTACTCGAACTGGTCGACGGTGCACGAAAGAACAAGGTCGTGTCAGGACGCTTCGCCGACATCGGCCGGGGTCTCGAAGACCTGATGCAGCGGCGCAAGGGCCGCAAGATCCCGATGAACATCGACGGCGCCACCGCCGTCATCTACTCCGAGCTCGGCTTCTCGCCGGCGCTCGGCCGCGGCCTGTTCATTCTGTCACGTTCGGTCGGCATCCTCGCGCATGCTTGGGAACAGTCGCAGCAGGGTGGACGTATCAAGGGACCGATGCCGCCCGGCATTCCCTACCGCTACACCGGGCAGGCGCCGCGGGATTTCGTGAAATGATCCAGCCGCAGCCTTCCGGGATGAGCAACTATCTGGCGGTACGGCCGGACTGGCTGGCGCGCGTCGTCGAGGAAGCGCTGGAGCCAGAGCTTCCGATCATCGACGCCCATCATCATCTCTGGGACCGTCCGGACTGGAAATACCTGTTCGGCGAATACAACGCAGATATTGCCGCCGGCGGACACAACATTACGGCCAGCGTCTTCATGCAGTGCCAGGCAATGTACCGCAGAGACGGTCCGGCCGAGATGCGGGTCGTCGGCGAGACCGAATTCGTCAACGGCGTCGCTGCGATGAGCGCGAGCGGCAATTACGGCCCGCGGCGTCTCTGTGCGGGTATCGTCGGTCATGCCGACCTGCGGCTTGGCGACGGTGTCGCCGCGGTCCTGGAGGCGCATGTTGCCGCCGCTCCCGATCGCTTCCGCGGCATCCGGCACATCACCGTCTGGGATGCCGACCGCAGCCTGATGAATCCGCTCAGCGCCGGTCCGCCCGGCCTGTTGCGCGATGAAACATTCTGCAAGGGGTTTGCGCGACTCGCGCCGCTCGGCCTTGTCTTCGATGCCTGGCTATTTCATCCGCAAATTCCCGAGCTGACCGAACTCGCCCAGGCGTTTCCGCAAACCACAATCGTGCTTGATCATCTCGGCGGCATCGTCGGGATCGGCGCCTACAAGGATCGCCGCGACGAAATTTTCGCCGGCTGGTCGCGCTCAATCCGCAGCCTCGCCACTTGCGATAATGTTTGCGTCAAGCTCGGCGGGCTTGGCATGCGCATCAACGGCTTCGGTTTCGAAACACAAGACGCGCCGCCGAGTTCCGAAACTCTCGCTGAAACGTGGCGGCCCTACATCGAAACCTGCATCGAGGCGTTCGGGCCGCAGCGATGCATGTTCGAGAGCAATTTCCCGGTCGACAAGGGATCCTACAGGTACGGAACGGTCTGGAACGCATTCAAGCGCCTGACCCGTCATGCCGGCGACAGCGAGCGCGCCAGTTTGTTCAGTGCGACTGCCGCACGCGTTTATGGGCTCGCTCCGCTCGACTGACGATGACTCCAGGCATCGGGGCTTCGGTCTTGTCCGGCAGCGTGACCTGATCGAGGAAGTCCCGGCCCTTCGCCTTGAGCAGCGCGACGACGCGCTGCGCCGCCGGGGAGAGATAGCCGTCGCGGCGGGTGACGAAGCCGAGCGGCCGTCGCATCGTGGTGGCATCGATCATCAGCTGGTCGAGCTGGCTGCCGAGCCGCAGCGGATGCAGGTTCCGGGTCGAGGTGAAGCTCAACAGCGCCGTATCGGCGATCAGTTTTGGCAATGTCGTGATCGAGTTGGTTTCGATCTGGACCGCCGGCAACGGCAGTCCATGAGCCTCGAACACGCTGTCGATCCATTGGCGCATCGCGACGCTGCGCGCCGGCAACACCCATTTCGAGCTGGTGAGATCCTCGATCGTGAGCGGCTTGCCGCACAGCGGATGATTTTTTGCCGCGACGACGACGACTTCGTCGATGCCGAAGGCTTCGTGGCGGAACTCCTGCTCGTCCGACGGCAGCACCGGACCTATCGCGAGATCGAGCGCGCGCTCGCGCAGCGCGGTGCGCAGCACGCCGCTCATCCCGATCTGGATTTCGATCGTCAATCCCGGCGCGTCGCCGATGATGGCCCGGCAAATTTGCGGCAGCAGGTATTCGCCCATCGTCGCGCCGCAGCCGATCGCGACGTGGCCGGCGGCCCCGGCGGCGAAATCCGTCACTTCCCGCAGCGACTCCTCCATCGCCTCGCGCATGCGCCGGGCCCGGGACAGCAGGATTTCGCCGACCCGCGTCAGCGTGATGCCGCGCCCGGTCCGCTCGAACAAGTCGGCGCCGACCATCTCCTCGAGCCGCTGGATGCATTTCGTCAGCGCAGGCTGGGTGCGGCCCAGTTTGTCGGCAGCCCGGCCCATGTGACCTAGATCGGCGATCACCTCGAAATAAGCGAGGTCGCGTAGGTCCATTACTTCCTCCCGGTTATCGATCCTTGAAAATTAGCGATTGGACCCTTGTCGGCACCGTCTGGCATCTTGAGCCTAACACGGCTGGTCCCGCCCGGAAATCGAGGCTGGAGACACTGGCCCATGACCGGGAGGACGACGAGATGACCGATGTCACGGCCAATGCATCTTGCGGCGGCGCCGATTCGGGGCTGGTGGCGAGCGCCGTTTCCAAGAACACCTGGCGCCTGGTGCCGCTGCTAGGTCTCGCTTACCTCTTCAACTATCTCGACCGCACCAGCGTCGGCTTTGCTGCGCTGCAGATGAACAAGGCCATCGGTCTCAGCGCCACGCAGTTCGGCTGGGGCGCCGGAATCCTGTTCTTCAGCTACTGCCTGCTCGAAGTTCCCAGCAACATGATGATGTACCGGTTCGGCGCCCGGCGCTGGCTCGCGCGCATCATGATCACCTGGGGCCTGGCAGCGGCGGCGACTGCCTTCGCCGTGGGGCCGTACAGCTTTTATGTGATCCGCTTCCTACTTGGCGTGTTCGAAGCCGGCTTCTTTCCCGGCGTGATCTGGTACATCTCGATCTGGTTTCCGGCAAAGTACCGCACCAGCGTGCTCGCCCTGTTCATGGCATCGACACCCCTGTCCTCGCTGCTCGGCAGCCCGATTTCGGCGGCGCTCCTCGGAATGGACGGACTGTGGGGCCTCGCCGGATGGCAGTGGATGTTTCTGATCGAAGGCCTGCCGGCGTGCGTGCTTGGTGTCCTCTGCCTCGTCCTGCTCGCCGACACGCCAGATCAGGCCAAGTGGCTGACCACCGAAGAACGCCAGGCCCTGCTCGACGAACTCGCCAGCGACAAGCACGACAAGCCCAAGAAGGACCTGTGGGCGGCGATGAAGGACACGCGGGTGCTGATGCTGACCGCCATCACCTTCGCCTTCACCATCGGCTCCTACGGCATCGGAATCTGGCTGCCGCTGATCCTAAAGAACCATGGCCTGACGAACATGGAAGTCGGATGGCTGACCGCGGTGCCCTATCTGTTCGCCACTATTGGCATGCTGTTCTGGGCGCGGCTTGTCGATCGCAGCGGCCAAAAGATCTACAACCTGATGGCGGCCCTGATCCTCGGCGCGTTGGGGCTCGCACTGTCGGTCGTTTTCACCTCGCTGTTCCCGGCGCTGACCTGCCTGACCCTGGCATTGATCGGCACGATCTCCGCGCGGACGGTGTTCTACACCATTCCTCAAGGCTTCCTGACAGGCGCCGCGGCGCCGGCGGGATCGCATTCATCAACTCGGTCGGCGCGTTCGGTGGCTTCGTCGGCCCGTATATGGTCGGCTTCCTGAAGGACGCGACCGGTTCGTTCGATGCCGGCATGATCGGAATGGCCGTGATCTTGATCGTCGCTACCGGTATCGCCTTTGCTTTCAAGGTGGTGACGCAGAAGAGCTGAAGGAGACTCGACCGCGCTCCGCACGAAATGCGGCCCATCCCTCACGGTCAGGTTGGTCTCAACTATGGGACACAATTCAGCAGTCATGCTCAAACGAATTGACCCGCGCTGAGTCCGGATCTGGCCCTTCAGCGACCTCGGGAGAGTCCGCTTTCCCGCCGCTCTTAGGGATTGAGCAGACATCAGGCGGCCAGCAACTTAATGAGTACACAGCCGTGCAGCGATTATTTGCTCTTAGGGCTGGGACGAATCCGTTTCCGGCCCTTGGCTAATGGCTTTGGCGTGGCGGCTCCCTTGGGCGGTTCAAGAAAGAATTCTGAGAGCCGAACACCTAGCGTCTCGGCGAGTCGCTCGAGCAGATCAATGGTTGGATTTTCGGTTTGTCGCTCCAAGCCGCTCATATATGAACGATCAATCTCAGCATCATATGCCAGTTGCTCTTGCGGAATACCGCGAGCGACGCGGATTCGGCGGACGTTCCAGGCCACAAGCGCACGAGCTTTCATGCGCAAAAGCAGCCATCGTGTAGACCATCAAACCACTGGCTATAACCGATCTATTCAGATACTTTGATCCTGGATTTCCATCGAATGCTACGAATAGATATGAATGGACCGCCAGTAGATCCTGACGTCGCGAATGTCGCGCCGAACGAGCCGGCGCTGACGGCGTATGACGAACAGCATGTCGTCACGTACATTCGCCTTCTGCAGGCCGAAGGTGAGGGGGCGGACTGGTGCGAAGTGGCTCGAGTAGTCTTGCATATGGACCCCGAGCGAGAGCCGGATCGTGCGCAGCGCGCATATCAGAGTCATCTTGCGCGTGCCAAATGGGTAACTGAACAGGGCCGCCTATTACGTGGCACTGGCTCCAAATAGGAGAAAATCGCCGCCTGGTGACGTGAAGGCAGAACTATTTTCTTTTGCTGACGGGTGGTCATGCCGGTGCACCACGTGGTGCCAAACTAGGGTCTTCCTACAACCGCCTCGTTCATACCTATTGCGCCGCAATCCTTGTTAGCTGCGTGCAATGGGGCGGAAGCAATGCCTGAATTCGACTGGCGGTCGCCGGAATCCTACAAGAGCCTACAAGACGCGGAAGTCACCGGCATCGCCTGGGAATGTCTCCGCCGCAACGCCGACTATCGGCGGGAGTCCGAGGTGATGATTGCCAACAGTCCGAGCGGCGAAGTGACTGACGAATTCAGGAGGAAATGGGGTATCTGCTTTCGCCCATGACCCGCAGAGGTCCTTCGACGAGCAGACGATCTTTTGGGCGCCTGAGGTTCTAGCGGCGGTCGTTCCAGTTAAGGTTGCCTGGGCCGCAGATCGCAGTTCAGCGTCTCAACCGCTGCTTGACCTTGCAGCAGGGCAGGTGCGGCGCGCCGCCGACGGCTGGCACGCCGTGCTGCGCATCGGTGCGGTGGATCACCGTGTCTGGTCCAAGGACCCGCCGGTGCTTGGCGCGTCATATACAGCCGAACTGCCATTTGGCTGCGATTTCGAAGCGCGCGCATATGCAGCTCGACGGCTGTGGCGCGCGATGAATGGACGCGTGCCGGGTCCGGCATTTCACACGCTATCCGAACAACGGCGCGAACGTCTGAGCGCCGCGATCCGCGCGCTAGATGCGCATGGCGCCGGCGGCAGTTATCGCGTTATCGCCGAAGCGCTGTTCGGCAAAAAGCGCATCCCCGATCGCGCCTGGAAGACACATGATCTGCGCAATCGAACAATCCGCTTGGTGCAAGGCGGCCTCGCGTTGATGCGCGGTGGCTACCGCAAACTCCTGCGGCCCGGGCGCAAGGACGAGTAGCACAGTCCCCAAGGGTGCCGAAAATCGTGCCCCCAACATTCGGCATCCCCCTCCGAGATATTGCTCCTCCATGATGACCGCACACACGCCGGCCTAGCCAAGCTTAGTGCGCTGTCCTCTTGGAGTTCTCAAATGCCCGATCCGATGGCCGGTCTTCCCCCGCGATTCCTACGTACACCTGAGGCCGCGCGCTATCTTGGCCTGTCCGGTCGCACGCTCGAGAAGCACCGCACGTACGGTACTGGACCGACGTATCGGAAGATCGGCGGACGTGTTGTCTACGCCGTCGATGACCTGAAAGCGTGGGCCGACTGGGGCGCCAAGACGTCGACGTCCGACCCCGGCAAGGGAACGGTGCTGCCGGCCAAGAAGCATCCCGCGCTACGCCCGTATGCGGGCCAGGAACGTCGCTGATTGCCGCGTAAGAGCAGTGACCATGCGGCGCAAGCACCGTTCCGAGCGCGATCAGCTTGAGCTCTTCCGGGCGTTGCCCGGCGATCTCGCGCCGCGCGACGCGCAGGATCTGATGGCCTATCCCTTCTTTTCGCTCGCCAAGACCAAGCGGATCGTGCCGATCGATTTCCGTGCTGGCGCGATCGCGATACGTGTCGAAGCCGTGCCGGAACACGGCATGGCGACCATCTGGGATGCAGACGTTCTGATCTGGGCCGCGTCCCAGATCGTCGAAGCCCGTGACGCAGGTCTGAAGACCTCGCGCTTGATGGCTGCAACGCCTTACGAGATATTGACGTTCGTGGGCCGCGGCACCAGCGCACGTGACTATGACCGCCTGAAGGCTGGTCTCGACAGACTTCAGTCAACGACCGTGCTGACGTCGATCCGTCAGCCGACAGAACGGCGAGGGCACCGCTTCTCCTGGATCAACGAATGGAAGGAGACGGCCGATGCAAACGGTCGGCCATTTGGGATCGAGTTGATCCTGCCGGATTGGTTCTATGCCGGCGTCATCGATGACGCGCTCGTGCTCACGATCGATCGCGCCTATTTCGAGCTCACGGGCGGGCTTGAGCGGTGGCTTTATCGTCTTGTCCGCAAGCATGGTGGGCGCCAGGACGGCGGCTGGAGCTTTGACCTTGTGCACCTCCATGCCAAGTCCGGCATCATTTCGCCGCTCAAGCACTTTGCTTACGACGTGCGTCAGATCGTCCAGCGCCAGACATTGCCCGGCTATCAGCTCGTGCTCACGCGAGACCGGAACGGCAGCGAGCGGCTGAACTTCGCTCCTCAGCCTGTTGATCCCCTAACGGCACGCCTGCGCCGGCGCGGTCTCATTCCAAATTCGGAGGACAATCTGTGAATCAGCTCGTGCTATCGGGGACCGTAACTCTCGTGCTATCGGGGACCCGATCCTCGTGCTATCGGGGACCGGAATCGAGCTTAAGAGCTTGTTTCTCCGTGCTTTCCAGCCGCTCTAACTTTACTAACAGGAAATCCTTCGGATTTCTTCTAACGGAGCAGGCCGAAAGCCGCGTTGGCGGCGCCCGGAAACGGCAGTCCGACAGGCCAGCCTGCCCTTGCAGGCCATACACACTCTCCACCGAGCCCCAAGCTCACGGCTGCCAGCTCCAGCGTCAGGGAGCCGCCGCATGAGCGATCTCACGGAAGTGGAAGTGTTGTGGCTCGAGAAGCGTATCGAAAACCGCATTCGGTTCGGTCGTATCGTCAACGAACGCAAGCTTGATCGTCATCGGCGCGTCCTGGCATTTGCGCCCGGCAGCATCTTTGCCTTCGTCCGATGGACCTCCAACGACTTCGGCACGATCATTTCGCGGATCGACATCTTGCGCTCAGCCGCTCCGGGACAGCGCTGCTCGACCGTCCCTTATGTGACACCCGGCGGAGAGATTTTGCTGCGCCTGTCAGGTTGGCCGAAGGTCGAGCGTGTGCTGCAGATGATCGATGCCGTTGAGGCGCTCGGCATCGATCCAGCTGATGTCGCGCCTGATCATTGGCATCACGTTCATAACCGCCTGTCCGTCAACGAAAACCCGCGCCCGTATACGAAAGCACGCCATCAGGCCTGGCTTCACCGTCAGAGGACAATGCGATGACGGGCCGCATGAAGACGCTGACCGCGACGTTTGGGGTGGCTGCTGCGCTCGTCGCGACGATCGTCCTGGAGCCGCTTCCGCTTTACATCTGGAATGCTTCCGCGAGCGTGCCGATCGGTCTCTACCGCCTCCGACGGGCGGACCAATTCCAAGTCACTGAATTGGTCGCCGTGCAGCCGCCTGAGCCGCTCGCGGCCTTCCTCGACCTTAACGGCTATTTGCCCATTGGCGTTCCCATGCTGAAGCGCGTGCTCGCGCTTCAGGGGCAGAGTGTTTGTAGAATCGGCCTCACGATCTCGGTCGACGACGTCGCGGTGGGCGAGGCGAAGGATCACGACAGACGCGGCAAGCCGCTGCCGAAATGGCAGGGCTGCCGCGTCGTCGGCGATGGCGAGCTGTTTCTGATGAACTGGCAGTCGGACGACTCTCTTGATGGCCGGTATTTTGGATTTCTTCCGGCATCTAGCGTGATCGGCCGTGCGATGCCGGTGTGGACCTGGGAGGAGTGAGCGTGCGTATTCGACGTGTTCTACTCGCCGGTTCCTTGTTCGATCGATTGCGAGATCATTCCTCCGTCTCGGTCGATGTCTGCAAGGCCCTCGGTAGCCCGACCGCATGCTCGGATCGGTTGGGCACACGCGTTTGTGCTGCCGTGCCCCTGATGCTTCTCCTGACCGCGTTCGACAGTGCTGCTTTGGCCCAGAGCGGATCAGCCGCCAAGCCGGCGATCAGTCAGACCGCTCACCCATTTGCCGGCTTCATCAATGAAGCCTCACAACGCTTTGCGATTGCGCCGAACTGGATCCGATCAGTCCAAAGCATCGAGAGTGCTGGTGACGTGCAGGCCAGATCGGCAAAAGGCGCAATGGGCCTGATGCAAATCATGCCGGCGACTTGGGCGGAACTTCGCGAGCGCTATAAACTCGGCAACGATCCCTACGACCCGCACGACAACATTCTGGCCGGCACGGCCTATCTGCGCGAACTGCTCGATCGGTATGGCTCGCCTGGCGTGTTTGCCGCGTACAACGCGGGACCATCTCGCTATGAAGAGCATCTCGCAGGCGGCTCTTTGCCGGACGAGACGCGAGCATACGTCGCAAAGCTTGCAAATCTGCTTGCCATCGAACTGCCGCCGAGGTGGGCGTCCAGCGGACAGTCATCAGCAGCCGCGACGCTGTTCGTCACGCGATCCGATCTTGTGAAAACGCGCGATCGGTTGCTGGCGCTCATGCCGTCGAGCGGTGTCACGACCGCAATCTCGGCGCCCGATGTTTCGCCCATGGTCCCCCGGCCCATTGGCGTGTTCGTCCCTCGATCGGATTCGGGAGCATCGCAATGACCAAGTGTGCGGGTTCGCGAGCTGAAGGCGTATGGGCGATGCCTTCGGCCCGCGCTCTACTCGTCGCTTCGCTCCTCACCGAGCCACCCTTCGGGTGTCTCGGCCCTTCGGGTAACGATCGCTATCGCAAGCGCTCGGAAGCAGTAGGGGCTTCGCGAGCTGGCTGCCAAGTCGCGGCGGCACTTTCGGGAACCGGCGACCGGGAGACCACGACGGCAGGAAGGCGAGATAAAAGGGGCTCGCCGGTCGAACCGCAAGCCATTGGCATGGCTTGGGTTCTGGCGTGCCAGTCGGTCGGAGCGCGTGCCGCGCCGTGCATTTTGACGAATGTTTTCAAAGGCGTTCTCGGCACCGTGTGGGCGTTTGATCGTTGGGAGGCCCTGCAGTGAGTGTGGGAGACAGCGATCTGCGTATTCGGCCCGGACGGATCCGCGGCACCCGCGCGCCGAAGCCCAAGAGCTTCATCAACCAGGTGCTGAGGGCAGCGAAGAAAGCAGGACACACCTCGGGGCAGACCGCCGCGGGCAGGCGTTCTGCGGTCCATGGACGCTCGACGTTTGGCCGCGGCCGCGTCGCCTTTAGCCGCGCCAGATTGTTCAGCCCTACGCGGCGCGTTGTGGTGAAGGCGCGTGTGGTTCGTCATAAAGGGCGAGCCTTCTGTTCAGCACCACTGACCGCCCACCTCTCATATCTGAAGCGCGACGGCGTGACCCGAAGTGGTGAGCGGGCCGAGATGTTCGGTGCCGGCGGTGACCGCGCCGATAGCACGGCTTTCGCAGAACGGTGCGAGGACGACCGGCATCATTTCAGGTTCATCGTCTCGCCTGAGGACGCCGGCGACATGACAGACCTCAAGGCCTTCACCCGCGATCTCGCCAAGCAGATGGAGACCGATCTCGGCACGCGGCTCGATTGGATGGCTGTGGATCATTGGAATACCGACAACCCTCACGTCCATCTTCTCGTTCGGGGCGTCGACGAGGAAGGGGCGGATCTCGTGATCTCCCGCGACTACATCAGCCAGGGCCTGCGCTCACGCGCCGAGGAACTGGTCGCCATCGAACTGGGTCCAAAACCAGAGCACGAGATCCGCAATTCGCTGGAGAGGGAGGCCACGGCGGACCGATGGACGCGGCTCGATCGCGAAATCCGGCTGGCGGCCGATGAGACCGGCACTATTGATCTTCGCCCAGAGAATCCCGGCAAGTGCGATCCCGAAATCCGGCGCCTGATGGTCGGCCGTCTTCAGCACCTGGAGAAGATGGGCCTTGCCGCATCCGCTGCACCAGGAGAGTGGATGGTCGGGCTCGAGGCCGAGCGCAGCTTGCGCGACCTCGGGATGCGGGGCGACATCATCAAGACCATGCACCGCGCCTTTACCGATCGTGGGGAAGCGCGCGGCGTTGCCGACTACGTCATCGAAGGCGCACAGCCGTCGGCCCAGATTATCGGACGATTGGTCGACCGCGGGCTCCATGACGAATTGACTGGCGTGGCCTACGCCCTGATCGATGGAACTGACGGACGGTCGCACCACGTGCGCTTCCGAGGCGTCGAGGCCTTCGAACATGCTCCGGCGGCCGGCGGCATCGTCGAAGTCCGACGCTTCGGTCAAGCCGGCGATCCGCGGCCGACCGTGGTGCTCGCGACCCGCTCCGATTTCGATCTTGCGGAGCAAGTCACCGCGAAGGGCGCGACCTGGCTCGACCACAGGCTGGTCGAACGCGACCCTATGCCGCTCGCCGTGGGCGGCTTCGGCCGCGAGACCCGAGACGCCATGGAAGCCCGTACCGAGCATCTGATCCAGCAGGGCCTGGCGCGGCGGCAGGGCCAACGCATCATCCTGCAGCGCGACCTCCTGAACACCTTGCGCCGGCGCGAGCTGGACGAGGTGGCCGCAAAGGTCTCGGCCGACACCCGCCTGCCTCATGTGAACGCCGCCTCTGGAGAGCATGTGGCGGGCACCTATCGCGAGCGGCTGACGCTCACCTCTGGACGTTTCGCCATGATCGATAATGGGCTGGGCTTCCAGCTCGTGCCCTGGTCGCGCGAGCTCGAAAAGAGGCTCGGTCAACACGTCACCGGCGTCGTGAAGGACGGCGGTGGCATCGAATGGGGCTTTGGTCGGAAGCGCGACCTCGGCCTCTAGCTAATTGAGTTGTGGAAGGGCGTTCGCGATGTCCGGAACCAAAATCCTCTGGGGACAGGTGATTGTGGTCGGCTTGATCGTTTTGCTGGCGATCTGGGGAGCGACCGAGTGGACGGCTTGGCGGCTCGCCTGGCAACCGGAACTCGGGCGCTCCTGGTTCGAACTGTCGGGTTGGAAATTTTACTACCCACCGATCTTCTTCTGGTGGTGGTTCGTCTACGACGCCTATGCACCTCAAATCTTTGTCGAGGGGGCCTTTATCGCAGCGTCGGGGACCTTCGTTTCGATCGCAGTGGCGATCGGCATGTCGGTGTGGCGGGCGCGTGAAGCCAAGAATGTCGAGACCTATGGTTCGGCGCGCTGGGCTGGTCTGGAGGAGGTGAGGGCGGCTGGACTTCTCAGCCCGGATGGTGTGGTGCTCGGTAAACTCGATCGCGACTACCTCCGCCATGACGGACCGGAACATGTGTTGTGTTTTGCACCAACCCGATCCGGCAAAGGCGTCGGTCTTGTCGTCCCCTCCCTGTTGGTTTGGCCCGGCTCAGCCATCGTGCACGACATCAAGGGTGAGAACTGGCAATTGACCGCCGGCTTCCGTTCGCGGCATGGCCGCGTTCTGCTATTCGACCCGACCAACCCAAAGTCCTCAGCTTACAATCCGCTGCTCGAGGTCCGGCGTGGGGAATGGGAGGTTCGCGATGTCCAGAACGTGGCCGATGTCCTGGTCGACCCCGAAGGCTCGCTCGACAAGCGGAACCACTGGGAGAAGACCAGTCATTCGCTCCTGGTCGGCGCCATCCTCCATGTCCTCTATGCCGAGGCAGACAAGACCTTGGCTGGTGTGGCCGGCTTCCTGTCCGATCCGAAGCGGCCGATCGATGCGACGCTGAAGGCGATGATGACCGCGCCGCATCTCGGCGAGCAGGGCGCCCATCCCGTGGTCGCCTCGACCGCGCGTGAACTTCTCAACAAATCCGAGAATGAACGCTCCGGCGTTCTTTCCACCGCGATGTCGTTCCTCGGGCTATACCGTGATCCCGTCGTGGCCCAGGTGACCTGCCGCTGCGACTGGCGGATCGCCGATCTGATCGCAGATAGCCGCCCGACGACGCTTTATCTCGTGGTGCCGCCCTCCGATATCTCGCGGACTAAACCATTGATCCGCTTGGTGCTGAACCAGATCGGCCGGCGCTTGACCGAGGATCTGCATGCCCGCGACCGCCGGCATCGCGTTCTGATGATGCTCGACGAGTTTCCCGCACTTGGGCGGCTTGACTTCTTCGAGTCCGCGCTGGCCTTCATGGCGGGGTACGGCATCAAGAGCTTTTTGATCGCGCAATCCCTCAATCAGATTGAGAAGGCCTACGGGCCCAACAATGCGATCCTCGACAACTGCCACGTCCGCGTCAGCTTTGCGACCAATGACGAGCGGACCGCCAAGCGTGTTTCCGACGCGTTGGGGACTGCGACGGAGATGCGTGCGATGAAGAATTACGCCGGTCATAGATTGAACCCGTGGCTGGGGCACCTGATGGTCTCGCGTCAGGAGACGGCAAGGCCGCTTTTGACCCCGGGCGAAGTCATGCAGCTTCCGCCGATCGACGAGATCGTCATGGTGGCGGGCACGCCGCCGATCCGGGCGAAGAAGGCCCGCTACTACGAGGATCGGCGGTTCACCGAGCGCGTTCTGCCGCCGCCAGATCCGGCAAGCGTCGGCCGATCGTCGCGAACGGACGGATGGTCAGCGCTCGGACCGCTGAAGCCGACGGGAGGTCCAACTGACAAAGCCGCGGAGGCCGAGGAAGACAAGGCGAACAGCGGGCTCCGTCGCGAGCCCGAACTCCCCGATCACGTCGCAATCGCTAGGGAGACGACCGAACCGACGCCGGCAGAGGAATTTGCCGCCGTTCTTGACGATGACGAGGATGCGGTCCGTCAGTCCCGGCTCATACGCCAACAGATGCGCAGTGTCGTCCGTCAAGTCGCCATGGACCCGAATGACGGGATGGACCTGTGAGGCAATATGCGCGACAGGATGAACGTCTATTTTCCGCCAGAGCTTCTGAAACAGATCTCGGAGCTCGCCGATCGCAAGAAGCTTTCCCGGTCAGCGATCGTGGAAGCTGCGGTCGCCTCCTTTCTTTCGCCCGACGGAGTGGACAGGCGGGAAGCGGCGTTCGCCCGACGCCTCGATCGGCTGTCGCGTCAGATGCAGAGGCTGGAGCGCGACGTTGGGTTGACGGCGGAGACCTTGGCCCTCTTCATTCGCTTCTGGTTGACGATCACACCGCCGCTTCCCAACGACGCGCAGGCGGCCGCGCAGGCAAAGGGTCGGGAGCGCTTTGAAGGATTTGTCGAGGCGCTCGGGCGCCGTTTGCAGAAGGGGCAAAGCTTTCTGCGCGAGATACCAGAAGATATCCGCCGTCAGGAATCGGCCGAAGAAACCTGATTGAATCCTGTAGAAAGACGAATTCGCCGGTCCTTCTTTTTCTACGCCAGCCTACGACCGCAGCGATTTAGCCGAACTGACAAAAGCTGGACGCGCTATCGGCTCGAGCGAGCTGAGAGCAAAGGGGCCAGCATGCAAATCTTAACAGCATGGCGTCGAATCGCGCGCGTCTTTCTCCCTTTTGTAGCTGGGTACTATCTCTCATATCTGTTTCGAACGATCAACGCTCTGATCGCCAGCCATCTCAGTTCGGACACCGGGCTTGGGACTGCCGACCTCGGGTTGCTTACGTCAGTCTATTTCCTTGTTTTCGCGGCCGCTCAGATCCCCGTCGGTATATTGTTGGACCACTTTGGTCCGCGCCGCGTCCAGAGTGTTCTGCTCTTGCTCGCAGCAGCGGGCGCCGGACTGTTCGCGATATCGACCAGTTTCCTGTCACTTTTGATCGCGCGTGCAATGATCGGGCTTGGTGTCGCGGCGGCGCTCACGGCAGGACTCAAGTCCATCGTCCTTTGGTTCCCCAAGGAGAGAGTTGCGTTGCTGAACGGCTACATGATCATGCTGGGGTCGCTAGGAGCGGTGACCGCCACGGCTCCCGTCGAATACCTGCTCGCCTGGATGGGCTGGCGGCAGCTATTTGAAATCATGGCAGTCGCGACCGGTACGACAGCCATTCTCATCTACCTCGTGGTGCCTGAACGAAGCGTGGCCCCATCAACAGCGGCCACTACCCTGAGCTCCGTTTTCAGCGATCGACGCTTTTGGCGAATGGCCCCGTTGTCGGCGACTTGCGTTGGATCGTCCTGGTCCCTGCAGGGATTGTGGGCATCGCCGTGGCTGACAGACGTCGAGGGGCTTGATCGCGCAAGTCTCGTCAGACAGCTCTTCATAATGTCGATCATGCTTAGCGGCGGTGCCTGGTTGTTCGGCATGACGGTCCATCACATCAAACGAAGGGGAATCGGCGCGGAGACGATGATAGCAATCGTTGCAGTCTTGTTTATCGCGGCCGAGCTGGCGTTGCTCCT
>NZ_JACMYP010000139.1 GCF_020889705.1 Bradyrhizobium altum | reverse complement strand
CGCGGCGCGGCGCCGAGCTGACCGGACCGGACGAGCCGAAATCGCTGCCGCCGCCATCATCGGCGAAGCTGCCGCCTCCGCCGCCCCGCCCGTCGAGCATGGTGAGGTTGGAGTTGAAGCCCTGCAACACGACCTCGGTCGAGTACTTCTCGACGCCGCTCTGGTCGGTCCATTTGCGGGTCTGCAACTGACCCTCGATGTACACCTTGGCGCCCTTCTTCAGATACTGCTCGGCGACCTTGCAGAGGCCTTCGTTGAAGATCACGACGCGGTGCCACTCGGTCTTTTCCTTGCGCTCGCCGGTGCCCTTGTCGCGCCAGGTTTCCGAGGTGGCGATGGAAAGATTGGCGATCGGTCGGCCGTCCTGCGTCCGCCGGATTTCCGGATCCTTGCCGAGGTTTCCAACCAGGATCACCTTGTTCACGCTTCCTGCCATCGCATCATCTCCACTCAAAAACCGGGCGCCGGACATCGGCCGCCACTCTCAACCATCGCCACTTACTTGCAGGCGTTCGCGAATGACCTATACGGCCGGTGCCGGCTCGATGCCCTCGCCGTCGCGCGGTTATCCACGATTATCGAGATATAGCACCGCAGCCGACACTGTTCCAGTTTTGTTCGCCACAACCAGCCGTAGAAGCGGCCGATGGCGATGGCGCGGCCGCCGATTTCGGTCTTAGTCACCAGCGGGCTCCGACGCCTCACGAAAATGCAAGTTAAATCAACTACTTGCCTTGTCGACGCTTCTTCCCCGAGTGTTGCATTTGGGAGACGGCGCTTCCGGTTGAATCAGGGTATAGCTACAGCCATCAGATGGGCGCTCGCGTCTGAGATCGCGCTTCGGGACCGTTGGAAGCCGATTGGGAAGCTGGGGGGTTGATTATGAAGAAGTTTTTGCTCGCTACGGTTGCCCTGATTGCGTTCGCTGCGCCTGCCGCGGCTGCCGATCTGGCTGCGCGCCCCTACACCAAGGCGCCGCCGATGATTGCCGCCGTCTATGACTGGAGCGGCTTCTACATCGGCGCCAACGGCGGCTGGGGCTCGAGCCACAATTGCTGGGACCAGGTCCCGGGCGGCATCTTCATCGGCTCGGATGGTTGCCATGATGCGACCGGCGGCGTTGCCGGTGGCCAGATCGGCTATCGCTGGCAGGCTGGCACCTGGGTGTTCGGCCTCGAAGCGCAGGGCGACTGGGCTGACCTGAAGGGCAGCAACAACAGCGCGATTTTCCCGGGCCTCTTCACCAACCAGAGCAAGATCGACGCGTTCGGCCTGTTCACCGGCCAGATCGGCTACGCCGTCAACAACGTGCTGCTGTACGCCAAGGGCGGTGCGGCGCTGACCGACAACCGTTTCAGCACCTACTTCACGCCGACCGGCGTGCTTGCCGGCCGCGCGAGCGACACCCGCTGGGGCGGCACCATCGGCGCCGGCATCGAAGTCGGCTTCGCGCCGAACTGGACCGCCGGTATCGAATACGACCACCTGTTCATGCAGGACAAGACCTACAACCTCACCACCCCGACCGGCGCGCTGTTCAGCAGCATCCGCGATCGCCAGGACGTCGACCTCGTCACCGTCCGCGTGAACTACAAGTGGGGTGGCCCGGTGGTTGCGCGCTACTGATCGCGCGACACGGATTTGATTCAAACGAGAGGCCGGCCTTGCGCCGGCCTTTTTGTTTGCGTGGCCGCATTGTTGCGCAGCCGAGCGCGCCGGATCGGCGGCTGACCTCGCCGCGCATTCCCCAACGCCACAGGTTGTGACGCCCGCGATCAGCTGGAACGGCTTCTACCTCCGCGCCCAGGGCGGCGGCGGCTGGGGCAGCAACGAGACCTATCTCGGCGCACCGAACGATGCGGCGTTTATCGGCACCCAAAGCTACAACACCAGCGGCGGCTTTGTCAGCGGCGTGATCGGCTACAATGTCCAGACCGGCCCCGTCGTGTTCGGCGTCGAGGGCGACTACCACTGGTCCGCCGTCACCGGCCGCTCCGGCGTGATCAATGTCGGACCGCCGAGCGTGCTCGACAGCTACTACACCGAACTGCGCAGCTTCGGCGACATCAAGGGCCGGCTCGGCTACGCCGACGGCGCCACGCTGTGGTTCGTCAACGGCGGCGCCGCGGTCGGCGACGTCCTGCATCGCTACGATGCCGGCCTCGCGCCGCCCTCGGTCTCAGCCAGCGACACACGCTGGGGATGGACCGCCGGCGCCGGCGTCGAATACATGTTCGCCGCCAACTGGTCGGCCAAGCTCGAGTACAACTACCTCGACCTCGGCAAGGTCGCGCCGATCCAGTACACGCCGGCGATCAACGATCGCTCGGAATGGAAGGACACGTTCCACACCGTCAAGCTCGGCATCAATTACCACTTCAATTCGGCGAGCCCGATCGTATCAGCGAAATACTGAGCTACCGGCAGTCGCGCACCGCACCTGCACAGCGAACACAAGAGCCGGCCTTGCGCCGGCTTTTCGCTTGCGTGCAAGCGCGCGCCTAGCCTGGGCCGTTTTCCGTGCATTGTGGTTTCATGGATACACAACTTCCAAGATTTCTATGTAGAAGCACCCGGTCGTCACACGACACTGCTGTGACGTTCCCTTCAATGTTTGAAGGGACAACAAGAAAATGGGACTGGGACTTTGAAAATCAGGAATGTTTTGCTGGCATCGGCCGGCATGTTTGCCCTCAGCGCAATTGCACCGGCAATGGCCGCCGATATGGCGGCCCGCGCGCCTTACGTGAAGGCTCCGCCGCCGGCCGCGATCTACAACTGGACCGGCTTCTACATCGGCGGCTTCGGTGGCTATGCCAGCGAGGAGTCCGGCAATCCGAAGATGGAAGGCGGCTTCGCCGGCGGCACCATCGGCTACAACTGGCAAACCAGCAACATCGTGTACGGCCTCGAGGCCGACGGTGCGTGGGCTGACGTCGATGCCTCGACCACCGCGCTCGGCATCACCGTGAAGAGCAAGGTCGACGCGCTCGGCACCGTGCGCGGCCGCATCGGCTTCGCCGTCGACAAGGTGCTGTTCTACGGCACCGGCGGCTACGCCTGGGTCGACAACAAGATCAGCGTCAGCGCGCTCGGCGTGACCGCTTCGCAGAGCAACTTCCACTCCGGCTGGACCGTCGGCGCCGGCATCGAGGCGTTCATCGCGCCGCAGTGGTCGGTCAAGGGCGAGTACCTGTATCGCAGCCTTGGCAGCGAGACCTACTTCGGCGTGCCTTCCCCCGACCTCAACCTGCACAGCGTCCAGTTCGGCGTGAACTATCACTTCGGCGGCCCGATCGTCGCCAAGTACTAAGCCAAGTACTAAGCCAAGTACTGAGATCGATCTGCGATCAGATCGCACGGAAAGGCCGGCCTCGCGCCGGCCTTTTTGCGTCAGAGCGTTCGAGCGAAGTGGACCCCGGTTCGCGTCAAGAAAACGCGTCAAAACAGAAATCTGGAGCCCCGTTCCGATTCCGTCGCAACGGGAAAAGCCTCTTGCGGAACCGGGCCCTGCTGACGGCTGCTGCCAACAGGCAAACTATCCGTTGATGGACACGACTCAGCACTGGAAATTGTCAGCCGTTCTTCCTACGTTCCAGTCTTCTCACCCATCGGCGCAAAGTCCCGGCAGCACCGGCGATGCGCGCCCAAAAAGGCGCCCGATCATGCGCCCGGAAATGTCGCTATGGATGAAGTGCTCAAGGCGAAGCGCCAACAGAACGCCGGCTCCTCATCGCGCGCCATCACGATCCGCGGCGCGCGCGAACACAATCTGAAGAACATCGACGTCGAGATTCCGCGCGACAAGCTCGTGGTGTTCACCGGCCTGTCCGGCTCCGGCAAATCGTCGCTCGCATTCGACACCATCTACGCCGAGGGCCAGCGCCGCTACGTCGAATCGCTGTCGGCCTATGCGCGCCAGTTCCTCGAGATGATGCAGAAGCCGGATGTCGACCAGATCGACGGCCTGTCGCCGGCGATCTCGATCGAGCAGAAGACGACGTCGAAGAACCCGCGCTCCACCGTCGGCACCGTCACCGAGATCTACGACTACATGCGCCTGCTGTGGGCACGCGTCGGCGTGCCCTATTCGCCGGCCACGGGCCTTCCGATCGAGAGCCAGATCGTGTCGCAGATGGTCGACCGCGTGCTGGCGCTGCCGGAAGGCACCCGCCTCTTTCTGCTGGCGCCGGTCGTGCGCGGCCGCAAGGGCGAGTACAAGAAGGAGCTCGCCGAGTACCTCAAGAAGGGCTTTCAGCGCGTCAAGATCGACGGCACCTTCCATGAGCTGTCGGAGGCGCCCGCGCTCGACAAGAAATTCCCGCACGACATCGACGTCGTGGTCGACCGCATCGTGGTGCGCCCCGATCTCTCCCAGCGCCTCGCGGAAAGTTTTGAAACCGCGCTGAAGCTCGCCGAGGGCCTCGCCGTGATCGAGTATGCCGATGCGCCGGCGGCGGCACCGGCCGAGGACAAGAAGAAGACCGCAAAGATCCACGACAAGAGCGGGCCCGAGCGCATCCTGTTCTCGGAGAAGTTCGCCTGCCCGGTGTCCGGCTTCACGATCCCCGAGATCGAGCCGCGCCTGTTCTCGTTCAACAACCCCTATGGCGCCTGCCCGGCCTGCGGCGGCCTCGGCGTCGAGCAACACATCGACGAGGACCTGGTCATCCCCGACAAGGAGCTGACCTTGCGCAAGGGCGCGATCGCGCCGTGGGCGAAATCGTCCTCGCCCTATTACATCCAGACCCTGACCGCGCTCGGCAAGCATTACAAGTTCACGCTCGACACCAAGTGGAAGGACCTGACCAAGAAGGTGCAGGCCGCGCTGCTGCACGGCTCCGGCGACGACGAGATCAAGTTCTCCTATGAAGACGGCGTCCGCTCCTACGACACCAAGAAGCCATTCGAGGGCGTCGTCACCAACATCAACCGCCGCTACCGCGAAACCGAGAGCGAGTGGGCGCGCGAGGAGCTCGGCAAGTATTTCTCCGACGTGCCCTGCGCCGGCTGCAACGGCTACCGGCTGAAGCCGGAGGCGTTGTGCGTCAAGATCGGCGGCAAGCACATCGGCGAGATCTCGGAGCTCTCGGTCAGGCGCGCCGGCGAATGGTTCGAGACCGTGCCGGAGGCGCTGAATGCGCAGCAGAACGAGATCGCGACGCGCATCCTGAAGGAGATCCGCGAGCGCCTGACCTTCCTGCTCGACGTCGGCCTGAACTATCTGACACTGTCGCGCTCCTCAGGCACGCTGTCCGGCGGCGAGAGCCAGCGCATCCGCCTGGCCTCGCAGATCGGCTCGGGCCTGACCGGCGTGCTCTACGTGCTGGACGAGCCGTCGATCGGCCTGCACCAGCGCGACAATGCCCGCCTGCTCGACACGCTGAAGCGGCTCCGCGACCTCGGCAATACCGTGGTCGTGGTCGAGCATGACGAGGACGCGATCCGGCTTGCCGACTATGTGCTCGATATCGGCCCCGGCGCCGGCATGCATGGCGGCCACATCGTCGCCGAAGGCACGCCCGACCAGATCATGCGCAACCCGAAATCGCTGACCGGCAAGTACCTCACCGGCGAGCTTTCGGTCCCGGTGCCGGATCGTCGGCCGCCGAACCACCGGCGCACCATCAAGGTGATCAATGCCCGCGGCAACAATCTGAAGAACGTCTCGGCCGAGATCCCGCTCGGCCTGTTCACCTGCGTCACCGGCGTCTCCGGCGGCGGCAAGTCGACGCTCTTGATCGACACGCTCTACAAGTCGATCGCGCGCAAGCTCAACAACGCCAGCGAGGGCGCGGCGCCGCACGACCGTATCGAGGGCTTGGAGCATATCGACAAGATCATCGACATCGACCAGTCGCCGATCGGCCGCACCCCGCGTTCGAACCCCGCGACCTATACCGGCGCCTTCACGCCGATCCGCGAATGGTTCGCCGGCCTGCCGGAGGCGAAGGCGCGCGGCTACGAGCCCGGGCGCTTCTCCTTCAACGTCAAGGGCGGCCGCTGCGAGGCCTGCCAGGGCGACGGCGTCATCAAGATCGAGATGCACTTCCTGCCCGACGTCTACGTCACCTGCGACACCTGCAAGGGCAAGCGCTACAACCGCGAGACCCTGGAGGTGCTGTTCAAGGGCAAGAGCATCGCCGACGTGCTCGACATGACAGTCGAGGAAGCCGCCGAGTTCTTCAAGGCGGTGCCGCGCGTGCGCGAGACCTTCCAGACCCTGCACCGGGTCGGCCTCGACTACATCCATGTCGGCCAGCAGGCCACCACGCTGTCCGGCGGCGAGGCCCAGCGCGTCAAGCTCGCCAAGGAATTGTCAAAGCGCGCCACCGGCCGCACGCTCTACATCCTGGACGAGCCGACCACCGGCCTGCACTTCCACGACGTCGCCAAGCTGCTCGAGGTGCTGCACGAGCTGGTCGCCCAGGGCAACACGGTCGTGGTGATCGAGCACAATCTCGAAGTCATCAAGACCGCCGACTGGGTGATCGACCTCGGCCCCGAAGGCGGCGACGGCGGCGGCGAAATCGTCGCCTGGGGCCCACCGGAGGACATCGTGAAAGCGCCGAGGAGCTACACCGGCAAGTTCCTGGCGCCGGTGCTGAAGAAAGCGAACAGCAAGCCGAGGAAGAGCAGCGCGAGCGAGGCGGCGGAGTAGCACCGGCCGTGGCGAAGGCACTATGAAGACGAGTTCTGAATGAAGTGGAGGCAACGCACCCTCGACGAAATTGCCGAAATGATTTGCGGCAATGGCGAGAACGTTCCCTTCGTCTACCGCAGTAGCAGCTATCTCACTCGATTTTCCGAGACGCGGACACAGACTTTGCTCACGACGGGTCAACGCGGGCCGCTTGGGTCTCAGGAGTTTTAGAAGAACTCCTGAATGATCCGCATCGAGATGCTCAGACCCCGCCGTATGGTTTCTGCCGGGTGATTGCGACGTTGATGGATGTCGCTGATGCGACGGCCAGCGACCCCGACCGCATAGCTGCGCTATCGAAGCTAAACATATCGCTGGCTCGCGAAGGCTTTGAGGCTTTCTTTGCGTCCGATCATAGATGCTATCTCCATTCTAACTTCGACCGTGCATGCTTCGCCCGCAGAGATCCCTGACAATCGCGCCCTCGCCTAACTGCGGTACGTCGCGATCTGCCAGACGTTTGCCCAGGCATCCCGCACCATCGCTCGTCTGTCGCCATAAGGCGTATCCACGGGTGTCTCGATCGATTCAGCGCCGGCCGCGATCGCGCGCCGATAGGTCTCGTCCGCGTTCCGAACATAGAGAAAGGCCGGCATGGCATCTCGCACGCTGCCGCCGTCGCTGATCAGGATGATCGAATCTCCCATGCGCATTTCTGTTGGAGCTCCGGACCGAACCTCGCCTTGCGCATCGAAAACGTCTCTCAGGAATCCGGTCAAGCCGGCAAGGTCGCTCGTGACAATTCTCGGGATGACGGTAGGCCAGCCGATTGGCTTGAATTGGGTCATGTGCCTACCTTTGACTGCGCAAGTGGCCCGCATGAGCGAAGCGACATCCGGGGGGCGGCAGAACAAGTTAATAGCTCCCGCATGTCGCTTCGCTCATGCAGGCTACAGCACCCCTCACCTCCGCACTACACCGCCCAATAGTTCGGGTGCGTGTACGACCGCGAGCGATCGCCCCAGTCGAATTCGTCGCCGTCGAATTCGGACGGCCCGGTGCGCAAATCCTCCAGCGTCACCTCGACCTCGAAGGCCTGTCGCACGGGATCAAATCGCAGTGCGGTCCATCTGACGGGATAGTGGTGGTGGGTACTCAGCACGCCGCCGGTCTTGATGATGGCGTAGGCCACCGTTCCGCTCACCTTGTCGAGCATCAGCCGCTCGATCGAACCGAGCTTTGCGCCGTCGCGCCCGAAGACGCAGACGTGTTCGACCCGGTCACTGGGCACCAAGGTATGATGCATGGCATCCTCCCCGTGTTTCCTCGTATTTGCTCGATAATATATGCCTGCCGCGTTGGTGAGCCAATGGGTCGCAGCTCGGCGACAGGCCAAAGGGCGGTTTGGCCCTTCCGCGTCATTCCAAGTCAACGAGTTGCACGAACGCCGGTGACAAGCTCCTCGCAATGACGACGAAGGGAGCACCCGACAAAGGCTATCGTCGCGGCGGCAGGCACCGCGACATTTCGGAATAATAGAAACGTATCAAGATTTGCCCGACGCGTCAAGTCGCTTTTCCGGGTGCCGGCGGCAACCTGCTACTTTGCATGGGGTTGTTTTCGATATTTTGGGATGCGTACCTTTGGTTCATCGCTTCAGCGCGAACATTGCTCTGCAATCTTGTCGCGAGCCTTTCGCAATGACGACCAAGAGAGTTCCTGACACAGGTAAGGCTAACCCACCTACGCACTGCCCCTACTCCGTCCGTCTGAGAAACGCCCCGAACGCCCGTGGGCCGTCGCCGACCTTGACCTCGCCGATCACCGTCATCTCGGCGGCATCGATCACGCTGAGCGTGTTGCTCTCCCAATTCGCGACCACGATCGTCTTGCCGTCGGCCGTCGCCTCGATGCCTTCGGGGTAATCGCCGACCGTGATCCGCTTCACCGGCTGCAAGGTCGCGAGGTTGAATACGCTGACCTTGCCGTCATACTGGTCGGTGACGAAGCCGCGGCCCTGCGCCAGCGCCACCGCGTAGGGGCGCAGGCCGACATGGGCGCGGCCGATCTCGCGCGCGGTCGCGATGTCGATCACGGAGACGTCGTTGGAGCCGACATTGGCGGTGTAGGCGCGCTTGCCTTCGGCATCGATGGTGACGCCGAACGGGCGGGTCCCGACCTTCACGATCCCTCGCAGCTCGTGCGCGGAAATGTCTGTTATCGACACGCTGTCGTCGTCGCGGTCGGCCGAGAGCAGCAGCCGCCCGTCCGGCGTCACGGCGAGCCCGGACGGCGATGCGCCGACCGGAAGACTGGCGACGACACGCTGCTCCCTGGCATCGATCACCCGCACCGCGGCGGCGTACCAGCCGGCGACATAGACGGTCGCACCGTCGGGCGCCACCGCGATACCGAGCGGCCCACCGCCGACATCGACCCGGCCGACCACCTTGCGCGTCGACGCATCGACCACCGTGACCGCCTTGGCATCCGGGCTCGTCACATAGGCGAAGCGGCCGTCATGGCTGACCGCAACGCCCGCGGGCTTGCCGCCGATCGCGATGGTCGCGACCGGCTTCGAGGTCGAAAGATCGACCACGGTGAGATCGTCGCTCAGCTGGTTGGTGACGAACGCCTCCTCGGCGCGCGCGCCACTGAGATCGGCGAGCAGCGCCAGCAGCGCGATCGCGCGCATGCTCAGCTTCCGCTCTCGATCTTCTTCTTCAGCGCCGCAAGCCCGCCTCTGTAGAGCTCGCTCACCGCCTTCACCGCGGCCTCGTCGTTCAGCTCCGGCGGCGGATCGTTGTTCGGAAAGCCGCGATAGAAGGCGCCGGCCCATTCCAGCTTCGCCTTGCCGCCGGGCGCCGGCGACACCGACAGCGTCGAGGAGTAATTGGTGACCGGCAGCACCTTCACGTCGACGGCCGTGATCCGGTACGAATAGCTCATCATCTCGGGCTCGTATTTGTAGAGCTCCTCGTCGATGGTAATGCCGGGCGCCAGGGTCAGCCGCCGCGTGGCGCCGACCTCGTTGCCCTTCTCGCCCTCGGTCTTGGCGACACCGGCAAGCCAGCTCATGTCCTGGAAATTGCCAATCACCGCCCACACCTTGGCCTGCGGCGCGTCGATCTCGATGGATTCCCGCACCTTCTGGCGGGTCGGCCCATGGGCCCAGGCGGCCCCCAACACAGCCAATGCCACCACCACGACGCCGGCACGCGCGATCGTCAGCCTCATCCTTGGTCTCTCCCTATGTGTATCGGCCATCCGCCGCCTGGCGCATGCCGCAGTTTATGGTTCGAGGTTCTAGACCAGATCGGGGACCGGCTTCTTGCACCAGAGCGAAGTTCGCGGCCGCCGGGTTCGCCGGGAGGCAAGCCAGCCGGACGGGCCGGTTCACGCCTCGATGGCGGCCTCGACGAACCCCTTCGGGTCGTCGCAGAACTCGCGCATCAGCCGGTCGGTCTCCCGCAGGCTGACCGGCTCGAGCCCGTATTTGCTCAGCCGCAGCAGCGTCGCGTCGGGATAGGCCATCAGGACCGGCGCATGCGTGGCCATGATCACCTGGCAGTGGCCGGTGCCGTTCATCCGGTGCAGCAGCTTGAGGAATTCGATCTGGCGTGCGGGCGATAGCGCGGATTCCGGCTCGTCGAAGATGAAGATGCCCTGCCGCCGGCAGCGCTCCTCGAAGAAGCGCAGGAAGCCCTCGCCGTGGGAATGCGACAGGAAGTCCGGCGGCAACGCGCCGACGTCCTGCGCTGCCTCGTCCAGATATCGTGCAACCGAGAAGAAGCTTTCGGCGCGGAAGAACCAGCCATTGGTGACCTTGGGCAACCAGCTCGCGCGTAGCGCTGACGCTAGCGAACCGCCCATTTTCTCCAGCGCCCTGCCATGGTCGACCGCGCGATAGCCCTTGCCGCCGCCGGCATCGTCATAGCCGGCCATCACGGCGATACCTTCCAGCAGCGTCGACTTGCCGGTGCCGTTCTCGCCGACGATGATGGTGATCGCCTTGTCGAAGCTGAGTTCGAATTCGTCGCGCAGCAGCGGCAGCACGAACGGATACGCGTCGCGATTGGGAATGCGCCCGGGATCGAGCCAGACGCGCCTGAGATACGGCGCCGGCATGTTGATCGGGCAATGTCGTCCTCTGGCCATTCGTCCTGCTTCCAGCACTCCGCGGCGGCGCCAACCACGATCCCAGATAGAGGTGAACCCGTCAAGAACATAACAGGAACGCGCGGACCAGGCTGGCGCGCACGTCTGCACACAATGCTAGGTTCAACTTCCGCGCATACGACGCGGAATCAGCAAGCCTTGTTGGGATTCCCGAAATGACAACCTCGCCTCCAGAGGGGTTCAAGCTCCTGCCGAGCCGCCCAGGGTTCATCGACCATAATGGCCCCTACTACTGGCGCGAGACCGGCGAAGCCGCGCCCGACTGGGGGTTTCAGAGCGACGGCCGGCACGGCAATCCCTACGGCTACATTCATGGCGGGGCGATCCTCGGCTTTCTCGATACCGCCCTTGGCAGTGCTGTGTTCATGGCAACGAAACGCAAATGCGCGACCGTTTCGCTGGACACCCGCTTCGTCGGCGGCGCCGCGCCTGGTCCATGGATCATCGGCCGCACGACCGTGAAAAAGGTGACGCGGACCTTCGCCTTCGTCGATGCTGAGGCCTTCGCCGACGACAGGCTGCTGGTGACGGCCGCGGCCGTCTTCCGCGTCTTCGACGAATGAGCCGATGCCAAGCCCCAGCTACATGCTTTTCCGCAAGGCGATCCTCACCGAGCAGCAAGTGGTCTGCATCTATGACGATCGGCCGCGCGAGCTCTGCCCGCATATCATCGGCCACAAGAAGAGCGGTGAAGAGGTCGTGCTGGCGTGGCAATTCGCCGGCGAGAGTTCGGGCAAGCTACCGCAATGGCGCTGCCTGCGGCTTGCCCAGGTCAGCGCGATCAGCTTGCGCAAGGGCCGCTGGCACGAGGGCAGCTCGCACCGCACCGAGCAGAGCTGTGTCAGCGCGATCGACCTCGACATCAACGTCCATGTCCGCAAGCGCAGATGAACTCGGCGCGTCGCGGTCGCATCAGATAAACTTTCCGGGCTTGGCCATGAACTGATCAATAGCGGTCTTCAGTTTGCCCTCCAGCTCGCTTTGACCGCTCCAGAACAGCGTCGGCACGTCGAACACGTCGAACGGCAGCTTGGTTCCCGCGTAAGCCGTCTGGATGACCGCCTTGCCGCTGGCGCGTGCGAAGCCCAACTCGTAGAAAACGTTCGGACGTGCGCCGCTGACCTCGGCAATGACAAAGGCCGCACGCCGAATGCCGGCAAAGATCGCCGGAACGATACGTTCATTGCTGTCGAGATGGTTGTCGACCTTGACCGCTGAGAAGCCCTTCTCGCGGCAGACCCGGCCGAATGTCGCGTAGGCGTCCGTCAGGTGCGGAACGTTCTCGAACGACATCACGACGAACACTTCGGTCGACAGGATCGCGCGTTCGGCCAGCGTGACCACCTCGGCCGCGTACTGCTCGACCACCTCGTCGTTCTCATCGGTCATGAAGCGGTTCAAGGCCTGGTAATCCTCGCGCGAAAGGTTCGAGACCCCTCGTCGCTCGAACGACGCCAGTTCATCGACATGGATGTCCGTCGCCGCGCCGCCGAATGTCGCGACCGCCAGGATCGGCTTGTTCGCGAACCGGCCCCAGCTTGCGGCGTGCTGCGTCCCGTCCCAGCCGCCGATGATGATCATCGCGTCGCATTCATGCACCGGCTCGGGAAACGCGAATCCGCGCGGGACCAGGGACCAGTCGCCGAGCTGCGACCGCGTGATCTCGCCGATTCTGTGGATCGGCGTCGTGGTGCGGGTGACCCAGGAATGGATCACCTTGTTCGGATCCAGCCTCCTGGATTGCGCAGCGGCTGAGGCGGCTTGCGCAACGACGAGATCGAGTTGGGTACGGCAACCACCGAGCAGCGCATGGCCTCTCAGGACCGTCTGTCGACCAAGCGCTTCGGCGAAGCGCCTGCGCATCGGCCCTGTCTCATCCTTCTCGTACAGACCGCCCGCCACCAGCAATTTGGCCATGGTCTCTTCCCCAATATGTCTCGCTCAAAAATAAACCCGACCTCGCTCCTGTCGGCGCAATGACGCAACAATAAAGGCGTTTCTCGATCAACTCAATTCTAACGTGCAGAGATTTTCAGAAACAGCTTGAATCCGGGCTCCGGTTCCCGCGAAGCCCAACATATCGCGAAACTGCGGATGTACGTCTCACAGGCGGCGCCACACACTCGCCGTCGTCCCGGCGAAGGCCGGGACCCATAACCACGAATGACTATTGTTGTTCAACGCTGGAACGACGAATCCCTTTCACGACAACTGCTGCGGAGTATGGGTCCCGGCCTTCGCCGGGACGACAGCGGAGGATGCGGCGTGATATCGACTCTGGCGAACGCCGGGACGACCGTGGAGGAAGGGTGTACCCCGCCCCTACGGCCGCTCCGCCTCCTCCAGCACTTCCAGCACCAGCTCCATCGTCATCAGCACGGGATTGTCGCCGCGCACCAGGCGTCCCTCGGCGATGCCGCCGAGATAGTCGACCAGCGCGACGTCGAGGCTCGCGCGCACCCGACGATTGGCGTCAGGCGCGATCTGCCCCGCGGTCACCGCGAGCTCGGTCGCGAACGGCACCACGCTGTGGCCATCGCTGAAGACCGCGCCGATGGTCGAGCCGACGCCGCCATGCAGCCGCGCGCGCAGGATGCCGTGCTGGCGACAGAAGCCTTCCAGCGCACAGGCGAAATCCTGGTTCGGCCGCAGCCGCAACGCGAAGGCGTGGCTCGTGGTCTTCGCCCCGCGCGGCGCGCTGGCGACCGGACCGAACAGCTTGAAATTGGTCTCGCTGTCGGGCTCGGCCACAAACGTCGCGCCGTCGATGCCGAACGCGCTGACCTCGAATGGCTCGGCGACGATGGTCTCGTCCGGCAGCATGTGTCCGCCATTGAAGCGGCCATCGGCCTCGGTCCACAGCCCATGGCAATGGAAGAACGGTGCGCCGTCGCGTTCGCCAAAGGTCAGCGCCGCGAGCCTGAGCCGGGTCACGCCGTCGGGACGGAACGTGTCGCTGTAGAACGCGGCGTTGACGCCATCCTTCGACAGCGCCGGCATCACATAGGCGAACGGCCCGAGCGCGCCACCCGTCGCGCTCAGCACGCCGCTGGAAAATCTCTCCGCCGCAAAGCCGCGACGCACGGCTTCGAGCAAGGGAATGCCGGCCTCGAGCGTGAATGAAAAGGCGCGGCCGCGCGCTGCGGCCCATTGGATGCGCTCGGGAATGGGAGCGCCAGGCTGGGCGATGCTGCGCATCGCCTCACGCGCCCGTCGATTTGGCAATCACCTCGAGCAGCCCGCGCGCCTCGAGCTCGTCGCGGATCAGCCGCTTCGGCACCTTGCCGTAGCCGGACTTCGGCAGCGCCTCCCAGAAGAAGAAGCGTTTTGGCATCTTGTAGCGCGGCACCTTTGGCGCGAGGTACGCCGCAAGCTCCGCCTCCGCGACGGCCTCAGTGCCCTCGCGCGCGACGCAGACGGCGACACCGACCTCGCCCCAGAACGGATCGGGCACGCCGAGCACGGCAACCTCGCCGACCGCGGGATGGGTCAAGAGCTTCTCCTCGATCTCGCGCGGATAGATGTTGGAGCCGCCGGAGATGTACATGTCGGAGGCGCGGCCGGTGATGTAGACGAAACCCTCCTCGTCCATGTGGCCGAGGTCGCCGGTGCGGAACCAGCCGTCGCGAAACGCCTTCGCGTTGGCTTCGGGGTTGTCGTAATAGCCGGCGAACACGCCGGGGCCGATCACGCAGATCTCGCCGGTCTCGTGCGCCTTCAACTCGCTTCCGTCGTCGCCCTGGATCGCGACCTGCATGCCGGTGCGCTCAAAACCGCAGGTGCCGATCCGCGCATGCGGTCCGTCCTCGGGATCGTGCAGGCCGGGCGGCAGCACCGTGATGTTGCCGGTCACCTCGCCGAGGCCGAAATACTGCACCAGCACACCGCCGAGCTTGTTCAGCGCCGCCTTCTGGTCCTCGCGATACATCGGCGCACCGGCATAGATGATGTAGCGCAGCGAGGAATGGTCGTACTGGTCGGCGGCGGGATGCTCGACCATCATCTTCAGGATCGTCGGCACCGTGAACATGTTGCTGACGCGATATTTGGCGATCAGCCGGAAGGCCTCCGCGATGTCGAACTTCTCCGACGGCAGCAGGATGGTCGGCACGCCGCGCGCGGTCTGCACCAGCTGATGCACGCCGGCGCCATGCGACAGCGGCGCCACCACCAGCGAGGCGTCGTCTTCGGTGGTGCCGGGCATCAGATCGGCGAGATGGTTGGTGATCACGAAAGCCATCTGGCCGTGCGTCAACACCGCGGCCTTGGAGCGCCCGGTGGTGCCGGAGGTGAAGAAGAACCAGCAGGGATCGTCGTACTCGACCGGGGTGTTCTCGACCGCAGCACCGGCGTGCTTGGCGATGACGTCGCCGACGGTCGCCTCGCCGAACGTCCCCTCCTCACCGATCCGCCAGACGAATTCGAGCGCGGGATTGGCGGCCGCCTTGGCATGATCGGGGAAGTCGGCGTGGCAGAGAAACGCCTTGGCGCCGGAGGCTGCCGCCAGATAGGCGACCTCGTCCGGCATCAGGCGGAAATTGGTCGGCACCCAGACCGCGCCGAGCCGGAAGGCCGCGAACATCGACCAGAACATCTCGTCGCAGTTCTTGGAATGCACCAGGATGCGGTCGCCCTTGCCGATGCCGCGCGCGGCGAGCGCCGCCGCCAGCGCCGAGACGTTCTGGTCGATATGGCGCCAGGACCAGGCCTTCCCGTTCCAGATGAAGCCGGGACGATCGCCGTGGCGGCGGGCGTTCTGGGTCAGGATGTAGGCAAGGTTCATCACCCGGCGCGACACCCGCGCGATCCCACCGCGCGGCGCAGTCACCTCGATCCCGCTCATTGCCGCCCCGCCGATACGCACAACAGACAGGGCATGGTCAGGACGGTCATCCGGTGTTTCCTCGGTCAGAACCGGGCGTCTTCAAGCGCCGCAAGGGATTGGTGCCACCCGGTTTATCGCCAAGCAGCGCGCCTCGGCAAGGCCCGCCGAACGCGGCGCGATGCTACCGCGCCGGCGGCCGCCAACCCGACAATGCTTGGCCGGGCAATACCTGGCCGGAGGCCGCTATTGCGGATGCTTGGCCAGGTCCTGCTCGCTCAGGTTCCAGTCCTGCCAGAGCTGCAGCGCGCCGATCATGGCGACCAGCCCGCCGAGCAGGATGTGCCAGAGCTGCAGCGCCTGGTCTTCCGAGTAGCCGAAGATGTTGGGCGACGCGATCAGCCAGAGGCCGAGCACGATGCTCGCCACCTCCTCCCAGCGATGCAGCGCGACATATTCGAGCTGGGCGAGGCCCAGCACCAGCATGCCGACCACGAAGCTATTGAGCACCAGGTGGCTGCGCTCGACATCGACGACGTCGCTGACCTGGATCGGAAACCAGGGCGAGACCATGATCAGCACGCCGAGCAGCATGCCGAGCCAGTCCTCCCAGGGGCGGTGTGTGCCGAAGAAACGATTGTCCGACATGACGAACCTCCTTGCGACAAGGGGCATACGTCAGCGGCCGGCCTCACCACTCGGTACCAGACGACCATTGGGCCGCATCCGGGGGCGTATGTCTGGGAACAAGCCTAATCGAATTGCATCGGCCCGCAAGGCCCGATCGGCGTATGTGCGATGCGGCAGGGCGCCCGGCACCGCGCGTCAGCGCGCCCCGCCGAGCCGCGCCAGCGCCTCGTTGGCGGACTTCAGATCGGGCTGCAGCTCCAGCGCCTTGCGAAAATCGGCCGCCGCGCCCTTCTTGTCGCCGAGCCGCAGCTTGGCCTGGCCGCGGTTGTTCCAGGAATAGACGTCGGCGGGATCGTATTGCAGCGCCTTGTCGTAGTCGGCGAGCCCGCCCTTGTTGTCGCCCTGAAAGAGCCGGATCATGCCGCGGTTGCGCCAGCCGCGCGCATCGGTCGGCGCCATCTTCGCCGCCTCGCCGTAGTCCGCGGCGGCGCGATCGAGCTGCTCGGTATCGCGATAGACATTGCCGCGGTTGATGTAGGCGAGCGCGTTGGGCTCGAGCTTGATCTCGGTGGTGTAGTCGGCGATCGCATGCGCCGCGTCGCGCTTGCGGTAATAGACAAAGCCGCGATTGCCATAGGCCACGGCGAGCTGCGGGTTGTATTTGATGGCGAGGCTGAGATCGGCCAGCGCGCGGTCGAGATCGCCCTTGTTGAGCCAGACATCGCCACGATTGTTGTAGGCCAGTGCGAAGGCCGGATCGATGCGGATCGCCTCGTCGTAATCGGCGATCGCATGATCGAGATCGCGCTTGAAGGCGTAGACCCGGCCGCGGTTGGTGTAGGCGCAGGCATAGGCGGGATCGAGCTTGATCGCCTCGTTGAGGTCGGCGAGCGCGGCGTCGAGTTCGCGCTTCTCGGTCAGCCCGTGGCCGCGGTTGCAATAGGCGCCGGCCAGCCGCCTGCCGGTTTCGGTCTTGCCGTCGATCACCGTGGTGCAGGCGGACACACGGTCGCCGGGCGCCGTCGTCAGGCCGACGCAGGCCTGCCAGCTCGGATCATCGCCGGCGGCGGCTTGCGGAGGATTTGGCAGCGTCAACGCGGCGCCGAGCAATGCGGCGGTCAGGCAGGCCAAAATGCGCATCTCGTCAATCCACAAATGTCAATTTGCGGGTTGGTCGCGGCTTTGCACCGGCGGGTTCACGGGCTTAGATCAAGGCCAGTGAATCAACCGGGATTTTGCGATGGCTGCCGTCCGCGACAACAAGGCCGAGAGGCGCTTCGAACTCGATACCGAGGGCGGCACAGCCTTTGCGAATTACCGGCAGACGCCCTCGGCCGTCACCATCACCCATACCGAGACACCGCGCGCCCTGCGCGGCCGCGGCGTCGCATCGGAGCTGGTCAAGGGCGCGCTGGAGCTGATCCGCGCCGACGGCCACAAGGTGATCGCCGGCTGCAGCTTCGTGGTGGACTACCTCGACAAGCATCCGGAATACGCGGATCTTGCCGGCTAGCGCCGCGTTCGTCAGACGATCTTGATCGACATGTCCGGCAGGCCCTCGAGCTTGCAGAGCAGCACGTCGCCCTTGACGACCGGGCCGACATTCTCCGGCGTTCCGGAATAGATGATGTCGCCGGCCTTGAGCTCGAATGCCTCGGAGAGCTTTGCGATCTGCTCGGCGACGCTCCAGATCATGTTCTTCAGATCCGAGCTCTGCCGCACCGTGCCGTTGACCGCGAGCGAGATCGCGCCTTGCGTGAAATGGCCGGTCTTATCAGCCGGATGGATCGGCCCGAGCACCGCGGCATGGTCAAAGCTCTTGCCGATCTCCCACGGCTTGTTCTCCGCGGCCATGCCGTTCTGCAGATCGCGCCGCGTCATGTCGAGGCCGAGCGCGTAGCCATAGACGTGATCGAGCGCTTTGTCGGCCGGGATGTTGGCGCCGCCGGACTTCAGCGCGGCGACCAGCTCGACCTCGTGGTGATAGTTCTTGGTCAGCGACGGATAGAGATGATCGGCGACCGTGCCGATCGCGACATTCTGGATGGCATCCGTCGGTTTCTGGAAGAAGAACGGCGGCTCGCGGCTCGGATCGGAGCCGCGCTCGATTGCATGCGCGGCGTAGTTGCGGCCGATGCAGTAGATGCGGCGGACCTGGAACACCTCGGTGGCGCCGACGATCGGGATCGTCACGGCCGAGACCGGAAACATCGCCTTCGGCGCGGCCTCGGCATGGGCCGGCACAGATTGCGCGGCGGCGCCGGCCAGCGCGAGGGCGCCGGTCGCGAGCATCGTCCGGCGATCGAGATCAGTCATGGGAGTTTTCATGGGAGTTTTCGTGGGCGTTCTCCTTCTTGTCCGCCGATCTATAGATGCTCGCCGGTCCATAAAAAAGGGCCCGCGCTGGCGCGGGCCCTGGTGTGCGGGATGATGATCCCGTCAGTGCTTGATATCCGGGGGCAGCTTGCCGCCGTTGGCCGCGAGCTTCGTCATCACCTGCTTGTGCAGCCAGATGTTCATGCTGGCGGAATCGCTGGTGTCGCCGGTGTAACCGAGCTCCTTGGCGAGCTCCTTGCGCGCCGACAGGCTGGAGTCGATGTCGAGCGCCTTCATCAGGTCGACGATCGAGGTCCGCCACTCGAGCTTCTCGCCCTTCGCGGCAACCGCCTTGTCGAGGATCGGGGCGACGTCAACGGACTGCGCGGGCGCCGCGCCGGCGGGCACCGCGGCAGGAGACGGCGATGCGCTACCGGATCCACCGGCGGGAGCTGCGCTTGTGGCCGTTCCGCCGGCGGGCGCGGCGCTGGCGCTGCTGCCGAAAATCGCGCCCATGATTTTTCCGAAAATGCTCATCGTTCGCTCCCAAGAGAGTTGAGATGTGAAGGCCACGCGGCAACGCGCCGGCTGACCGAGGTCGCAGTTCAAGTGTATCGCTCCCTCAATACCTTGCCAATGCGACATTCACCTAAGCGTGAGTGCTTTTGCCGCGGTTTGGGAGTACCCTCAGTGCACAGTTCGCGACACGGCCAGTTCCCTGCTCTGTCTTTCGCGTCTGGCTTGCTCGTGATCGCTTCGAGAGGCGGTACGTTTGTGCCCGCGTGCCGGGCGCAGAATGCGCCCGCCCAGAGGGAGACAACGACCATGGCCACTCCATACCAAGGCAATGTCACATCGATGACGCAGAGCGGACAAGGCCCCGCATCTGCGCCAGTTATCCGCACCATCGGCCTGTCCGATTTGCATCAAGCGCTGCGTCTCGGCTGGGAAGACTTCAAGGCAGTACCAAGCCACGCCATCATCCTATGTCTGATCTATCCCGTGCTCGGCATCGTGCTTGCGCGCACCGTGCACGGCTATTCCGTGCTGCCCCTGCTGTTTCCGCTGGCCGCGGGCTTTGCCCTGCTCGGCCCGTTCGCCGCGATCGGCCTCTACGAGATGAGCCGTCGGCGCGAGGACGGCGGTGAGGCATCCGCATGGGACGCCATGCAGGTATTCCGCTCGCCGTCATTCGGCGCGATGCTCGGGGTCGGAACGTTGCTGTTCGCACTGTTCGTGACCTGGATCGCGACCGCGCAGGCAATCTACACCGCGGTGTTCGGCTATCAGACCGCGGCCAACATTCCCGATTTTGCCGAGCGCGTGCTGACCACCCCGCAAGGCTGGTGGTTGATCGTGGTGGGCTGCAGCGTCGGCTTTCTGTTCGCGCTCGTCGCGCTTTGCATCAGCGTGGTCGCCTTCCCCATGATGCTCGATCGCCAGGCAACCGCCGGCGAAGCCATGGTGACGTCGATGCGCGCCGTCGCACAGAACCCGGTGCCGATGGCGGCCTGGGGCCTGATCGTCGCGGTGTTGCTGGTGCTCGGCACGATCCCGTTCTTCCTCGGGCTTGCCGTTGTGATCCCCCTGCTCGGTCACGCCACCTGGCATCTCTATCGTGAGGTCATCGTCAAGGACCCGAACGCACGGCCCGTAATCCCCGAGCCGCGTGAGCGCAAGCCCGCCGCCGACTTCCCGGCCAACCTGTTCCCGTGGCGGCGCAGCGATCGCGGCTAAGCGCCAGTCACCCCGAACGCGTAAACGCCAAAGCAACCGCCGGCCGATTATATTCGGCCGGCGGTTTGTCGTTCCGGATCGTCAAACGGGTGTGAAATTGGCGTGGCATTTGCAGCATTGCCTGAGATAAACGGCTCGATCACGAGCCTTGTTTTAGCCGCTGTTGCCGCGAACATACCCGCCGGGTTTCGCGACCAATCGATGACATCGCAGACTCCGGAGTGAAATTGCCTATGACCTCGCGCTTTTCCTTTCACCCGCTCGCCGTCGGGGCGTGGCTGTTGACCTCGACCGCGTCCGCGCTCGCCGCCCAATGCGGCACGGGCACGTTCGAGTCCTGGCTCGACGATTTCAAGAAAGAGGCTGTGACGAAGGGCATTTCGCAGAACGCGATCCAGGCCGGGTTGAGTGGCGTCACGCAGGACAAGGCTATCCTGGCGCGCGACCATTCGCAGCAGGTGTTCAGCCAGACCTTCGAGCAGTTCTCGGGTCGCATGGTGCCGCCGCGACTCAATCGCGGCTCCGACATGATGAAGCGCTACGGCTCGGTGCTGTCGCGAATCGAGGAGGCCTACGGCGTGCCCGGTGAAATCTTGGTCGCGATCTGGGGGCTGGAGACCGATTTCGGCGTCAACACCGGCAAGTTTCCGACCCTACGCTCGCTGGCGACACTGGCCTATGATTGCCGCCGCTCCGACATGTTCAAGGCCGAGTTGATGGATGCGTTGCGCATCGTCGAGCGTGGTGATCTCGCACCGCAGGAGATGCGCGGCGCCTGGGCCGGCGAGCTCGGCCAGACCCAGTTCATGCCGTCGTCCTATATCAAGTTCGCGGTCGACTTCGACGGCAACGGCAAGCGCGACCTGTTGCACAACGTGCCTGACGTGCTGGCCTCGACGGCGAACTTCCTGAAGAGCTACGGCTGGAAGAAGGGCAAAGGCTGGGAGCCCGGCAGCGAGAATTTCGCGGTCATCCAGCAATGGAACAAGAGCGAGGTGTACGCCAAGACGATCGGCTACTTCGCCACCCAGCTCGCCAAGGCTCCGTAGCGCGGTGGAGTTGCGTAGCGGCGAGAAGCCCGCACGTCGGCTCTGCTTCGATCAGAACTGCTCCTGCTCCGGATGAACCAAAAAGGGCCGATTGCCCCAGGCAATCGGCCCTTATCGCCATGATCAAAAGCTTACTTCGCCATGCTGGCTTCAGCAGCCTTGCTGAGGTGCTCGCCGCATGCGCCCCACTTGTTGTTCAGCATCGCGTCCTGGGCGAGCGAGACTTCCTTCTCCGCCGCGAATTTGACCTCATTGTCAGCCATGGCTTCGACGGCAGCTTCCGTCTTGCCGAAATCGGCACCGCTGCAGCCGACGCCCATATGATGGCGATGAGCGGCCTGGGCGGGAGCAGCGACAGCGTAAGCAACGGCAGCCATGCTGGCTGCGGCGATGAATGTTTTTATCATGGGATGATCCATCTCTTGTTCTTGGACAGATCCCTGCGTGATTGCGGAATCTGCAGCGCAATTATTCGCTGTTCCCGGCGCCGCTCAGAATGAACTTCGCGCGATACGAATGTGATCGGCGCTACACGCGGATCGCGCATGCGTTGCATAGTGTTTCGATTACATGTCGGTAAGGAAGCGGCGCCGCATCAACTTTGCTGCCAACGTTCAGTTCAATCGAAATGCACTTCCGATAATCCTCAGCACATTCCGCGCGACGCGCCGGACGCGACGGAGATCCGCACGACGGCGGGTGACCGAATTACCTCTCGCGTCAATGCGACCGATTGACGCCCGCTCTTTCAAGGGCGCTCGCACCAACATATGAATCATTAATCATTCTAATGCCATGCTGTCGCATGCGAATCACGCATGGAACACGTCGATGTGATCCGGTGAGCGAGGGCGCGTAAAAACTTGATTGGGCGGTCTTTAATTACCATATATCCAACCTGATCCGACTTACCGAAATTTCACCAACCAATTGATTTCAGGAATATTTTTGCGATATGCCGCGTGTCGGCGGAACTTTCATTTACGGACCTGCTCGGCAAGCGCCAAACGGTTAACCAGACCTTACCGCCGCCATGCGTTTTGGGTCTAGCTGCATCGCACCATTGGAACTACCGCGCCGCACCATATCATCTATATTCACTTCAACGATGAGGCTTTGGAAAAGCTGAATCTGAATTACTAGGAGACTACCATGTTGCTCTCGCTCATCCGCATGATCCAGGCTTTCCGGGATTATCAGCGCAATGTCAGCGAACTGTCCCAGCTCAGCGATCGCGAACTGGCCGATATCGGCCTCGACCGCTCGGACATTCCGCGCGTTGCCGCCGGTACCTACAACGGCTAATCGGCCGCAAGCCATCTGATGAACGGATAACGCCCGCTTCCACAGCGGGCGTTCTCGTTTCTGGTGCGGTTTCAGATGCATATGGAATCAAAACGCGCTAACGCTGCGCGATGACACCGCATCAATCCTCTTCGCAACCCGTGCACATCGTGGGCGCGGGGCTCGCCGGCTCGGAAGCCGCCTGGCAGGTTGCCAATTCCGGCGTCCGTGCCGTCCTGCATGAAATGCGCCCGCACCGAATGACCGAGGCGCATCGGACCGAAGGCTGCGCCGAACTGGTCTGCTCGAATTCCTTCCGCTCCGACGATGCCGCCAACAACGCGGTCGGGCTGCTGCACGCAGAGATGCGGCGGCTGGGCTCCCTCATCATGCGCTCGGCCGATGCCAATCAGGTGCCCGCCGGCGGCGCGCTGGCGGTCGACCGCGACGGCTTTTCCGCTGCCGTCACCAAAGCGCTGAACGAACATCCGCTGATCGAGATCAGCCGCGAGGAAGTCGCGGGCCTGCCGCCGGCCGACTGGAGCAACGTGATCGTCGCCACCGGTCCCCTCACCTCGGCGCCGCTCGCCGACGCCATCAGGCAGCTCACCGACGAGAACGCGCTGGCGTTCTTCGATGCGATCGCACCGATCGTGCACAAGGATTCCATCGACATGTCGGTGGCCTGGTTTCAGTCGCGCTACGACAAGGTCGGTCCCGGCGGCACCGGCGCCGACTACATCAACTGCCCGATGACCAAGGAGCAATATGACGCCTTCGTCGCGGCGCTGCTCGACGGCGAGAAGGTCGACTTCAAGGATTGGGAGACCAACACGCCCTATTTCGACGGCTGCCTACCGGTCGAGGTGATGGCCGAGCGCGGTCAGGAGACGCTGCGCCACGGGCCGATGAAGCCGGTCGGATTGACCAATCCGCACAATCCGACGGTCAAGGCGTATGCGATCGTCCAGCTGCGGCAGGACAACAAGCTCGGCACGCTCTACAACATCGTCGGTTTCCAGACCAAGCTGAAGCATGGCGCGCAGCAGCGCGTGTTCCGCACCATCCCGGGCCTCGAGAATGCGGAGTTCGCCCGGCTCGGCGGCCTGCATCGCAACACCTTCCTGAATTCACCGAAGCTGCTCGATAGCCAGCTGCGCCTGCGCGCGCAGCCGCGGCTGCGTTTCGCCGGCCAGATGACGGGCTGCGAGGGCTACGTCGAGTCGGCCAGCGTCGGCCTGATTGCGGGC
>NZ_JACMYP010000138.1 GCF_020889705.1 Bradyrhizobium altum | reverse complement strand
AGCCCCCGGAATAGCCGCCGCCGCGCCGGTATGGTCCCGAGCCGGCCGCCGGACCGCCAAAATTCAATCCGCCGAAGATCAGCGCCGCAACGGCAGCGAACAGCCCGACCACCAGGGCAGTGGCGAGCGAGCCGGCCACCATCCAGATGAAGACGCCGACGATGCCGCCAGTCGCAGCCGAGCCCAGCAGCCGCCCCAGCATCGCGCGCAACACGCTCGCCACGATGATGACGACAAAGATGGTCACCGGATTGGCGAGATCGACGAGATTGGGGCCCTGCCAATGCTCGGGCTCCGGCGCCGGCAGGTGCTCGCCATTGATCAGGCGGATCATGCGGTCGACGCCGGCCGAGATACCGCCGGCGAAATCGCCGGCCTTGAATTTCGGGGTGATGTCCTCGTCGATGATGCGGTGGGTGACGACGTCGCTCAGCACGCCTTCGAGGCCGTAGCCGACCTCGATGCGCAAATGCCGGTCGTTCTTGGCGACCACCAGCAGTGCGCCGTCGTCGACCTTCTTGCGCCCGATCTTCCAGGCCTCGGCAACGCGGATCGAGAACTGCTCGATCGTTTCCTCAGCCGTAGTCGGCACAATCAGGACCGCGATCTGGCTGCCCTTGCGGGTCTCCAGATCCTTCAGTCTGTCGTTCAGCGACGCAACGTCAGTCGCCGACAGCGTCCCGGTCTGATCGACGACGCGGCCGGTGAGCTGAGGCACCGCGACCTCGGCCCGCGCCGGGCACACGAAGCCCAGCAGGAAGGCGAGCAGGAGGACGCGGGCGGCTGTCATCGCGTTGGTGGGCACGCCGGCGCTATTTCGACGGTGCGGGCGCGGGCGCCGGATTGAAATCGACCTTCGGCGCGGTCGAGATCTCCTTCTCGTTGTCGACCGTGAAGTTGGGCTTCTCCTTGTAGCCGAACGCCATCGCAGTCAGATTGTTCGGGAAGGTGCGGATGCCGACATTATAGTCCTGCACCGCCTTGATGTAGCGGTTGCGCGCCACGGTGATGCGGTTCTCGGTGCCTTCGAGCTGCGCCATCAGGTCGCGGAACAGCGCATCCGATTTCAGCTGCGGGTAGTTCTCGGTCACGACCAGGAGCCGCGACAGCGCGCTGGTGAGTTCACCCTGCGCCTGCGTGAACTTCTGGAACGCGGCCGGATCGTTGAGCACCTCGGGCGTCGCCTGGATGCTGCCGACCTTGGCGCGCGCGTTGGTGACGCCGAGCAGCACGTCCTTCTCCTGCTGCGCAAAGCCCTTCACCGAATTGACGAGGTTCGGCACCAGATCGGCGCGCCGCTGGTACTGGTTCACCACCTCCGACCAGCTCGACTTGACCGTCTCGTCATTGGTCTGGATCGCGTTGTAGCCGCAGTTGGTCAGGCTCAATGTCGCCAGCGCTGCCAGCACGGTCCAAAGCTTGCGCATGAAGTCGTTCCTCCCGGTGGATTCTCAATCAGAGTAACAGATTTTCGCCCGACAATCCCGCGTGGCGGGATTCGCGGCCGGTTTTACCGATGATGGCCCTTGCCTATCCCTCCCTGCGCCGTTCATCATGCCGAGAAAATCGATCCTGGGAGGATCCATTGGCGTCTGAACAATTCGAGACGATTGTCGTCGAGCGGCCGGATCCTGCGATTGCGCGGATCGTGATGAACCGCCCTGAGGCTCGCAACGCCCAGAACCTGCAGATGACCTACGACCTCAATGCCGCCTTCGACCAGGCGGTGCAGGACGACGCGGTCAAGGTCATCATCCTCGCCGGCAACGGCCCGCATTTTTCGGCCGGTCACGATCTCAGGCCAGCGGGCAAGAACCAGGCAGGTGTCGATTTCCCGCCAGTCGGAAATTGGGGCGGCTTCGCCGAACCAAATGCACACGGCCGCTTCGCGCGCGAGCAGGAGATCTACCTGCAGATCACAAGGCGCTGGCGCAATCTCGCCAAGCCGACGATCGCGGAGGTGCATGGCAAATGCATCGCCGGCGGGCTGATGCTGGCCTGGGCCTGCGACCTGATCGTCGCGAGCAGTGACGCCGAGTTCTGCGATCCCGTGGTGACGATGGGCGTCTGCGGCGTCGAGTGGTTCGTGCATCCCTGGGAACTCGGCGCGCGCAAGGCCAAGGAGATGCTGTTCACCGCCGACGTCTGGAGCGCCGACGAGGCGCATCGTCTCGGCATGGTCAATCACGTGGTGCCGCGCGGCGATCTCTCCTCCTTCACGCTGGCGCTGGCGGGCAGAATTGCAGCCAAACCCGCGTTCGCGTTGAAGCTGTCCAAGGAGGCGGTGAACCGCTCGATCGACATCATGGGGCAGCCTGCTGCGATCGATCAGGCCTTCGCACTGCATCAGCTTTGCCACGCGCACAATCTGCAGGAATTCGGAATGGTGGTGGACCCCGCGGGTCTGCATCCCTCCGTCAGAAAAACCGCCAACGTGAAGTAGACCAGATGGACCTTACTCTCAGCGACGAGCAGCGCCTGCTGCGCGAAAGTGCCGACCGCTTCGTGGCGGAGACCTTCACATCAGAGCATCGCAAGAAGGCGGCGAACGATCCGCTGGGTTATTCGCCCGCGATCTGGAAGCAGTTCGCCGAGCTCGGCTGGCTGGCGCTACCGATCAGCGAGGCCCATGGCGGGCTTGGCGGCGGCGCGATCGAGATCGGGCTCTTGATGGAAGCGTTCGGACGCGGCCTGGTGTCCGAGCCATTCCTCTCCACCGTCGTGATTGGTGCTGCGCTGGTCGCCGAATGCGGCACCGAGGCGCAGCAGCAGGTCATCCTGCCCAAGGTCGCCGAGGGCGCGCTCACGCTCGCCTTTGCGCATTCGGAGCGCGCCGCGCGGTTCGACCTCGGCCATGTCGACACGACGGCGACGAAAACTGTCGACGGCTGGCTTTTGAGCGGCAGCAAGATCGCGGTGCTCGACGGCGCATCGGCCAACCAGATCATCGTCTCGGCCCGCGTTGCCAATGCCAACGGCGCATCCGGCAAGCTTTGCCTGTTCCTGGTGCCGGCTGGTGCGCCCGGCCTTACCCTGCGCGACTACGCGCGGCTCGGTGGCGGGCGCGGCTGCAATCTCGATCTCAGGGATCTGCAATTGCCCGCCGATGCGCTGCTCGGCGACGGGCAGGATGTGCTGCCCGCGATCGAAACGGTGGTCGACCGCGCGATGGCCGCGCTCGGCGCCGAGGCGGTCGGCATCATGCAGACGCTGCTCGACACCACGCTCGAATACACCAAAATTCGAAAACAGTTCGGCCGGCCGCTATCGGCCAATCAGGTGATCCGCCACCGCCTCGCCGACGTGGCGATGCAGGTCGACGAGGCGCGCTCGATGGCATTGCGCGCCGCGCTGATGGCCAATGCCGAGCCGGTCGCCCGCAGCCGCGCGGCGTCCGGCGCCAAGGCGAAGATCGGCAAATGCGCGCGCTTCGTCGCCGAACAGGCGGTGCAGTTGCACGGCGCCATGGGCGTCACGGAAGAACTCGACATCGGCGCCTATTTCAAGCGGCTGCTCGCCTTCGACACGCTGTTCGGCGGCAGCGCCCATCATTATCGCCGCCACGCCGCCTTGAGCGGCCGCGCCCACGCCTAACGGAGAGCGCAAGATGAATCTCACCTTCAGCGCCGAGGAACGTGCTTTCGAAAAGGAAGTCCGCGACTACATCGCCGAGAGCCTGACGCCGGAAATGAAGCGCGCCACCGCGCTGACGCCGTCGGTGTTCTCCGACCCCGACATCGGCATGGCTTGGCAGCGCGCGCTGCACAAGAAGGGCTGGGGCGCGCCGGGCTGGCCGGTGGACCATGGCGGGCCGGACTGGACGCCGGCGCAGCGCTGGATCTTCGAGGCCGAATGCGCCCGCGCCGGCGTGCCGAATGTCAATGTGATGGGCGTCAAGATGGTCGGCCCCGTCATCATCGGCTTCGGCTCCCCGGAGCAGAAGAACTTTTACCTCCCGCGAATCCTCTCGGGTGAAGACTACTGGTGCCAGGGCTATTCCGAGCCGGGTTCGGGCTCCGACCTTTCGTCGCTGAAGACCCGCGCGGTGCGCGACGGCGACGATTACATCATCAACGGCACCAAGATCTGGACCACGCATGCGCATCACGCCAACCGCATGTTCGCGCTGGTTCGCACCAATGAGGGCGAGCGGCAGCAGGACGGCATCAGCTTCATCCTGATCGACATGAAGACGCCGGGCATCACCACGCGCCCGATCCTGACCATCGGCGGCGACCACGAGGTCAACCAGGTGTTCTTCGACGACGTCCGCGTGCCCGTTGCCAATCGCGTCGGCGAGGAAGGCAAGGGCTGGACCTACGGCAAGTATCTGCTCGAGTTCGAGCGCGGCTCCGGCATCGCCTCCGCCAAGCTGCGCGAGGCGCTGAAGACGATCTCCGATCTCGCCGGCTCCGAAGTCACCGGCCGCGCCATCGAGGACCCCGACATCGCCATTCGGATGTCGGAGGTCGAGGTCGATATCGATGCGCTCGAGATGACTGAGCTGCGGGTGCTGTCGGCGCTGCAGACCGGGCAGAATCCCGGCGCGGTGTCGTCGCTGATCAAGCTCAGGGTCAGCGAGATCCGCCAGGCGGTGACGCGGCTCGGCGTCGACGTGATCGGCCAGGACGGCCTTGCGGTCGAGCCGGCGCGGCCATTCTACCGGCTCAACCACGAGCCGGCGATCCCGGAGGAACTGCTGCCGGTGGTGCCCGAATATCTCAACGGGCGGGCGTATACGATCTTCGGCGGATCGTCGGAAATCCAGCGCGACATCATCGCAAAGATGGTGTTGGGGTTGTAACGGTCACTGTCTCCGTCATTCCGGGGCGCGCATAGCGCGAGCCCGGAATCCATTTCACCGCAGAACGTGCGGCCCGATGGATTCCGGGCTCATCGCTTCGCGATGCCCCGGAATGACAGAAACCTAAGCCGCCCCCGCCTTCGCGTCCTGGATCGCCTGCCAGATCTTCACCGGCGTCAGCGGCGTATTCAGTTGGGTGATCCCGACCTCACTCAACGCATCCATCACGCCGTTGGTGATGCAGGGTGGGCCGCCGATCGCACCCGACTCGCCGCAGCCCTTGGCGCCCAGCGGATTGGTCTTGCAGGGTGCGGAGGGATCGAGCGTCACTGACATCGGCGGAACGTCCGAGGCGCGCGGGATGCAATAGTCCTGATAGCTTGCGGTCAGAAGCTGACCTTCCTCGCTGTAGGCCACGCCTTCGTACAGGGCCTGGCCGATGCCCTGGACGACGCCGCCCTGCACCTGCCCCGTCACCAGCATCGGATTGACCGCGACGCCGACGTCGTCGACCGTGGTGTAGCGCACCACCCGCGTCACGCCGGTCTCGGGATCGATCTCGACCTCGCAGATATGGGTGCCGTTCGGCCAGCTCGGGCCGTCGACATTGCCCTCGCTCTCGACGGAAAGCTTTGCGCCGCTTTCCTTCTTTGCGATCTCGAACAGGCTGATGCGCTTGTCGGTGCCGACCACGGTGAGGAAGCCGTCGCGATACTCGATGTCCCCGACGGAGGCTTCGAGCAGATGGGAGGCCTTGTCGCGCGCCTTGTTGATCAAGTCATTGCTCGAGACCGCAACCGCGGTGCCGCCGACGAACAGCGAGCGCGAGCCGACGCTGCCGAAGCCGGTGGCAAGATCCGTGTCGCCCTGGATGACGTCGATCTTGTCCATGGCAATGCCGAGCGTATCGGCGATCATCTGGGTGTAGGTGGTGGCCAGGCCCTGCCCCATCGCCATGGTGCCGGAATGCAGGATGACGCGGCCTTCGGCGGTCGCATGCAGCGAGACGTTTTCGGTGTGGGCGCGGCCGCCGGTCCATTCGATGTAGCTGGTCAGGCCACGGCCGTAGAGCAGGCCCTTCTTCTTCGCCGCCTTCTTGCGCGCGGCAAAGCCGTTCCAGTCGGCCAGATCGGACGCGCGCTCCAGCATGTGGGCGAAGGCGCCGGAGTCATACACCTGCCCGACCGCGTTGGTGTAGGGCAGTTGCGCCGGCTTGATGTAGTTGACCTTGCGGATGGTGCGCGGGTCCGTGCCGATCTGGCGCGCCGCGGCATCGAACAGTCGCTCGACGATGAACACTGCCTCGGGCCGGCCGGCGCCGCGATAGGCGCCCACCGGCGCGGTGTTGGTCATCACCGACTTCACCTCGAAATGCACCAGCGGCAGATCGTAGACGCCGGTCTGCACGAACGGGCCGAGCACCAGCGGAATGATGTTGGCGGTGCCCGACGAGTACGCTCCGGTGCCGCCGATCGAGCGCACGCGGTAGGCCAGCACGCGGCCCTTGGCGTCGAGCGCGAACTCGCCGGTCGAGGTCAGGTCGCGGCCATGGGTGCCGCCGACGAACTCGTCGGTGCGGTCGCCGCGCCAGCGGATCTTCTCGTTCAGCTTGGTCGCGGCATAGGCGACGATGCCGTCTTCGGGATAGAGGCTGGTCTTCTGGCCGAAGCCGCCGCCGATATCGCCGACCAGCACGCGCACGCTGTCCTTCGGCCGCTTCAGGATCGATTCCGCCAGGAGATCGCGGGTCGAGCCCGGGGTCTGCGACTGAACGTGGAGAATGAGCCGGCCGGTCTTCTTCTCGATCTCGGCAATGGTCGAGCGCGGCTCCATCGCCGACGGCACCAGGCGCTGGCTGACCAGGTCGAGCGACACCTTGTGCGCGGCGCTGGCAAAAGCGGCCTCGACCTTGGCGGCGTCGCCATAGCTCATCGCGGCCACGATGTTGTCGGGCGCCTCCGGCCAGACCACCGGCGCGCCCGGCTTGATCGCCTCGACCGGATCGACCACCGAGGGCAGCACCTCGTAATCGACTTCGATCGCTTCGGCCGCGGTCTGCGCCAGCACGCGCGAGGTCGCGACCACAGCCGCAACACCCTCGCCCGCGTAGCGCACCACCTCATGCGCCAGCAGGCGCCGCGGCGGCACGGTCATCGGCGAGCCATCGGGGCGCTTGAAGATCGCGAGCGTCGGCAGCGTGCCGATATCGTCCTTCACAAGGTCGGCGCCGGTATAGACCGCCTTGACGCCGGGCATCTCGAGCGCCGCCTTGGCGTCGATCGATTTGATGTTGGCATGGGCATGCGGCGAGCGCAGCACGTGCAGCCAGAGCGCGCCGTCCTGCGGCTTGTCGTCGACGAAATGCCCCTTCCCGGTGAGCAGCCGCTGGTCCTCCAGACGCTTGACCGGCTGGCCCGCACCAAAACGCATATTGCCGGGAAGAATGTTCATCGGAGGGTCCTTGATTTCAGAAATTTCGGCGGGTTTTAACGGATTTTGGGAGCTACACAACACATGGCCGTCATTCCGGGGCGCGCCTTGGCGCGAGCCCGGAATCCATACTCCCGATGGTGGTTATGGATTCCGGGCTCGAGGCTTCGCCTCGCCCCGGAATGACGACATGGTGAGAACGTATGCAACGCGCAAGCCAGGTTCAGCCGAGATCGCGCAACGCGGCCTCGACCACCTTGCGCTGCTCGGCGGTGAGCGGCGCCTGTGGCGGCACGGGGTCGCCGACATCGTAGCCCTGGCTTGCGAGCCCGGCCTTGATGCAGGCGGCGAGGTTGAAGCGGGCGAACGCCTCGTTGATGCGCCAGAGCTTGCGCTGCAGGGCCATCGCCTCGTCCCAGCGGGCGCGGCGGCACAGATTGTAGAGCTCGACGCTCTGCCGCGGGATGATGCAGGCCGGGCCGGCCATCCAGCCATGGCCGCCGATCAGCATCACGGCAGCCGGAATATGGGCGGAGGCCGAGAACACTTTCAGGCTGTCGCCGCAGCGGTTCATGATCGACAGCAGCCGGCCGGTGTTGGTCGAGGCGTCCTTGATGTAGCCGATCCGCGGATGCTGGGCGAGGTGCGCGATGACGTCGAGCGTGAGGTCGGAGCGCTGGAAATTCGGATTGGTGTAGATCACGACCGGAATGTCGACGGCGTCGGCGACGGCACGGAAATAGGATTCCACCTGCGCGTCGCCGACCGGAAAATACGCCTCCATGATCGCCAGAATGCCGGCAGCACCCCGCTTCTGATAGGCCTTGGCCTGCGCCACCGCATCCGCCGTCGAGGTCGAGGCGACGCCGGCGACCACCGGCACGCGGCCCTGCGCGGCCTCGATCGTGGTCGCCACCACCTGCATGCGCTGCGCATTGTTGAGATAGGCGAATTCGCCGGTCGAGCCGAGCGGCGTCAGCCCATGGACGCCGGCCTTGATCAAATCGTCGCAGAGCCGGCCCAGCACCTCGGTACGGACATGGCCGGCGGGGTCGACCGGGGACACCAGATACGGAAAGACGCCGTGGAAATCAGCCATTTGCGAGCCTCGTTGACGGCGAGACATAATCGGGATCGTGCGCAAAGGGAAGCGGCTCGCCGCTGCGCAGGGCGCCGAGTACCGCTGCAAAGTCGGTTACCGCGCGGAAACCGAGCAGCCGTTCGGCCTTGCTGGCGTCGTAGATCCGGCCGATCGAATGCGGCAAGTGCCAGCCCTGGCGCGCAAACAGCGCCGCCGCATCGGGGAAATACCGCACGATCACGCCGGCCGCGTCCGTCTTCAGGTCAGCAACATCGCCGCGCGCAAACGGCGTCGGAGCGCTGATCACGAACACCTCGAAGCCGCGGATCTTCTCCAGTGCCACGACATGGGCGTCGGCGGCATCCTCGACCGTGAGGCGGCGATACAGCAGTTCGGTCGCCTTCAGGTTCTCGCCATGGATGTCGCGGATCGTATCGTCGTCTTCGGGGAAGAAGCGGCTGGTGCGCAGCACCGCGCAGTTCAGCCCATGCTCCCGACTATACAGCCGGCACAGCCCTTCGGCGGCGAGTTTTGTAACCCCGTAGATGTTGCGCGGCTCGAGCGGCCCTGTCGTCTCGTCGAGCCACACCGCCGCATGGCCTTCCTCGTCGCAGATCGCCTGCGAGATCATCAGCGACGTCGTCGAGGTGAACACGAAGCGGTCGTGGCCGGCGGCGGTAGCCGCTTGCAGCAGATTGAGGGTGCCTGTGATGTTGACGTCGACAAAGGCCTGCGATGAGAACCGCGCGATGTCCGGCTTGTGCAGCGCGCCGCCATGGATCACGGCCTCGATGCCGTGATCGCCGAACACCCGAACGACCACCGACCGCTCAGCCACCGAGCCGACCACATCGGTCGCCCCGCCCGGGACGACGTCGAGGCCGGTCACGTCATGGCCGGCCTGTCGAAGCCGCGGCGCAAGGAAGCGGCCGAGCCAGCCGGAGGAGCCGGTCAACAATACGCGCATGAATTCCGTCCGGCCCCGCGCCCTCAGAACACCTTGGCGATCGCGGCCTGCGCGTCGCCCTGGATCTGTTTGAGATGATCCGGCCCGCGGAAGCTCTCGGCGTAGATCTTGTAGACATCCTCAGTGCCGGAGGGACGCGCCGCAAACCAGCCGGCCTCGCTCTCAACCTTGATGCCGCCGAACGGCTGATCGTTGCCCGGCGCCTTGGTCCTGACCGCGCGCACCGGATCGCCGGCGAGCTCGGTCATGTTGAGCTGCTCGGGCCCGAGCGCCTTCAGCGCATTCTTCTGCTTCGGCGTCGCCGCGACATCGATGCGCTCGTAATAGGGAACGCCGAGTTCGGCGGTCAGCTCGTTGAACAATTCACTGGGATCACGGCCGGTCTTGGCGATGATCTCCGCCGCCAGCAGGCCGAGGATGATGCCGTCCTTGTCGGTGGTCCACGCCGAGCCGTCGCGCTTGAGGAACGACGCGCCGGCGCTCTCCTCACCGGCAAAGCCGAAGCCGCCGCTGCCGAGCCCTTCGACGAACCATTTGAAGCCGACTGGTGTCTCGACCAGCTTGCGGTTCAGCTTCTTGGCAACGCGATCGATGATCGAGCTCGACACGATGGTCTTGCCGATCGCGGCGTCCTTGCCCCATTGCGGCCGGTGTGCGAACAGATAGGCGATCGCGGTGGCGAGGAAGTGGTTCGGATTCATCAGCCCGTTCGAACGGGTGACGATGCCGTGGCGGTCGGCGTCGGTATCGTTGGCAAAGGCGACGTCGAAGCGGTCGCGCATCCCGATCAGGCTCGCCATCGCATAAGGCGACGAGCAGTCCATCCGGATCTTGCCGTCCCAATCCGCGGTCATGAAGCGGAAGGTCGGATCGACCGCATTGTTGACCACTGACGCGTTGATGCCGTAGCGCGCGATGATCGGCTGCCAGTAATGCACCGCCGCGCCGCCGAGCGGATCGATGCCGATCTTGACCCCGGCGGACTTGATCAGCGCGAGATCGACGGTGTTGCCGAGATCGGCAACGTAGGGCGTGATGTAGTCGTGCAGATGCGTGGTCGCGGCCTTGCGCGCCCGATCATACGGCATCCGCGCGACACCCTTGAGGCCGGCTTCGATATAGCGGTTGGCGTTCTTCTCGACCACAGCGGTGACATCGGTGTCGGCCGGGCCGCCATGCGGCGGATTGTACTTATAGCCGCCATCCTCCGGCGGGTTGTGCGACGGGGTGATGACGACGCCATCGGCAAGGCCGGTGCTGCGGCCCTTGTTGTAGCTCAGGATCGCATGCGAGATCACCGGCGTCGGGGTGTAGCCACCCTGGGCGTCGATCATGATCTCGACGCCGTTCGCCGCGAACACTGCCACCGCGCTGGCCAGCGCCGGCTCGGCCAGCGCATGGGTATCGATGCCGATGAACAGCGGCCCGGTGAGGCCCTTCTCGCGCCGGTAGTCGCAGATCGCCTGCGTGGTGGCAAGGATGTGGTCCTCGTTGAAGGAATTCTTCAGCGACGAGCCGCGATGGCCGGAGGTGCCGAAGGCAACCCGTTGGGTGGGATCGCTGGCGTCGGGCTTGCCGGCAAAATAGGCCGTGACCAGCCGCGGCACATTGGCAAGCGCCGAGGGATCGACGGGTTTGCCGGCGGCAGGATTTGGTGCAGTCACGTGACCTCTCATATCTGGTATCGCCGACCATCAGCACAACGAGTGATACTCATTGCGTAACATCCTGGCGTGCTACCATGGCGGCTTACGTTCAATCAAGCCGAGGGCTTTTCGTTCCGTGCCGTCAGCGGCAATCCGCTATTCGACGTCGATCTGCTGCACCTTCTCGCGCAGTTCGTCGACCAGCACCCGCTTGTTCTCGGTATAGTCGATCGGCACCACCACGAGATGCACGCCGCCGCCGGAGAAGGCCCGCTCCAGCGTCGGGACGATCGCCTCCGTACTCTCGATCCGCGAACCCTTGGCGCCGTAGCTTTCGGCATATTTGACGAAATCCGGATTGCCGAAAGTGAGGCCGAAATCCGGGAAGTTGTCGACCGCCTGCTTCCAGCGGATCATGCCGTAGGCAGAATCCTCCAGGATCAGGATCACCAGATTGAGCTTGAGGCGGACCGCGGTCTCCATCTCCTGCGAGTTCATCATGAAGCCGCCGTCGCCGCAGACCGCGAGCACGCGGTTCTTCGGATACAGCATCGCCGCCATCATCGCCGACGGCAGGCCGGCGCCCATGGTGGCGAGCGCGTTGTCGAGCAGCAGCGAGTTCGCAAGCAGCGTGCGGTAGTTGCGCGCGAACCAGATCTTGTACATGCCGTTATCGAGCGCGACGATGCCGTCTTCGGGAATGACCTGCCGCACATCGTGCACGATGCGCTGCGGCGTCGGCGGCCAGCGGCCTTCGGTGGCGCGATCGGTGATCCTCGCCAGGATACCTTCGCGCAGGCTGAGCAGCGCGCTGGCAGACGGCAGCTTTCCCGCGACCCGATCGGCCAGCAATTCGAGGCTCGGCCCGACGTCGCCGATCACCTCGCATTGCGGGAAGTAGACCTGCTCGACATTCGCCGCCGTGTAGCTGACATGGATCACCTGCGGCCCCTTCGGGCCCATGATGAAGGGCGGCTTCTCGATCGTGTCGTGACCGATCGCGATGATCAGGTCGGCGCGGTCGATCGCCTCGTGCACATAGTCGCGCTCGCTCAGCGCGGCAGTTCCCATGTACTGGTTGGTGCCGCCCGATACCGTGCCCTTGCCCATCTGGGTGGTGAAGAACGGAATCTTGGTGCGCCGCACGAAGTCGCCGATCCCGGCGGTCGAGCGCGGGCGCGATGCCGCCGCGCCGAGCATGATCAGCGGACGCTGCGCCTTCAAAATCATGTCGGCGGCGCGGTCGAGTGCAGCCGCGTGCGCGATCGGAATTTCGATCGGATGCGGCGGCACGATCTCGACCGGCGCTATCTCCTCGCGCGCGATATCCTCCGGCAGTTCGAGCAGCACCGGCCCCGGCCGCTCCTGCGTCGCGATCCGGAAGGCGTCACGGACCAGCGTCGGAATGGTGGCGCCGCTGACGATCTGCAGCGACAGCTTGGTCAGCGGACGGAAGGTGTTGACGATGTCGACGATCTGGAACTTGGCCTGCCGGCTGCTCAAGATGCCCTTCTGGCCCGTCAGCATCACCATCGGCATCGCGCCGAGCAGCGCATAGGCCGCACCGGTGGTCAGGTTGAGCGCGCCCGGGCCTAGCGTCGTCATGCAGACACCGGGCTTTCCGGTCAGCCGCCCATAGGTCGCCGCCATGAACGCCGCAGCCTGCTCGTGGCGGGTCACGATCAGCTTGATCGAGGATTTGCGCAGGCTCTCGACGACGTCGAGATTCTCCTCGCCGGGAACACCGAACACCCGTTCCACGCCCTCATTCTCGAGGGCCGCGACCAGCAAATCGGAACCTTTGACCATCTCAGCCTCGCATCGTTGATTGCATGCCGCGCACGGAGCATAGCCGCATCGCGCGCCGCCGGAAACTCCCTCGCGATCTCACGGCTTGTGCGCCCTGATCCAGGCGTCGGCGGCGGGGAGCACACGCGCGGCGAGATCGGCCGAGATCGCGATCGCCTGCAAGGAGCGCGCCACCATCACCCGCCCGCCGCTGGTGGATTGTGAAGGTGCGAATGCGGCCAACTCTGCCGCGTGGGCCTGATCGGTAAAATTGGTCATGAAGTTCGGAACAAACTGGTCGCGGAAGCTCGGCCCCTGCCTGGCCAGCAACGTATCGAAATTGGTCTGGACGAAGTCCCAGGCGAGTTGCGGCTGCTCGCCTGCGGAGGCAACCGCATTGATCATCCCCGACACGATCGTGTCGGGCAATTCGCTCGTCACCGTCAACGCCAGCGTCGCGCGCGCCAGTTCCGTATCGCGAGCGCTGGCCGCGGCGAAATAATAGCGCAGCCGTTCATTGGTCGCCGTGCTGTTGCGTGCAAGCGTCAGCAGTTTGTCATAGGTCGCCCGGTCGGCCGTGATACCGACGACATGGGTGACCGCATCGCGCAGCGTGGTCGGCAGCGAGGTGGGATCATCGCGGAACGCCGCAAAACGCCGCTTCGCCTCGGCGACAATTGCCGCGTCGCCGAGATCACCAAGCGTCGAGATCAGGCTCGCGCGCAACAGCGCAGTGTCATCGTCGCCCGGACCGCCGCCGTCCCATCCGATCCGGTCGAATACCGGGCGCAGCTTGGCGCGGGCATAGGCCTGGATCACCGGCCGTTCGGTGCGGTCGCGCGACAGGCGGTTGAGCGCAGCGAATGTCGAGATCACCTGGTCCCACACCGCACGATGGTCGCCGGCATCGAGCGCGTCGAGCAGCGCGAGATAGGACGGCGCCTCGGCGCGGCCCGCCTGCACCAGCGCCCAGCCGTCGGTGACGACATTGAGCCGGTCACCGACCTGCATTTGCGGGAAGACGTTCAACAATGCGGCACGGTTCTTCGGCCCGTACTCGACCCTGAAATAGCCGACGTCGCCGAGATTGACCTTGATCGCATCGCCGCAAGCGCCGGCCGGGATATCGGCACTGCCTTCCAGCAAGATCTCGTCAAACGGCTTGCCCTGCGCCGGTCCGGACGCGACCGGGATCTGCCAGGTGTGGGCCGGCAGCGGCGGATTGTTGGCCGGCGCGATCACGAAACGGTCCTGCTGCAACGTCAGGCGTTGCGCTATGCCATCGCACGTCGTCTCGGCCATGACCAGCGGCACGCCATCCTGCTCCGTGAAGGAGGCGGCGATGCCGGTGATCGTCTTGCCGCCAGCGCTCTCGAGCGCGTGCCAGAGATCGGCGGTGGTGGAATTGCTGTAGGCGTGCGCAGCCATGTATTTCCGGATGCCGTCGCGGAATGCCTGCTCGCCGAGATAGGTCTCGAGCATGCGGATCAGCGCCTGGCCCTTGTTGTAGGTGATGGCATCGAACGCCGTGACGGCTTCGCTGTGATCCGCGATCGGCTGCTGCACCGGATGCGAGGTGCGGCGCGCATCGAGCGCCATGGCAAACTGCTTCGCGCCGTAGCCGTTCAGCCAGCTCTGCCATTGCGGATAGAACTGCTCCGAGGCCTTGGTCGCCATCCAGCTGGCAAAGCCCTCGTTGAGCCAGAGATTGTCCCACCACGCCATGGTGACGAGATCGCCGAACCACATATGCGCCATCTCGTGCGCGATGATGGCGAAGATGCCGCGCCGCGCCGTCTCGGCATTGGTCGCGGGATCGAACAGCAGCCGGCTCTCGAAGAAGGTGATACCGCCCCAGTTCTCCATCGCGCCGCCGAACCCGCCGGGGACGGCGATCAAATCGAGCTTCGGCAACGGATATTTGACGCCGAAATAGTCGTTGTAATAGGCGAGCAGTTTCACTGCGCTGTCGAGCGCAAACCGGCCCTGCCCGCTCTTGCCCTCCGTCGTCACCACGCCGACCGTGACGCCGCCGGCATCCGCCGTGATCCGCTCAAGTTCGCCGACGGTGAGCACGAACAGATAGCTCGACATTTTCGGCGCCGGCGCGAACGCGACCTTCTTGAGATCGCCGGCGACCGCCGCCTCGCTCGCGATGGGCATGTTGCCGACCGCGAGCAGATCGCGCGGGATCACGACGGTCAGCGCGAAGCTCGCCTTGAACGACGGCTCGTCCCAGCACGGAAAGATCCGCCTTGCATCGGCCGGCTCCAGCTTGCTGGAGATCAACCGCTTGATCCCGGTCGGAGTCGGATAGTCGACCACAAACAGCCCGGTGCCGAATTTGTTGATCTGCGCCGTGAACGCGATGCGCAGCTTGTGCCGGCCCACCGCAAGCGGCTTGGCGAAGGTCAGCGTCGCGGTTTGCGCGGTGGCGTCGGTCACGACCTCCGCGCGCTGTGCGCCGTCATCGATCGTGGCCTCGGCGAATGTCGTGTTGATCGCGTTCAGCGTTAGTTGCGCCGTAGCCTCACGCACCTCGATGTCGACGGTCTCCACGCCAGGCAGCGCCAGGCTGGTGATATCGGGCGTCAGCTCGATCGCGTAGCTCAACGGGACAACCGTCTTCGGCAGCTTCCCGGGTGTGCTGTCGAACGAAAATGTCTGCTCGGCCTGCGCGCCTGCGGCCGTCGCCAGCAGCAAGCCGATTGCCGTGGCAAGGCGACGCAGCAGCGCGGTTCGGACATGGGTCGCAGGCTTGTTCATCGCGCAGCTCACCAGGATCTCGGGATTTTCGGATGTCATAGCGGAAGGACGTAGCAGGCAATCTAGTAGAGAACATGTCGCCACAAAACTGACAATTCCGCGACATCTGACATCGCAACGGTTCGCATCCATCGGCGCGCCGCTTGCTACGGCCTCTCGACCCTTGTTGCTCAACGGCAGGACGGAAGGCTAACTTATGGCTGGCATTCCAGCCGAAGCGTCCGGCCACGGGAGACAATGATGTTCGAAAAGTTCTCGCGCCGGCAGTTTGCGGGCCTTGCGGGCCTCTCTGCGCTCGGTTTGACCGGCCCTGCCGAGGCCGCGAACCACGCTCCGCGGCCTGACGGCGCGAACTTTCCCGCCGGCTTCGTCTGGGGCACCGCGACCTCGTCCTACCAGGTCGAGGGCGCGGTCAAGGAGGACGGCCGCGGCCCGTCGATCTGGGACACATTCACCCATACATCGGGCAAGATCGAGGACGGCTCTACCGGCGATCGCGCCAACGACCACTATCACCGCTACAAGGAGGATGTCCGCCTCATCAAGGATCTCGGCGCCAGGGCCTACCGTTTCTCGATCGCCTGGCCGCGGGTGTTTCCCGATGGCACCGGCGCGCCCAATCCAAAGGGCCTCGACTTCTACAACCGCCTGGTCGACGAATTGCTCGCGAACGGCATCGAGCCCTATGCCACGCTCTATCACTGGGATCTGCCGCAGGCGTTGCAGGACCGCGCCGGCGGCTGGCGCTCGCGGGATACATCGAAGGCGTTCGGCGACTACGCCGGCTATGTGGCGCAGCGATTGACCGACCGGGTCAAGAACATCTTCACCCTTAACGAGGTCGGGCGCTTCCTCCCGTTCGGCTATGCGCTCGGCGTCGACGCGCCGGGGCTGACGCTGCCGCCGGCCGAGGTGAACCAGGCGCGCCATCACGTTGCGCTGGCGCACGGGCTCGCGGTGCAGGCGATCCGCGCCAAGGGCCGCCCCGGCACGCGGGTCGGTCCCGCCGAAAACATCACCGCCTGCGTGCCCGCGATCAACACGCCGGAGAACATCCGCGCTACCGAGATCGCGACGCGCGAGCTCAATGCGGGCTTTCTCGGCGTCGTGCTCGAAGGCAAGTACACCGAAGGCTTCCTGCAATATGCCGGCGCCGACGCGCCCAAATTCACCGCCGAGGAGCTGAAGATCATCGCGCAGCCCAACGATTTCGTCGGGCTGAACATCTACGCGCCGCAGTGCTACATCCTCGCCACCGACCATGCCCCCGGCTGGAAGCCGCTGCCGATTCCGGGCTCCTTCCCGCACATGAGTTCGGATTGGCTGCGGATCGCGCCGGAGACGATCTACTGGGCGCCGCGGATTGCCGCGAAGCTCTGGAACATCAAGAGCATCTATATCAGCGAGAACGGCACCTCCGGCGAGGACAAGGTGCAGCCGGACGGGCAGATCTACGACCTCGACCGCATCATGTTCCTGCGCAACTACCTCGCCCAATTGCAGCGCGCGACCGCCGACGGCGTCCCGATCCACGGCTATTTCCTGTGGAGCCTGATGGACAATTTCGAATGGATCTTCGGCTACGCGAAGCGCTTCGGCCTCTATCGCGTCGATTTCGAGACCCAGGCGCGGGTGCCGAAACTGAGCGCGGCATTCTATCGCGATGTGATCGCGCGCAACGCCATCGGCGTGTGATCTATCCGGCCTGCGGCCGTGCGCCCGACCACGCGCGCCGAAGCAGGTCGCTGATGCCGCGCTCTTCGATCGGCCGCGGATTCCAGTAAGGATTCCTGGTGGCGAGTGCGGCCGCCTTTGCGATGCCGTCTTCAGGCATGCCGATCGCGGCGAGCGAACGCGGCGCGCCGAGCCTTGCCGACAGATCGAACAGGCCATCGGCCGCATCAGCGACGCCAAGCGCCCGCGCGGCGCGGCCGATCGCAGCGCGCGCCGCCGGCGTGTTGTAGGCGATGGTGTGCGGCAGCATCACCGCATGGGTTTCGGCATGCGGCAGGTCGAACAGCGCGCCGACGGTGTGGCAGAGCTTGTGATGCAGCGCCATGCCGACGGTGCCGAGACAGACCGCGCACAGCCAAGCGCCGTAGAGAGCATCCGAGCGCGCATCGAGATCGCGCGGCCGCGCGATCACGTCCGGCAGCGATGACGCGAGTTTTGCAATCGCCTCTTCCGCCATCAGCGAGGTGATCGGATTGCCGTCCCGCGCATACAGCGCCTCGGCCGCATGCGCGATCGCGTTGAGGCCGGAGATCGCCGAGAACTTTGTCGGCATCGAGATCGTCAGGTTGACGTCGTAGATCACGGCTTCAGGCAAGATCTTCGGCGAGGATTGCGTGGTCTTGACGCCGTCCACGGTCTCTCCGAGCACCGGCGTCATCTCGGAGCCGGCATAGCTGGTCGGCACGATCAGTTGCGGCAGGTCGGTGCGCAACGCAATCGCCTTGCTGAGACCGGTCGCGGCACCCGCGCCGATCGCAACCACGCCGTCGGGCTTCAACTCGCCGACCATCTGCATCGCGCGTTCGGTGACTGCGACAGGGGTGTGCACAACAGCGCCGTCGAACGCGCCAGCCATGCGGCCGCCGGTCAAGCCTCGGAGATCGCCGAGCTCCGCCTGCTGCCGCCGGCTTGCGAGCACCAGGGCGCGGCTGATGCCGAGCCGGTCGAGTTCATCAGCCAGCTGCACGATCGTGCCGACCCCGAACACGACCCGCATCGGGCTGACTTGATAGGTGAATGATTGTGACATCGTGACTTCCGAACTTTGCGTTAGCTCCGGCGCCAGTCGCGCGGCGTGCAGCCGAAGCGATGCCTGAAGCGCCGCGTGAAATGCGACAGATCGGAAAAACCCCAGTCGAGAGCGATGTCGCCGATCGCGCGCCCGGCGACCGCGGGATTCTTCAGGTCGCGCGCCGCGCCGTCGAGGCGACGATCCATCACGTAGCTGGCGAATGTGGTGCCTGCGCGCTCGAACAGTTTGTGGACGTAACGCTCGCTGATGCCGATCGCAGCAGCGACGGCAGCAACGCCGAGCCCGGGCTCGCGCAGCCTGCGGTCGACGGCGCGGCGCAGCGCGAGCCACGTTGCATCTGCAAGACCCGCGCTCTCGGCAACGCCCGCGCGACCCGTCCGCGACAGGCTGAGCGCGACCAGGTCGAGCAGCACGCCAAACAGCCGGGCGTTGTCCGTATCGGATGCCCGGAGCGCCGAATTGTTCAGCACCTGTGCCGTCTCGGCGATGAGATGGCCGACGAACGGATCATCGGAGACCCGCGCCGGTGCGACCTCCGGCGCCGACGGCAGCCGTTCATCGAGCGCCTCGGCCGGCACCCAGAACGATGCGACCTGCAGCGCGGGACCGCGATCGTGCAACAGCGAGAAGCGCTGCCCGCTGTCGAAGATTCCGACTTGTCCGGGCGACAGGCTGATCTCGCGCCCGGCCTGCTGGATCCGGCAGCGGCCGGCGAGCTTGAGATTGAGGTAGTAGCAGCGCCGGCTGGACGCGGCGATGTCGGCGGAGGAGCGCCGCACGATATGATCCGGGAAACTGACCCGGTTGACCGCACCGTCGCCGAGCCCAACGGTCTCGACCCGGGCCAGGAAGCCCGGCGTCGCCGGCGGCTCCGGCGTCAGGTTCATGAAGGCCTGGCAGATCGCCTCGCAATAATAGGCGAACTGCTCGCCCGGCCGTGTGTCCGCGGTATTCCAGCTCAGCCTGCGCGAGCGATCCGCGGCGGCGATTTGCTGCATCAGTTCACTCCGAGCCCAATCCGGTTCGGTTATAGCCAAGCGCGTTCCGTAGCCCCGGGTCAATATCCATCAGGAACCACATGACGTCAGCGCGCATTCCCGGCCGTCCGAACCGCGCAATCGATCTAACCAAACCACGCAGGGAGGTACAACATGTCGACCTATGTTCTTGTCCATGGCGCCTGGCATACCGGCGCCGAGTTTGAGCCGGTTGCGGCCGCCATCCGCAAGGCCGGCCATGTCGTCCACACCCCGACGATCAAGGGCAACCGTCCCGGCGACCGGAAGGATACTGGTCTTGCCGAGGCGATCCAGTCGATCGTGGATTATCTCGCCGAGCACAATCTGAATGACATCGTGCTGGTCGGCCACAGCTATGGCGGCATGGTCATCACGGGCGTTGCCGACGCAGCCGCGAACCGCATCCGCCGGCTGGTGTACTGGAACGCCTTCGTGCCCAACAACGGCGAGAGCCTCAACGACATGGTGCCGCCGCACTATGTCGGCCTGTTCGATGCCATCTATGCCGAGCGCGGCGACGCCTCGGTGGTGTTGCCGTTCCCGATCTGGCGCGAGGCCTTCATCAACGACGCCGACCTCGAGACGGCGCAGCGGGCCTATGACAAGCTCAACCCGCACCCGCTGAAGACCTTCCAGGACAAGATCGCGTTGCGGACCAATCCGGCCGAGATGCCGATCGCAAAATCCTACGTCAACTGCACCGAGGACACGGCGATGCCACACGGCCTGCCCTGGCATCCGCGGCTGTCGGAGAAGCTCGGGCTGTTCCGCCTGGTCCAGGTGCCGGGCAGCCACGAGCTGTGCTTCTCCAATCCCGAGCGGTTGGCACAAGCCTTCCTCGACGCCGGCCGCGATTAGGCCACGGCCTCGTACATAGGCGCGGTCGCAAGGAAGCGCGCATAGGCGTCCGCGTCCGGCGGCGTGAATTTTTCGACGAGCGGGTTGCGGCGCGACGCCCTGGTGCCGATGTCCGCCAACAGCTCGTCGAAATGCTTGAAGTGGTAGGGCGCGACGCAGAGCCCGCCATAGACGCCCGCCGCCGGACGCTCGACCCGCTTGAAGTTCAGCATCATTGCGATGTTGTCGTGCATCTCGGCCGCGCTCGGCTGCCGCGCGAGCTGGCCGTCGGCATAGCGCACCAGCCAGTTCGCGGCGAGATCCGCGCACAGCACGGTGCAGAAGCTCGAGTTGAACCCGACAAAGCCCATGTCGGGCAGATCCGGGTTGGCGATCAGCCGATAGAGCCGATACTGCCCGTCGGGCTCGACCAGCTTGTTCTGATATTCTTTAGGGAGGAACGGCACACCGAGCTTGTAGCCGATCGCGAGCACCGCGACGTCGGCCGCGACACGCTGGCCGCCGCTCATCACGATGGTCTTGCCGTCATAATGATCGAAGGTGCCCTGCACCGCCTTGATCCGGCCGTCGGCAACCATCGGATAGAAGCCGGGGGTCGCGATCGGTACCGAGCAGTTGACGCCGTCCTCGATCCGCTCCTTCGGCACCATGCCGCACTGTTTCAGCTTGAGCTGCATCTTCAGCATGCTCTCGAGCCCGCGCCAGTTCGCCCAGACGAACGGCTTTGCGACGACATGCGCGAGGCGCGCCATCGGCCCGATGCCCCAGCTCGCAAACATCTGCTCCTGCGCGCGGATGTAGAGGATGCGCTTGAAGTTGACGAGACCGCCGACGAAATAGGGAATCCGCCAGACCGACTCGCGAAACACGATGGTGACCTCGCTGGCGCCGGAATTGACCGCATTCACGGCGATATCGGTCGCCGATTTCGAGCCGCCGAGCACCACCACCTTGCGGCCCTTGGCAAGATCAGGATCGCTGTATTGCGACGAGTGCAGGATCTGGCCGCCCTGCGTCTTGAAGCCGTCCTCGCCGGGCAGCGGCAGCGTCTGCGGTTCGTTGAATTGCCCGGTGCAGACCGCGACGAAGTCGAAATCCTCGTGCCCCGTGGCGCCGTCGGTCGAGCGAAGCGCGAGCGTCCAGCCCTGTCTGCCGTCGGCGCGGCGCGTCATGTTCTCGACCCTGGTGTCGAACCGCATCGCGCCGTCGAGCCCATGGCTGTGGGCATAGTCGCGCAGATAGGCATGGACCTGCGGACCCTTCGGCCACTCCGGGTAGGACTCCGGCATCGCCTTGTCGGTGTAGCGATAGAGCTCCTTCGGGCTCTGGGTCTGCACGTCGGGATAGGAGCGCGCCGGCTCCCAGACCCCGCCGAGATCGCCGCTGCGCTCGATGATGGTCACCTTGTGGCCGCGATCCGCAAAGGCCTTGCCGGCGGCGAGCCCGGAGACCCCGGCGCCGATGACGCACACATGCTTCTGCTTGACCATGAAACGCCTCCGTGATGAATGAACAGGCCCATTTCCCTAAGCGCACGCGTCCCCGTCATCGCCGGAGCCAACCCCGGCGATCGCTGTCTCGCGTGCGCTGTCTATTTGCTCGGCAGCCTAGTCGTTGGCTTCCGGCGGCAGGAAGTCCACCTCGTGCTCGGCGGAAATGCGCACCACTTCGACCGGGTCCTGCAGATTGTGCAGCTTCTCGAACAGCGCCTCGAGCTTCTGCATCGGCGACACCCAGAACAGCGCCCGCGCCGGCTTGTCGGACTTGTTGAAATAGCCGTGCGGAATGCCGCGCGGCATGCGCACGAGGTCGCCGGCCTTGGCCTGCACCCAGACGCCATCGAGCTTGAGGTCGAGCACGCCCTCTTGCACCAGGATGAATTCGTCCTGGGTCGGGTGGATGTGCACCGGCACGAACTGGCCGGGATCGCTGTTGGTCTCGAACGCGAAGGTCGAGTCGGTGACCGCCTTCGGATAGTAGACCTGGCCAAGGATATTCCAGGTCTTGCCGCCGTAACCGGTGCCGGTTCGGGTAATGCCTTTTTCGAGCGCGCCCATGTCAGCCTCTCCAGTTTTGGATGCGTATTGCCGACACCGAGCCTGTCGCCAGCCGGTGCGGCTGTCTAGCCGATAAACGAATCCGCAGCCGGCGCGACCATGTTGCAATGCGGCAGCGTCGAGCCAGGAAGCCTCTGCCCAATGCCGCCGCATCCGCCTGCGCGCCGATCGGGCAGTTTGCGCGACGAAACGGCGTTCCCCTTTGCCGGCGAATGCACTAGGCTGCACGATGTTTTAGACCTCAAACAACTCCGGACGGCCGGCGTGACTGCTGTTGGCAACGAGGTTTCGGCAAGGGCAAGTTCGACAAGCGCAAGACTCAAGGATTTCGCGCGCGTCGCGACCGCACGCGTCGATGACGCGGCCGAAGCGATCGGCCGTATCTTCTGTCCGCATGAGCTGACGCCCGTCGATCGTTCGGAGCGCGATTTCTCCGCGCACCACAATTGCGCCGAGTTCGACGGGTTCTCCGTCAACTATGTCGCCTATGGCGGATCGGTCGCGATCAATCCGGGCTGCCTCGACCGCTTCTTCCTGTTGCAGATGCCGCTGTCCGGCTCGGCCGCGGTGCGGACCGCCGCGCGCGAGCTCACCACCGGGCCGCAACACTGTGCCTCGCTGCTGTCGCCGACCATTCCGACCGAGATGACCTGGCGCGACAACTGCGCCCAGCTCATCGTGCTGCTCGACCGCAAGCTGGTTGAGCATCGCGCCGCGGCGCTTGGCGGGGTGGCGGTCCGACCGGTCGAGTTCGATCCGGCTGTCGCACTGAGCGGGCCACTCGGGCAGACGCTCTCGGCTAGAATCGAGCAACTCGTGACGACCGCCGAGCAGATCGGGCCGCACAAGAGCTTGTCCGCGGTCGCGGCAGCCGATTGGCGCGAGTCGTTTCTCAATGTTTTGCTCAACGAGCAGCGGCACACCTTGAGTTCGGCGATCGATGTCTTCAACGGCCGCGCTGAGGCCCAGCCTGCGGCGCTGAAGCGCGTGCGGGCCTATCTCGAGACCCGCGCGACCGAGCCGCTGGATCTCGTCGAGCTTGCGGAGATCGCAGGCACCGGTGTCCGCGCGCTGCAACTCGGCTTCCGCCGTCACTTCGGCACCACGGTCTCCGAGATGCTGCTCGACATCCGCCTCGCCCATCTCAACGCCCGCCTCAAGACGGCGCGGCCGGGCGAGCGCATCGTCGATATTGCATTCGACCTCGGCTTTACCCATCTGAGCCGCATGGCGAGCGCCTACCGCGCCAAGTTCGGCGAGAGCCCGAAGGCGACCCTGCACCGGCTGAGCTGAGCGGCAGTTCCGAGCGGCACGGACCCGGCCCTGCCCATCCGGCCAGTTTCACTGCCGGCCGCAACATCCCAGATTGGGGGAAGCCAACGGAGTTTCCCATGACCGAACCGACCACCCTCGCCTCGCTGTCGTCAGCCCTTTCCGAGACCATTGCGCGGGCGGCGCCGGCGATCGTCTCTGTGCATTCGCATCGCGCCCGCGCATCCGGCTTTGTCTGGAAGGCGGGTCTTGTCGTTACCGCCGACGAAGCGCTCGCCGACGAGGGCGAGATCGAAATCCAGTTTGCCGACGGCAGCCGCAGGCAAGCCGCCGTCGCCGGACGCGACCACACCACCGACATCGCGCTGCTGCGCGTCGACGGCGACGTCGCGCCGATCAAGCTGTCGACCGAAATCCCCGCGCTCGGATCGCTCGCGGTGATCGTTGCGGCCGACCGCG